>NZ_LPXK01000007.1:0-76505 GCF_001618185.1 Thalassospira sp. MCCC 1A02898 | reverse complement strand
GGGTGGGTCTCATTTGGTCAAAACGTCGCTACCCCGCCACTCTATGAGAGGCGGTAAAAATTCGTACCGATTTCTCGGTCACAACGTTTTCCATCCGCAAATACTGCCACACGCAACACCACCTTGTCCATCCGGTTGAACAGATGAAAACAGTCAACAACATCAAAGCAATTCACCCCTGAGTTGATTTGCGCTACCATCACCTTGTTGTCTTGCGTGATAACAGCAAACCAAACAATGGTCCCAACAACAGGGAGGAAACAATGCAAGGAAGCGATTACGACGAAGGCCTGGTGCACCACCACGAGGAAGGCTGGCACCACTGGACAAAATTCATGCTCTGGAGCGTGATCTCGATCGGGGTACTACTGCTGCTGATGGCCGCATTCCTGATCGATTGACCCAATAGATTTCCAAATTTCCCAACAAAAAACGCCCCGCAGATTGCGGGGCGTTTTAGGCCGGAAGAACCGGTAATTCGGTATTACAGAGCACGTCGCGTCTAATCTGTATCATTTTGTTTGATTTTGGCGAACCGTTTGGCAAGGCACAGCGTGCAGAGCGATGCGGCGCATCGGTCAAGCGGTGTAACGCCGCGAAACGTCGCCAAAATCAAACCCTTCGGGCCGGGACAGTCTTCCGCCCCACTGCGTCAGGATCCTTGACCGTAGCCCCGCTACGCTCTGCGGTTCATTCCTTGTGCGACAGAAGACTGTCTCCGGCAAAATGGTGCAGATTAGACGCGACGTGCTCTATGCTTAGCCGACGATTTCGGTCTGAGCGAAGAAATATGCAATTTCGATTGCAGCGTTTTCGAGCGAGTCCGAACCGTGGACCGAGTTCGCTTCGATGGATTCTGCAAACTGTTTGCGGATGGTGCCTTCCTCGGCATTTGCCGGGTTGGTTGCGCCCATTACTTCGCGGTACTTAACGACGGCATCTTCGCCTTCGAGAACCTGGACAACAACCGGGCCAGAGACCATGAAGTCTACCAGCTCGCCAAAGAACGAACGTTCTTTGTGAACTGCATAGAAACCTTCAGCCTGAGCGCGGGTCAAAGCGACGCGCTTCTGTGCGACAATGCGCAGGCCAGCTTCTTCGATGACGGCATTGATTTTGCCAGTCAGGTTGCGGCGCGTTGCGTCCGGCTTGATGATCGAAAGAGTGCGTTCGACAGCCATTGGTTTCACCTAAGCTTTGTAAAAATTCGTTACCCCCAAAGAGGGCCCCCAAGAAGCCCCCCGAGTACAAAGGGCCTGCGGAAGATAAAGGCGGTACCAAAGACCGCCCTTATCATCCACAGACCCGAAGGTTGGCGCTATATAAACGGGGTTGGATCGCAACGCAACACATAGTTCTACCGCTGCAAACCAGACCTGCAGCCGTTGCATTCACCCGTTTCGCCTGCAAAACGCCCCCAAAAGGCATGAAACTGCGATTTAGCGCCGGTTTTGCCCGGATCTGTCATCGAAATCACACCGGCCATGACAATTTGAAGAATCCTTGCGTCAAACACGCTCCTGCCCTATTGAAAGCACAGAAATCCTTGCGATTCCCCCTAAACTGCGCCCAAAGCGCCCGCAAACCAGTTCAAGAGACCAACCGAAAATGCTGCAAATTACCGACCTCACCTATCGCATTGGCGGACGTGTCATTCTTGACCGGGTATCGCTGACCATCCCTGATGGCCACAAGGTCGGCCTGATCGGGCGCAATGGTGCGGGGAAATCGACCCTTCTCAAACTGATCTCGGGCGACCTGCCCGGCGATGGCGGCGATATTGTGCTGTCCAAGCGGGCCCGCATGGGTGTCGTATCGCAAGAAGCCCCGGCAGGTTCGCGGTCGCTTCTTGAAACCGTTTTGGCGGCCGACACCGAACGCGCCGATTTGCTGGCAGAGGCCGAAACCACCACCGACCCGCACCGCATTGCCGAGGTCCATACTCGCTTGGCCGATATCGAAGCCCATACCGCCGAGGCGCGCGCTGCCGCCATTTTGTCCGGCCTTGGTTTTGACGGCGAAGCGCAACAACGCCCCTGTGATGATTTCTCGGGCGGCTGGCGCATGCGTGTGGCCTTGGCGGCCACCCTTTTCCTGCGCCCGGATCTGCTGCTGCTCGATGAGCCGACCAACCACCTTGATCTTGAAGCCACCATCTGGCTTGAAAACTATCTGATCAACTATCCCGGCACGATCATCCTGATCAGTCACGATCGCGATCTTTTGAACCGGGTGGTCAAATCGATTGCCCATCTGCATGACGGCACCGTCACACTTTATGGCGGCAACTACGATAAATTCGCCAAGACGCGCCGCGAACAGATGGAACTGGCTTCCAAGCATTACGAAAAGCAGATCGCCCAGCAAAAGCATCTGCAATCCTTCATCGACCGTTTCCGTGCCAAGGCCAGCAAGGCCAAACAGGCGCAAAGCCGTGTCAAGATGCTTGAAAAAATGGGCCCGGCCATCCCGGTGGTCGAGGATCGCGGCATTTCCTTTGACTTCCCAAGTCCCAAGGAACTGCCACCACCCCTGATCAACATCCATGATGGCGATGTCGGCTACGAAGAAGGCAAACCGATCCTGCGCAATATCAGCCTGCGCATTGATATGGATGACCGCATTGCCCTTTTGGGTGCCAATGGTAACGGTAAATCGACCCTGGCAAAGCTTCTGGCTGATCGCTTGCACCTGATGTCGGGTGAAAAGCATGCGTCAAACAAATTGCGCATCGGCTATTTCGCCCAGCACCAGACAGACGAGCTGCGCGGCGATGAAACGCCCTATCAGCATATGGCATCCCTGATGCCTGATGTCATCGAACACAAGGTCCGCGCCCAGCTCGGCCGCTTTGCCTTCGAAGGGGCCAAAGGCGACACCAAGGTCAAGGACCTGTCTGGTGGGGAAAAGGCGCGTCTGCTGTTTGCGCTGATGACGCTTGATGCCCCGCATATGCTCATCCTCGATGAGCCGACCAACCACCTTGATATCGACAGCCGCGACGCGCTGAACCACGCGCTCAACGCCTATGAAGGGGCTGTGATCATCATCAGCCACGATCCCTACTTGATCGAGGCCTGTGCGGATCGTTTGGTTCTGGTGGCTGATGGTACGGTCACATCCTTTGACGGCGACGTTGCCGAATACCGCCAGTATCTTCTCGATCGTGCGCGCATGGAACGCCGTGCCAACAAAAACGGCGGCGAAGACGGCAACGGCAATGGCAAACCCGCCAAACGCGACCGCAAGGCCGAACGCCAGCAGGCGGCTGAAAAACGCAAAGTGGCAGCCCCAATCAAACGCGAAGTCGAAAAGCTCGAAAAGCAGATGGAAAAGCTTTCCGAACGCAAAGCCGGCATCGAAGAAAAAATGGCCGACCCGACCCTTTACGAAGACGCCAACGCCCAAAAACTGGCCGACATCCAAAAGGAACTCGGCCAGATCGAAAACGACCTTGCCATGGTCGAACAGAAATGGCTCGACAAGCAGGAAGAATATGACGCGATGGTGGCGTGATCCGCCATCCCCCGCCTATTCCCCGCACCTTGAAAGCCCGTCATTCCCGCGCAAGCGGGAATCCATCTAAGCCATACGCGCCCGCCTGATGCCAAGCACCAACGCGTCGGCATCGGCCATAAGCGCTTGTGAACATCACCTTTTTCATTTAAAAAATAACGGATTACATCAACCGATGATTTAGTCCGATTTCAAAGGGCGGGCGATTTCTTGTCATCATTTCTGGTTCTGCCTTTGACATGAAAGAACCCCGAATTGACAACCCCGACACCGGTTCCGGTATCAAATTTCGATACAAGGGATATTGATCCGCGCCACCGCTTTGATGCCTGGCAGGAAAATATCGGGGTATTCTTCGATCTTTCGATGCCCGATGACGCAATACAACCTGCAAATGTCCGCGCCGGGATTGATGTTTGCGACCTCGGAGACGCCGTTTTTGGTGTAACCCGGTCACAAACCCAGCGTTTCACACGCGACAGCAACCGGGTTATCCATGACAATATGGACCACATTCTGGTCCAGCTCTTTTGCAAGGGCGGCGGCGTTACCAGCGACAACCAGCACATTGTCGCGGGCGATATGCTGATCATTGACCTTGATCAGCCCCACGACATGATCAACACCGACTTTGAAAACCTCACACTTGTTCTGCCACGGGAACTGCGCCCGGAAATATCCGATATGCTTGCCCCGCTGCATGGTTTGAAATTATCTGGCGATAACCCGATGATCCGCTTTATGGCGACCGGTTTCCTGAACTTGTGGGACAGCATCCTGGATATGACCACCCATCAGGCGGGCAGTGCGATGCACGGAACCCTCAACCTGATGCAAGGATGCCTTGGGCGCGAAAGCATGATGCCCGATGCCGTCGACACGCCAACATCAATTGCCCTTGCAAAAGTCATATCACGCTATGTCGACGCCAATCTTTCCGAAAACCTGACTCCGGCAAGCCTTGCGCAAACTTTCCGCATGTCCCGATCTCAGATATACCGCATTTTCGCACCCCATGGCGGGGTGGCCAACTATCTGTGGGATCGTCGGCTGCAGCGCAGCCTGCAATTACTGTCCCAGCATCGTTACAGCCACAAAAACATCAGCACCATCGCCTTTGAGTGCGGCTTTAACAGTGAATCCCATTTCAGCCGTGCTTTTCGCGCCAAGTTTAAAATTACGCCAAGTCAGGTCCGCGCCGATGCGCTGGCTGCCCGCAGCCGGTATCAAGCCAACAACTCGGCATCCTCGGCCTACGCTGCCGGTCTACCAAACTGGGTCCGACAGCTCTGACGACCAGGCCCACGGCCATCTCCCCCTTGCCGCTATCCCTGCGTGTGGACGCTAGAACCTGTATTCCAAACCGACAAAACCCGACGCCGTGCGTTCATCACTTGTCGCAAATCCCAACTCGATATCGGCAACAAACGTCATCTGTCGATCAAGGTCATAGCGCAAATTCCCGCCAACAAAGCCACCATGCGATGATGTCTCCCCGCTTCCCTGATACCGGACAAGCGGACCATTGCTCAGGCCGACATCAACGCTGTCACACCCGAAATAGCTGTATTTCATCCCGCCGCGCAGTTCCATCTCGCCCGCGCCATCCTCAAGATCCTGACGAACGGCCAGTTGCAAACGGCCATTGATCACATCCACACCATGCCCCTGAACCCGAAGGTTCGATGATGTCGTGCCGGTTTCGGTATATTCACCGTAATAGCCATAGGTGTAATTAACCTCGGCCGACGGCCGCAATTCAATCCCGTCGCCGATATCAATCGACCGGATCACCGCCAATGACGGGCTGATATAGACGCTGTTGTAATCTGATTGCGCGGTTTCCTCGCCCTGAAGGTTATCGACCACAAGACGTCGATCCTGATGGCGCTGATACCCGACAACCATGGTCCCATCAATCGCCCAGTCGCCAACCACATATTCACCATACCCGCCAACAAAAAACCCGCTACTGTCACTTTCAAGCGATGCCTCGTCGGTTTTCATCCCGGCAACAGACACACCGCCAAACACACCGATACTGTGGTCATCAATCGGCTTTTCATATCCGCCAACCGCACCGCCAACCCGGCTGCGATATCCCAAATTCGCCCCATCATCCCCGTGCGATAAATAACTGCCAAAAACCTGTCCCCAGACAAACGGCTTTTTCGGCGCATATAACATACCCGGTTCAAGGTCACTGGCCGCGACCACAACCGGTTGTGGTTTGTTTGATCGTGCCAGTTGCCGGCTGACCGCCTGATGAATGCCGACCGTCGTCGTTCCCAGTGCCGCCCGGTTGGCCGCAATCCCGGTGGGGTCGACAATCACCACCGTCGATCCGCTTTGCAGGACAATCCCGTCACCGCCCGCCGCTGTATTCACCGTACCGGCATTGGCGATGGTCAGGGTCGATGACCGCGCCCCGGCAGATGTATCGATATTGACCGCATTGGTGCCGCCGCCAAGATCAATCGTCCCGACAATCGTCGCGCCCGGCTTGATGTTTAACGTCTGGTTGCTCCCCCCCAAAATCGCCTGGGTCGCACCACCGGTCGCAATCACCGTCCCGCTGACATTGATCGTCCCGTTGGCCCCAGAGGATCTGATCCCGATCCTTCCCGTGCCCGATACGGTAACGGATCCGCTACCGGTAACCGTAATGGTGCTGCTGCTGCCTGATACTGCAATTCCATCACCATCCTGGGTGGTTATCGAGCCGCTATTGACCAGTGTGGCGTTATTGCCAGTTAAATGCCTCATGCCAGCCGCAGCAGTTCCGCTGGTCGTGATCACCCCGCTATTGACAAGTGTCGCATTACTGCCTGTGCTGTTGATACCATGTGCCGTATTTCCGCTGGTCGTGATCGTGCCGTTATTGACAGATGTCGCATTTGCCCCACTACTGGACAGGCCGCTTGTATTTCCTCCGCTTGTCGTGATCGTCCCGCTATTTAACAGCGTCGAATTGCTCCCGCCGCTCAGGATCCCAATTCCACCGTTTCCGCTGGTCGTGATCGTACCGCTATTGACAAATGTTACATCTCCCGCGCTACTGGTCAGGCCGCTTGCATTGTTTCCGCTTGTCGTGATCGTCCCGCTATTTAACAGCGTCGAATTGCTCCCGCCGCTCAGGATCCCGACTCCAGTGGTTCCGCTTGTCGTGATCGTGCCGCGATTGATTAGGGTGGAGTTGGCACCTTGGCCGTAAATCCCCCTGTCGATAAGTCCGTCTGTTGATATTGTTCCATTATTGACAAGCCGGGCATTGGTCGCGGTGGCATCACCAAGCATGCCGCTTCCCCCGCCCCCTGCGGTCGAAATCGTGCCGTTGTTGGTCGCTTTCACCGCGTCACCACTGGCAGTGATAGCACTGCCAGTCGTCACATTAAGAACTCCGCCCTGCTCCACCAATCCGGTTTCCCCGGCGGTCAGGGTTTTGGCAACCGTATCGGTGACACCGCTGGCTACGGTGAATTCTGCGGCCTGCGCCCGTGTCCCAATGACCGCCGCAAATAGCACGATGATCACAACCACCCCAAAGGCGGGTCCGAAACCCAGCCACCCAAACCCCTTCGACATTGATATCCCCTACCGACACTTAATTGGTTGGGGGAACAATACACGCCGCCCTGTCTTCCGTTTTGACTGACCATCCCAAATCATTGGCACCAGCGTCCCGGCCCGCCAAAAGCAGATTTGGTGATCGTAATCTGACACCGCCGTCGGCAACCGGTCATCAAGTCGCCAAAATTCCGCCGCAACCTTGGATTGCCGGGGTAAAGGCATTCCACGCAGGAGATGGTCATGGTTGACAACATCTATGGAACCGACGGCAACGACACGATTATCGGAACAGAACAGGACGACAGGATATATGGACGCGAGGGCGACGATTATGTCCGCGCGCTTGGCGGCAACGATCACCTGTTTGAGCTGGGGTTTGGTGATGACACGCTTGATGGCGGTGCCGGACATGACGACATCAATGGCAGTGCCGGAAACGATACTCTGTTTGGCGGGTCGGGCAATGACGAACTCAATGGCGGATCGGGCGCTGATGTGATTGATGGCGGCCCCGGTCGCGATGAAATCACCTTCGGCTTCACGCAAGCCCCCTCAGACCAGGGTGTTTACGTCAATCTCACGACCGGCATCGGGTTGGGCGGCGATGCCGAAGGCGACCGCTATAGCAATATCGAGGATATCCGCGATACGACCTACGGCGATGTGCTGATCGGCGATGACGGCAAAAACGCCTTCTACCAAAACTACAATCGCACCGATAACGGTGACGTGATGCAGGGCCAGGGCGGCGATGACACCTTCTATGCCGCGGCCAGCACCGACTTTTCCGAGGACCGCACCAATATCTTTGATGGCGGTGACGGGATCGACACCATCAGCTATATCGCCGGTTGGGGCAATGATGCGCCGTATGGCGAATATGGCCCGCAACCGGTCATCAATCTTGAAACCGGTACGGGCCGCGCCGGCGATCACTTCATCAACATCGAAAATGTCGATGGCAGCAATCAAAGCGACCTGATCATTGGTGATGATGAGGATAACCGTCTTATCGGCAATCGCGGCAATGACACCATCTACGGCGGTGATGGCGACGACACCCTGTTTGGCGAAAACCTGTATGGTGAGGCGGGAAACGACACGCTAACGGGCGAAACCCGCGACGTGTCGCTCTATGGCGGCGATGGGCACGATACGCTGCGTGCCGGTCCCGGCGGCAATCCGGTTTTCGGCGACAACCTTTTGTCGGGCGGGGCCGGCAATGACTGGCTCGAAGGCAATAGCGGCAATGATACCTTTGTGTTCGATGCCGAGGCCTCAAGTCGTGACCGGGTTGTCGGGTTTGAAACCGGTGACAGCGATGAAACTGGCAATCATCCCGATGCCCTGCTTCTGACAAGCGATCTTCAGGAACGCTCCGGCATCACGGATTTCGACAGCTTCCTCGATCACACCACCCAGACCGGCGATGATCTCTATGTCGATTTCAGCAATGGCGATCCATGGACATTCGGCGTGATCATCGAAGACACCGACAAGGATGATCTGACCGCCGATCATGTCCTGTTTGCCGATGTCTAAATCGGGCGAACTCAAATCCTCACACAATTGGATTTTGGGCGCGGTCTGACCCGGACATAAAAAAAGCCCCGCAGGACGTGTTTCCTGCGGGACTTTTCAATTATTTTGAATAATCGCGATGATTATTCAGGAAGTTTGAATACCGGCAGGACCGATCCTTCATACTTGGTTTCAATGAATTTGCGGACCGCATCATCGTGGTAAGCTTCAACCAGCGTCTTGACCCATGGCTCGTCCTTGCGGGCGGTTTGGGTAACAATAACATTGGCATACGGGCTGTCATTGCCTTCGATCGCAATCGAATCCTTGATCGGGTTCAGACCGGCTTCCAGCGCATAGTTGGTGTTGATCGCCGATGCATCCAGATCATCCAGCGACCGCGGAAGCTGTGCGGCATCAAGCTCTACAAAGCTGATATTCTTAGGGTTTTCGATGATATCAAGCGGGCTGACCACAAGCCCCGCCGCCGGATCAACCTTGATCAGGCCATGGGACTGCAGGACCAGCAACGCACGACCGCCATTGGTCGGATCGTTCGGAATGCCGACTTCGGCACCCTCGGCCAGTTCATCCAGACTTTTGATTTTGTTGGAATAAATACCCATCGGGGTCAGGATGTTGTACCCAACCACCGAAAGCTCATAGCCGCGATCCTTGATCTGGTTATCAAGATACGGCACATGCTGGAAGCTGTTGGCATCAAGATCGCCATCATCCAGCGCCTGGTTGGGAATAACATAATCCGAGAAGCTGACCAGTTCGATGTCCAAGCCCTTGGTGGCTGCGACCTTGACGACTTCTTCCATGACTTCTTCATGCGCACCCGGGGTAACGCCGATTTTGATCGCATCGTTGGCCAGTGCCTGACCGGTGAGTGCGGATGCCAGAACGGCAGCCGCCGTCAGTTTAAGGAAAAACCGCATTGTAAAACTCCTTGATTTCATTTGGGTTTGTGCGGGAATTTGGCGAATGTGAGCAATCCTCACATTCTGATTTTGATCAGATATTTCGTTTGTCGGCCTTGCGCGCCAGATAGTCGCCAAAGCTTTGCACAACCTGCACGACGACAATCAGCGTGATGACAACAGCCGCCATGACATCCGGGCGAAAACGCTGATAGCCATAGCGAATGCCAAGATCGCCAAGCCCACCGGCACCAACGGCCCCAACCATCGCGGAATAACCAATCAGCGTCACCGCGGTCAGGGTCAGACCGTGAATGATGCCCGGCAATGCTTCGGGCAACAGAACCTTGGTCACGACCTGCACCGGGCGCGCGCCCATGGCCTGGGCGGCTTCGATCAGGCCGCCATCGACTTCGCGCATCGCACCTTCGATGATCCGCGCAATGAACGGAATGGCCGCCACAGTCAATGGCACGATGGCAGCAGACGTGCCAATCGAGGTGCCGACGACAAAGCGGGTAAACGGAATGATCGCCACCGCCAAAATGATGAACGGGACCGAGCGGGTTGCATTGACCAGCGGGCCAAAAACGCGCTGGAACCAAAGGGCTTCAAACAGCTCCCCCCGGCCAGAGGTGGCGAGCAGCACACCAAGCGGCAAGCCAAAGGCCGTCGCAATCGTAAGCGAGACGGCCACCATATAAAGGGTTTCACCGGTCGCCTGAAGCAGAATGGGTGCAAGGGTAGAAAACATGACTTAGCCCTCCTGCCCGGCGGCAACGCCGCTGGTATTTGTATTGGTTTTGGTGGTGCTGTTCGCATCTGATCCGGCGCGGAAATCCATGAATTCATCGGCCAGAAGCGATTGGGTGGTCGCGTGTTTCGGATCGGCAAAGATGCCTTCAACCGCGCCCTCTTCGACAATCACACCAGCATCCATGACCGCCACACGGTCACACAGCGCCTTGACCACCGCCATTTCGTGGGTGATCACCACCATGGTCAAACCAAGGCGTTTGTTGATGTCCTTAAGGAGTGTGAGGATCTGACGAGTGGTTTCCGGATCAAGGGCGGATGTCACCTCGTCACACAGCAAAACCTTGGGGTTGGATGACAGCGCACGCGCAATGCCGACACGCTGTTTCTGACCGCCCGACAGTTCGGCCGGGTAGCGATCACGCTTTTCTTCAAGCCCGACAAGCGGCAACAGCGGATCAACCGCCTTGGCGATCTCGGCCTTGGTGACACCGGCAAGCTCAAGCGGCAGCGCGATGTTATCAAACACGGTGCGTGACGACAGAAGGTTGAAATGCTGAAACACCATGCCGAGCTGACGGCGGAACAACGGCAAATCGCGTTTGGAAAGTGTCGTGACATCGGTGCCATCAACCGTGACCGAGCCCGAGGTCGGGGTTTCAAGCAGGTTGATGCAGCGGATCAGGGTTGATTTGCCCGCACCCGAGCGGCCAATAACGCCGACGATTTCGCCAGCAGCGATATCAAGATTGATGCCGCGCAGCGCAACATGTTCGTCGCTGCCACGCCGGGCTGCATATGTTTTCTGGACGTTCGAGAGCCGGATCATGGATCCCAACCTTTCCGTAGATACAAAAAAACCGCCACGGCTTTACCGAGGCGGTCGTACATACAGAGCATATACGCCCTCTCGCTTTAGCCGCATTTTTAGCGCGCCCGCAAGCTGAGGAGCAAATCGGCGCGTTCAACACCCCTTGTCTATCTGACCCGATGTCATTGTTCAATGGCTAAAATCATGCATTTCACGCATGGCATGTATGATTCCCAAAAATACAACACAAAAATTTTGTTTATTGAGCACCTAATGGCCCGACATCACAAAGCCCCACCCTGTTCGTCTATCAGGGGTCAATATCAATGCGGGATTGAACAGATGGCCTTTGCCAACCGGATCAACGACCTTGCCCGAACACTGTCGCAATACCCGACTTTTGTCACAGTCATGGGCAATAAGGTGGATGTGCGTACCAAGGAGCAATTGGGGACACTGTCTGCCGAGACAGCCAAGCTCGAAGCACTGGCGGCCGAGGGAGATACCGCCATCGCAAATGGCACCTGCACGGACCCAGCGGGGCTTTCATCCCGGCTGGACTTCAACGCACCCCAGATTTCATCCCTGCTGACCGCCTTTGCCGCCCAAGATTCCGAGCGTCTGAAATCGATGAGCATCATCAGCAAACAGAAGTTTGATGCCTATGCTAAGAACCGGCTGGGTGCGGAAAAGCGCTTTGCCGAAGAGGTTTCCCAACTGCTCACCCAAGAATCTCAGGCTGTCGGACAACTTGAAAAACCACAACAGCCCAAACCTGCCCCTGACCTTACACCCCAGCCAAAGCCCGAGCCTCGGCCGCAACCTGCTCCGAAACCAGGTCCTAAGCCGAAGCCCGTCATGTCCTTACAAGAGGTCATTGCATCCTTGCCCGGATATATGCAGGTAAACCATCCAGAAGCTATTTCCGACTTTGATGCAGATAGTCTGAAAGTGGCCTGCGACACCGCCGGGGAATCCGCAATCAAGCTTGGCGTTAAAACACCGGATGGGATCGTTGATTATGCCACGGTGCAATTCACGGGTGGCGCAAACGTCACCAGCCAAGCTTGGGCAAGCGCAATCCTGAAAGATAAGGCCCTGGGCACCATTGATGACCGTGTCGCAATCCTGAACAACGCCCTGCAAGCAAGGCTTTCACTTGCCAGTGTTTTGGGCGCTGACACATCCCCCGAACCGATCAACAGCTGAGGACGTTATGGCACAATATACTCTACAGCTAACCGCCCCTGCTGGCGCTTATCCGTTTGATGAGGTGCGGGTATCATTGACCTGCGACAATCAGCCACAGCAAACGCACAACATGACCCTGACGCCCGGCGTGGCCGAATCCCATGAGTTCACCATCGACAACGGAACCTGGCGTTTACGGGTCAATGGTGCCGGGTTTGTGCCGATTGACGAACAGAATATTGTGGTCAATGGCGACGGACTAAATGCCAAGGATCTCACCGTCATTTACTACACTCTTCACACGGATCGCAATCGCGACGGTGCCGTTGACGGGGCGGGCATCATTAATCAATTCACGCCACCCGCAATCACTTTTGGCGTGCATGGTCAAGGTGCCATTATCCCGGTCAATTGTAACCGTGATGACAATACAATCACCGCCGGTTATGCCGACAATCAGGACGATAAGGTCAATGGCAACAATGATCTTGCGAGCGGGACGGGCCGGATTGAGATACGCCGCACCATTGCCGGTCCTGTAGTCGGCGTGCCCGCAGCGTGGGAGCTTAAGCTTAAGGTCATACGCGAAACTTTGGCCGATGACGAACCTGAGAAGCATATCCGGATCTTTGATGGTATGCTGCAAGACAGCGACGAGATGATCGGCCCTGAAACCGACAGCTTCGCCCGCCCGACCACGGCTGATGTCGGAGCGAGCAAAATCTATGCAATCGAAGCCGTGCGCTTTGCCGGGCGCAACTTTGCCAACGGTGAATGTGGCCTTGTCCTCAGCGTTATTCAGCCCGAAGTCACTGGACCGGACACCACCACCTATTGGTATGCAGATAGACTTATGGTTGCTCGGTGGATCGGCAATCATCATTTGCAAACCGTTAGTGATCTTTACGTTGCCATTGCAACCAATGATGACGGATCAGACAATCAACTGTTCAGAGCCGCGCTTGGTAATGCCGCCGGTGCTGATAATCCGGCGATCACGGTTACACCCGGCGATCCGGAAAATGCACAGGAAATCGATATCCCGTATCTTAACGGCAATGTCTGGGACGATTACGCCCCGGCGGGTCAGACCGCACCCGAGCCGGCTGGCGATGACCGATGGATGCGCGACACTGTGGTTGCGGGTTACAGCAGCTGGCCGGGAAACAATAATGCCGCGCTGTCGAAGAACGCTTTCATGAAAACCCACCGTTGGGGTGCATTGCAGAACTGGGTTTTCGAAAGTCTCCTGAGTGCCGATGTCGGCGTGTTCTACCCGGCGGCCGGAAGCACTGACGATATTGTGTCGGGAAATTCGGGTGGCAATATTGCCGTGACACCGCCGGTCAAAAAGACCACCCTTGCCGGGACGACCAGTTATCGGTTTGGACGGATCTATTACGGGCATAACCAGGAGCATCAGGTAGACCGAAGCAGCCGCGACTTCATGGCTGCACAAAACATGCAAGCGCCCATCGTTCTTGATACTGATTGGCTTTATGTCGGCCATGTTGATGAAATGATGACCTTTGTGCCAGATCCGAACCCGGCCGATCCATTCAAGAAATGGAAGCTACTCGTCGCAAGCCCAGCCGAGGCATACCGTCTGCTGACAGCCGCCCAGGGTGCACATGGGTCGGCAAACATGCTTAAACGCCCGGCTTGGAACGGCGGGAACAATCAGTTTGATTATACGGATCTTGAGATTGACGGCACGCCAGTTGGCGCAACCATCAATACCTTTCTTGGCAACGGTAATGCGCCATTGGATCATCCGGAAACCGGTGCATCCTACACCTATGAACAACTGCGCAACTGGAATATCCATGGCGTAGAGGCCGTTATTGCGCAGAATATTGACCGATTAAAAATGGCGTTCGATCTGGCCGATGATGATATCATCAAGGTCCCGGTCATTTTCTATCCAGAAGATTACATCGACGAACCCTATGCGCTTCTGGACATGCTAGATCCCACAGCACTGGATGATGATGACGGGTTCAACATCTATCCGGGGGTTGATGGCGGTTTCCAATGCGGCGCATTGACCGGCGACATGCCCAACATGTTTGTTGGCAACACGCGCTTGATGATTCCCAAGCCATATGGCCCTTGGATTGTCGATCTGACAGACAACGTCAATCACGGGTACGATCTGTTTGAACGCGATTTACAGCAAAAGCTTGCAGCCATCGTTAATGGTCCAACTTGCGTCTTTATCGACGATTGGGTCGATTATCATACGATGCTTGGCGAAATTCACTGCGGCACCAACGAGGTCCGCAGCCCATATGATGGCCAAACGGCATTTGGCAATGCGCGGTATGGCCAATGGTGGACTGCGGTTGATGCCTGATATCATTGCACATGAAATGGGAGCGCCCCGATGAGCGCAGAAAGCGACTATCAACAAGCCCTGAAAGATATCGCAAGCCTTGCCAAGCGCGAAGCAGCCCGCGTCACCAGACGCCCCGCTGCAAAGGCCATTGATCAGCTATTTCGCAAATATGGCGGCACCATCGCCGCCCCGCTGATTGCTGATTTAAAGGCCGGCGCGTGGAAGAAATGGGAAAGCTGGCAACTGGGCGGTGCCATGTCCTATCTGGGAAGTTTCGCCACATCAGATGCTGTTGCGCCGTTGCGTGACATCGAACAGAACTATCCGGTTGCCGACATTCAGACACAGGCAAAGGAATTGGCAGACCTTCTGGCGACACTTGACGTTGCCGTATCGGAAGCCAAACAACTTGCGCAAGTTCAGGACGCCATAAAAGGCGGCAATACCGACGAGATGGCCCGCGCAATGCTATTGGCGCTAGCAAAAATTGACCCTGATTGGCCGGTGCGGGCCTCAGCCATTCAGAAGGATCTTTATAAACTGTCCGCAGACAGTTTTCCGGCGATCAATGAATTAGCTGCGGGCAAATTGTCGCAAGCCGACGTGACGAAGGCGTTAGTTGAAATTCTGTTCCGGCAGTTCCTCGGCAAGACCTCGCCGCCTTGATACCACACGAAATCAGCGTAATCAGCTTTCTGCTTTTTCCCCACGCCTTACTATTGAACACTCTATCACTGGGTGAAAAGCAGCTTTAAAAAACTGCGCAGCAGCATGACCTGATCGGCGAGTTTGCGGGGTTCGTTGAGTGCCTTTGACATGACGATGCCGCCTTCGAGCACGGTTGAAATCATGTCGGCGACTTGTTCGAGGTCGACCGGTTCTGTCGTCTGATATTGGTCGGCGATATCATCAAGGATCGCGCGGAACCGGGTGCGCCAGGCCAGAACGGCATGGCGGTTGAGATCGCGGACTTCCTTGTCAAACAGCCGTTCCTGATAGCAATAAACCGCAACGATGCAGCCCGGATGACCGTTGGGCAGATCTTCAAGCACCTCGGCCAGCATTTTAAGCGCTGCCAGCAATTGATGCAGCGGATCGTCGACCAGTTCGCGGGCGCGATCAAACACCTGATCGAGGATTTCGTCATCCTGTTCGATATAGCGTTGCAAAAGCGCGCGGGCGAGTTCGTTCTTGTCGGAGAAATGATAGAAAAACCCGCTTTTGGTCAGACCGGCTTCGCAAATGATTTCCTCGATCGAGGTCGCACCGAACCCCTTTTCCAGAACCGCCTGCGATGCGATTTCCAGAATGCGTTCGCGCGTGCGTTCGCCCTTGCGTTTGGGGCCACCGAATGTGTCGGTGATTGTCAGTTTTTCCATCTCAACCCTCGCTTACCCTACCGCCGGTACAGTTTTTCGTCGTCAAAGGCCGCCACGGCCGCGCCGAAAAACACCGGACAACCCATAAGTATCTGTTTTGAATATATTTTTGAAAATCTGAAAAACCTGACCGTGTGCCTACTAGATGCAAAACTCAATCAGGGCGAGATTTCCGATCCGCGATTACATACCCCCGCGGTAGAAATTTTGAAACCCAAAACTGAAATTTGGACCCATGAGCACAGGCAATCTGCCCCTTCCGCACCACGGAAAGGTAAAATTCATCACCGATGGTGGTCTTGAAACCACCCTGATCTTTCATGACGGGATTGATCTTCCGCATTTTGCATCGTTTGACCTTTTGAAAACGGATGCGGGCTGTGCGCGTATCACCGCCTATTACGAACGTTACCTTGATCTGGCCAAACAGGCCGAAGCCGGATTTATCCTTGAAAGCCCGACATGGCGCGCCAATCGCGACTGGGGGGCCCGGATCGGTTATGACGTGGATGATCTGGCCGATATCAACCGCAAGGCCATTGCCCTGATGGCGGAGCTTCGCGATCGTTATCATTCGGATGCTACACCCTGCCTGATCAGCGGCAATATCGGACCGCGCGGTGACGGATATGTGCCATCAGACCGGATGACGATCAATCAGGCGCGCGCCTATCACGCCCCGCAGATCGTTACCTTTGCCAAGGCGGGGGTCGATATGGTGTCGGTCGTGACCATCAACTATCCCGAGGAAGCCATCGGCATCGCCCTTGCCTGCCGCGATGTTGATATTCCTTGTGTCATTTCGTTCACGGTTGAAACCGATGGCAACCTGCCCAGCGGCGAGACCATCCGTGATGCGATTGCCATGGTTGATGCCGAGACCGGGGCTTACCCGGCCTATTACATGATCAATTGCGCCCACCCGGATCATTTCCGCGACCGACTGGAAGAAAGCGGCGACTGGAAAACGCGCATTTGTGGTGTACGGGCCAATGCATCGCGCCAAAGCCACGCCGAACTTGATGCCAGCACGCATCTTGATGATGGCGATCCGGATGAACTGGGGCAGCTTTATCACGATCTGGTTGATCTGCTGCCCAATCTGGCGGTGATTGGCGGCTGTTGCGGCACAGACCATCGCCATGTTGCGGCCATGACCAAACATGCCCTGCCGCGCCTTTTGGCAGCAGGCGCCTAAGAACCAAACACGAAAACCCAAAAAAAACAGGATACGAGCAATGATTGCAGAACCCGTACTGGAACGGGCGGCACGTAAGGGTGCCGCCCATCCAAGCCACCCGCGCCATCCACGCCACCCGCAACCGGTCACAAGCTTTGTCAGGGCGACCAAATCGGATGCCGATGCGATGGCCCAGCTGATCAATATCGCCGGTGAAGGTTTGCCGGTCTATTTGTGGCAAGGCATGGCAGAAGGCAGCGAGACGGCCTTTGATGTCGGGCGCAGACGCGCACAACGTGATGAAGGCGGATTTTCATATCGCAACACCACGCTTGCCGTCCGTCATGGTGAAACCGTTGCGGCACTTGTCGATTATACCCAACCCGATCAGCCAGAGCCGTTTGACCCGGCAGATATCCCGGCGATATTCGTGCCGATCCTTGAACTTGAAAGTCTGGCACCGGGAAGCTGGTACATCAATGTTCTTGCCGTTTTTCCAGCCCACCGCGATCAGGGGATTGGATCGGCATTGCTTGCACGGGCCGAGGCCAATGCCCGGCATGCTGGTAAAAAGACTGTCAGCCTGATTGCATCGGATGGCAATCCCGACGCCATTCGCCTTTACCAACGCCAAGGCTTTGTGGCCTGTGCCCAACGCCCGATGGTCAAGGAAGGTTGGGAAAATCGTGGTCAGAACTGGGTGTTATTGATCAAGGAAATCTGAACAGAACCTTGAAACAACAAAGGCCGGAAGCACTCAGCTTTCGGCCTTTTTTTCCCACGACCCTTGCGGGGTTTGCTGCCAGTAGGACAGTTTGTGTCCGGCGTCTTTCCAGTCTTTCCAGCGCGTGCGGGCTTCAGAAACCGCATCGTGATCGCGATCATCAAACAGCATGATGACGCGTTCATAGTCCCCCACCTTGTCGCTCATGGCGCGGTCGGTCAGAAACAGGAACTGGGCGTTGTTGGGATTTTCATCCTCGGCCGTCAGCCAGACCGGCTGCATTTCGGCATCGCCGTCGGACTTTGATCCGTGGGGCAACCAGCTTGCGGCGTCATAGGTCCAAAGCAGGGTATTGATCGCCTCGACCCGTTCTTCGACACCGGTCATCACCACAGCACGCTTTTCGCGCTCCAGCGTTTTGGAGAGCAGCGTGGGCAAGGCCCGTTCCAGCGGCATGCTGGTGAGATGGTAAAACCAGATATCAGCCATAGCCAATTGAGTATCGCGAAAGCAAAAACGGGGCAAGATGATCATCACCCTGCCCCGTCTTTTATTCAGTTATGCGTTCCTGAAATCAGGACTCGTAATTATCGGCAACAAAGCGATCGAGCAGACGCACGCCAAAGCCGGTGCCGCCTTTTGGCACGACTTCCTTGTCCGCGGTCGACCAGGCCATGGCGGCGATATCAAGATGCGCCCACGGGCGATCCTTGGTGATAAAGCGTTTGAGGAACTGGGCCGCGGTGATCGAACCGGCCGGACGGCCGCCGACGTTTTTCATATCGGCAATGTCGGATTTAAGCTGCTTGTCATAGGCCGGCGACAGCGGCAGACGCCAGACGCCTTCATCAACCGAAAGACCGGCTGTGGTGATCTGGGTCGCCAGATCGTCATTGTTCGAAAACAGACCGGCATTTTCATGGCCAAGCGCAATGATGACAGCCCCGGTCAGGGTCGCGAGGTCAACAATCAGACGCGGATCGTATTTTTCCTGCACATAGGTCAGCGCATCACAGAGCACCAGACGGCCTTCGGCGTCGGTATTGATGACTTCGATCGTCTGACCCGACATCGAGGTCACAACATCGCCCGGACGCTGTGCGGTTGAGGACGGCATGTTTTCAACAAGGCCAAGTACGGCAACCACGTTGCATTTCGCCTTACGCCCGGCGAGTGCCTTCATTAGGCCCGATACCACACCGGCACCGCCCATATCCCACTTCATGTCTTCCATGCCGGCAGCCGGTTTGATCGAAATACCGCCGGTATCAAAGGTCACACCCTTGCCCACGAAGGCAATCGGCGCGTCCTTTTTCTTGCCACCGTTCCAGCGCATGACGACCATGGCCGGTTTGCGGGCCGAGCCCATGGCAACACCCAGAAGTGCGCCCATGCCAAGCTTCTTCATTTCCTTTTCGTCAAGGACGTCAATCTCGACCCCGAGTTTTTCAAGGGCAGAGACTTCCTTGGCGAAGCTTTCCGGATAAAGAATGTTGGCTGGTTCGGACACCAGATCGCGGGTGAAGAACACGCCTTCGACAACCTTTTTGGCACTTTCAAACTGTTTCTTGGCGTCCTTGTGATCGCGGGTGGCGATATCGAACGCCTTGAGGACCGGCTTGTCTTCCTTGGTCTCTGTCGTGCGGTATTTATCGAACCGATAATCGCGCAGCATCGCACCGGTTGCGAAATCACAGGCGAGGTTTTCCATATCAAACAGAACGGAAAGTTCTTTCTCGCCGGTGGAAAGCGCGCGGGCGGTGACGGAGCCACCAAGTTTCTGGGCGGCAATCACGTCAAATTCGGCTTCCTTGCCGATCCCGAAAATGATCACGCGCGACAGATCGACATTGGCCGGTGCCAGCACCTGAAGGCTTTGGCCGGATTTGCCCTTGAAGGTCGACGCCTTGATCGCCTTGGTGATCGCACCCCCGGTTGCCTCATCAAGTGCGACGGCACTGGGCATCAGATCGGCACCCTCGGTCGCGAAGGCGATAACGGCACCGGTTTTCGGAATGGCGAGATCGGAAAACGTGATCTTCATGGTGAACAGGACTCCTGTCATGTTTCGGGGCGCAGTCCTTGATCAAGCAACTGCAAAGAAATTGATGCTCCTAATCTAGCGCGTTAAACGCGGTTGAAAAGGCTTATCGTTCAAAAAGGTGCGGGATTTCACGCAAAGGCAACACCAACCCGACAAAACGCCGTCCCGACGAATTGCGCAACATCAAGGCGCGATCAGGTTTGATCGCTACTATGACGCATTCCAACATTCTGGAGGTATGTCATGGCTGGCAGAACCGCACCGATTTCGATTACCGAACCACACAGGGCCACACATCCGTTCTGGACGGGGGCTTTTCGCCCGCTTTTCCTGCTGGCCGGGGTGCTGGCCATCGTGGCTGTTGTCTGGTGGGTGGCGGGTTTTGTGCATGGCATTGCGACACCCAGTCTGGGAACAGGCTCATGGTGGCATGCCCATGAAATGATTTTCGGATTTGGCGGGGCGGCCATCGGGGGATTCTTGCTGACCGCGATTGCCAACTGGACAAGTCGCACACCGATTTCCGGGGTCATGTTAATGGCGTTAACCATAAGCTGGCTGATCGGGCGGTTGGCCATTGGCTTTGGCGAACATTTGGACCCGGTTTTGACGATTGCCGGGGCGCTTATTTATTTCATCTTCTTGCTGGCCCTTGGTGTGCGGGAACTGGTTGCCGCCCGCAATTACCGCAATATGCGGGTTCTGGCCGTTATTTCCGTAATCGCGCTGTTTGACGGACTGTTTGTTGCGGCTTGCCTTGATGTCATCGCCCTTGATCCGGCCATGCTGTATCAAACAACAATTTTGACGATCATCTTGTTGATCGGATTGATTGGCGGGCGGGTGATCCCGGCCTTTACACGCAACTGGATGCAGCGCGAACAGATCAATGCCCCGATGCCTGCCATGTTCGGGCGGTTTGACATGGTGTGTCTGGCCAGCATTGCGCTTGGTATCGTTGCCGTAATCCTTGATCCGGCGGGGGTGATTGCCGGTTCTGTGTTGCTGTTTGCCGGGATTGTGCATGCCATCCGTTTGATGCGATGGCGCGGGGTGCACAGTTGGCGCGAGCCCATCGTGATCATGCTGCATCTTGGCTATTTCTGGGTGCCGGTCGGGCTTGTCCTGCTGGGCGTTGCGATCCTTTGGCCCGATGTCATGAGCAGCCGCGATGCCCTGCATGCGCTTACCGGCGGGGCGATGAGTTGCATGATCATTGCCATTGCCGGGCGGGCCGCCCTTGGCCATACCGGGCGTGAAGTGCGCGCAGGTTGGGCCTTAAACAGTGCGTTTGGGCTTATCTGGGTTTCGACCGTATTGCGCGTCATGGTCGGCTTTGCCGGATCGGGCTATGTCACCCTTCTGGCGATTGCGACCCTGATGTGGATTGGCGGGTGGCTGGCGTTTTTGATGGGTTATGCGCCGGTGTTGCTGGGACCAAGTCAAAAGAAAACGCGCGGCATTCCGGTACAGTAAAGCAAAGCGACCTAGCCAAAATCAAACAGCGAAAGCGACGGGTTGGATTTGATGTATTCCACCTCGTCGTTTTCGACATCGCCGGTGGAATGCCAGCCGTGGCTTTCATAAAAACCATGCGCGCGGTTTTCCGGATTGGCCCCGGTGGTGAGCGAGATGTCATTACATCCCTTGGCAAACAGCCAGTCTTCGGCGGTGCGCAGCAACGCCGCCCCCACCCCGCGGCCTTCAAATTCCGGATCGACAAACAGCGCCCACAGGGTGGCCTCATTCGGGATGGCGATGGCGAAGCCGGCGGCAGAGCCATCGAGATCGGCAAGCCAGATGCCATAGCCCTGATCGAGCCATTTGCCAAAGGCCGCCTTGGTGATGCCGCGTTCGGCCAGCTCAGACGCGGAAAGGTGGTTTTCACGCACGCGGCTTCGGATGGCAAAAATTGCCCCGACATCGCCCAAACGGGCTTTGCGAATTTTCATCCCCGCCACTGCGTGTGCTTTCTTTCCAACTGCGTCAAACTTGGCGGCAATTTAGCGATATGACGCGAGAGTGCCAGCGAAATCTTAAGGTGATAAGTAATGCCTCCACCGCCGTCATCCCCGCGCAGGCGGGGATCCAGTCGGGCACCACCGTGACCTCAGAGCGATGGATTCCGGGTCTGCGCTTTGCTCCGCCCGGAAAGGCGGCGTGGGCCGGGTTGTCAGACCAGCGGTTTATTTGCCGAGATAATCCGTATCCGTCACGGGTTCCAGCCAATCGACTGGGGAGCCATTGAGCTTTTCCTGAATGGCGATATGGGTCATGGCGGTTTCGGGACCGGCCCCGTGCCAGTGTTTTTCGCCCGGCTCAAACCAGACGATATCGCCGGGATGGATTTCCTCGATCGGGCCGCCTTCGCGCTGCGCACGGCCAAAGCCGGCGGTAACAATGATGGTCTGGCCCAGCGGATGGGTGTGCCATGTGGTGCGTGCGCCCGGCTCGAACGTCACATTGGCGGCGGCCACACGGGCGGGGTCCGTGGCACTGATGATCGGTTCGATGCGAACCCGTCCGGTGAAATATTCCGGGGATCCGACCGTTGAGGCCTGTGATCCGGCGCGTTTGATATCCATGACGTTCTCCCTGTGGAATTATGGCTGAAGTCTTGTTGGCTCTGACTGCTTAGTTGCCGGCCATCAGGCGGACCGGTTGGCGTTTGGGGCCCCATGTGCCGGGGTGTGCCCGAAACACACCGGCACAATGTGTACCACAGCTTTTGCATGCGCCATGGGCATCAAGGTTCCAGTCAGACAGCTGATACCAGTCACGGCCAATCAGGATATCACCGCAGCCGTGGCAAAAGGTGCTGCTGTGGTTTTTGTCATGAACATTGCCGACATAGGCATAGCGAATGCCGTTTTCCATGGCGATTTTGCGCGCACGCACCAGTGTTTCGGGCGGGGTGCGCGGGGTATCCATCATTTTCCAGTCGGGATGAAAGGCCGAAAAATGCATCGGCACATCGGGGCCGAGTTCACTCTGCACCCACTGGGTCATTTCTTGAAATTCCGCGTCGCCATCATTTTCGCCGGGGATCACAAGGTTGGTCAGCTCCATCCAGACCCCGGTTTCATGGCGCAGATATTTAAGCGTTTCCAGCACGTCATCGAGATGCGCCGAGCAGAGCTGATGATAAAAGCGATCCGTAAAGCCCTTCAGATCGACATTGGCGGCATCCATGTGGCGGAAGAATTCCGCGCGGGCCTTATCGCCGATATAACCCGCCGTGACCGCGACGGTGCGTAGGCCCATTTCACGACAGGCAATGGCGACATCGACGGCATATTCAAGGAAAATCACCGGATCATTATAGGTAAAGGCGACTGCCGAGCAGCCATGCGCCTTGGCGGTCTTGGCGATCATTTCGGGTGTGGCGAGCGAGGAAAGCTTGTCCATCTCGCGCGCTTTTGAGATTTCGTAATTCTGGCAGAACTTGCAGGTTAGATTACAGCCCGCCGTGCCAAACGACAGGATCGGGGTGCCGGGCAGAAAATGATTGAGCGGCTTCTTCTCAATCGGATCGATGCAAAAGCCCGATGACCGGCCCCAAGTGGTCAGCACCATCTGATCGCCTTGGCGGGCGCGGACAAAACACAAGCCCCGCTGCCCGTCATTCAGCTTGCAAAAGCGCGGGCAGACATCGCACTGAATACGGCCATCATCGAGATGGTGCCAGTAGCGGGCTGGGACGGTATTCATGACCATACTCTTCAAATGGAGGTGTTCGCCTTTCAAAAAAGTAACGTTAAATATCCCCAACATTCCTCAGCAACGTATGGGTTCGCTCCCCTCGTCTAGTTTCCACAACCTCTCTATCTCTTGAACTTCTTCAGCTTCCAACAAAGTGGTGCCAGTCTCACGTTCTAGCTTTTGGAGCTTAGAGTAAATTTCTTTTCTAGCAGACAATGTGAGAGGCCCGGGTCCAGTTGCCCCATTTCTCCGCTGCGGCCAGCGCCGATCCGGGTCATTACGGATCTGCAACAACCAACTGCGAAAGTCATAAAATGGAATCAGCTCAGAAAACCCAGCGCGAATAAGCCCTAAAGAGGATTTATCTTGTCGTACTACAGTGCAGGTCCAACAACCGAATCTACCTGATCCACATGGAGTGGGTTCAAGCGGCCTAACAATTGGACACTCACCCGATGCGCCCTTGTACAGTTCAGCCAATTCGTTTGCATTGATTGACGCAGGGGAAGACATTTCGCAAATCGCTTCCCAAACATCTTCAACCGAAAAGTCTAGAATTGGCAGAAACAGTCTATACTTATTTCCAGCCTCAGTCTGCTCCTGCCAAATATGATTTCCGTTGTTACTTAGGGACCGATCACGTTGAATACTCTCATTTCGGCGCAAACCAAGACAAACAATGGCATCTGCCTCTGCAGCTGATCCGATGAAATTCGATACAGGACCAATCCGCAACTTATTAGTACACCAGCGAAATTTGTTGGTCGGAGTGGGATATCCCCTGCCAATCACCTTAACAAAAAACCGATCTGAAACTGGTGCTTTCAGAAGATGGGTTTCGAAACTCACCCTTTCCCTCTGAAACTCTCGATTTAAGCTGGAGAATAGATTCTTGACATACCGATCAAGAATTGGATTTTCCACTCCAGTATCACAGTAAATGACATCAATTTTTGTCGGCTTTGTCTCACATGATAAATAAGCTGCGTAAATCACTTTCAATAATGCAGTTGAATCTTTACCTCCAGAAAACCCTATTATCCACCTTGATTTTGGGTTCTCACGGAATGCAGTAATAGTTTCAGCGACAGCAAGGTCAATCGTTTCAACCACCACTAAGTTCATCCATTTTAGAGATGAGCTTTTCACGATAAAAATTTTTGATCGTTCGCATTTGGTTATCGCTTATCTTCTTGTGCTCGGCCGTCACGTGATAAGACACGAAGAATGAACAGGCGAACAGAACACCGAACGCTAATGCATTCACATTAAAAAATACATTATCAACAAAAAATCCGCATACAATCGACAACAAACAAAAAATCAGCGTTAAAGCACGAAAATCCGCAACACTACTCCAAATATATCCATTAAAGTATGCGATTTTCGCCTGTATTTTTAAACTCTCATCATTATCCACAAAATTGTAAAAAATAGTCATAGCGTCTTTATTACTTAATTCTGGCGCACCAACACCATATATCTCCCTCATCTTATCCCTTATGTTTCCAGCGATGTCGCTCTGAAATGGTTTATTGGACCATTTACGTATCGGTAGAATTTGATAAACAAAAGCAATACATATAGCTGCTAAGGATTTATCGAGATCCCGCACGCTACTGGGAAACTCTATTTTGTAGAATCCGGTAGAATGGCCAAAAATAATTATAAACAATAAGCACATTACCCCAGGCGTGATTAGCCTCAGCATCTTCAAACTTTCGATGGACATATTTTCTCCTGCGTTACAGTGACTTAAGAAGCCAACGAAAAGCGAATTGCGTCTATACTAATTTGCCCCAACCAGCAAACGTCTATCAGCGGACAGTATTGATCAAGGTTCGCCTTTGAAATTTTAGTCCTGATCGCTATCTTTTTCAAAGAAACTGATTGGACATGATATGACCATCATCCGCCCGCCTGCTGTTGCCGGGACGTTTTATCCGGCCGATGCCGATATCTTGCGCAGCGAGATTGACGGGTTGATGGATGCGGCCTTGCATTCGGATGCTGTGCAGCGAGGGGACGTGTCGCCCAAGGCGATCATTGTGCCGCATGCGGGGTTGATGTTTTCCGGTGCGATTGCGGCCCTTGGCTTTGCCACCGTTCGGGCGCTGAAGGATACCATCAAACGCATTGTGATCATTGGCCCGGCGCATCGCATGGCGTTTCAGGGGATTGCGCTGGCGCGTGCCGATCAGTTTGCCACGCCGCTTGGCAATATGCGCTGTGACCTGCCGGCGCTGCAAAAGGCGTTGGCGTTGCCGCATGTTCAGATGCTGGATGACGCACACACACTTGAGCATGGACTTGAGATCGAATTGCCGTTTATCCAGCGCCTTTTTGGCGAGGATGCTGACATCGGCATTGTGCCGCTTCTGGTCAGCCGGTGCAGCCCGCGCCAGGTGCATGAAGTGATCGAGAAGCTTTGGGGTGGGCCGGAAACCCTGATCGTGATTTCATCGGATCTGTCGCATTTCCATGATTATGACACGGCCCAACGCATGGATAACCGCACGCGGACGATGATCGAGAATTTCGATGCCGAGAATATTGATAGCAGCGATGCCTGTGGCGCGTTACCGGTTGCCGGGATGCTGATCGCAGCGCGCAATCGCGGCATGAAGATCAAGACCCTTGGCATGCGCAATTCCGGCGATGTGACGGGCGATAAGTCGCGCGTGGTCGGCTATGGTGCCTGGGCGGTTTATGACGCGAAGGCCGAGAATATGCAGGGCGACGGCGGGGATGACTTTACCAAGGCGACCGAACATCTGATCAAGACGCATGGGGCGGAGATGCTGGGCCTGTGTCGGCAATCGATCCTGCATGGGATCGAGACCGGGGCACCGTTGCAGGTTTCCCCCAATGAGTTTGGCCCGGAGCTTTCGGCACCGGGGGCGTGTTTTGTGACGCTCAAGAAAGCCGGGCAGTTGCGGGGCTGTATCGGGTCGATCATGGCCCATGCGCCGCTTGCCACCGATCTGTGCGAAAATGCGTTCAAGGCAGCCTTTCGCGATCCGCGCTTTGCCGGGCTCGGCCGCGATGAGATCAATGATGATCTGGAGCTTTCGATTTCGGTCCTGTCGCCACCGACGCCGTTCCCGTTTGACAGCGAGGCCGATTTGATCAGCAAACTGACACCGTTCGAGGACGGGATTATTTTGTCTGATGGCAACCGTCGGGGCTTGTTCCTGCCGCAAGTTTGGGATCAGTTGCCCGACCCGAAAGATTTTCTGGCACAGCTTAAGCGCAAGGCGGGACTTCCGATGGATCACTGGTCGGCCAATATGCGGGCCGAGCGGTTTATCGCACGCGGGATATCGTCACGCGATATCCAGGCAAGCGGGTTCTGGTTCGCCCGCTGAGAGGTCTTTGACAGCCACGGAAAAGCGGAATTTTGATTTCGCCACCGCGCCAAGGCGTTCATAAAACCGGATGGCGCCCGTGTTCCAATCGGGTGTTTGCCATTCCATCCAGCCAAGGTCATGATCGGCGGCATAGCGCGCAGCAGCCTTCATCAGCAGGCCCCCGATTCCGTCCCCGCGGCACGTTGGTGCCAGATACAAACAATCCATATGCAGATAGTTCGCGGCGTTCCATGTCGAGAACTCGCGCGCGGCAGACAGATAGCCGATCATGTCACCCGCCCGATCGGCAACGAGGATAAGGGCCCGCACAGCATCGCCAAAGATATGTTTTGGCAATGCGGAACGCAGATTTTCCCGGTCAACGGTTGCGCGTTCATAGGCCGCATGATCGGCGATCAGATTGATCAGCGCATCAAGATCGCCGGGCTGAACCGGCCTTATGACAGTGTCGTGTGGCACGTGGTTTTACCTTTCCGTCCATCGGCACAATGGAATTACCCCGCCGGATGCGATCACCGGCGGGGCATCATCATCAATCCTTGCCGGTCACAAGGCTGAAGCCTTCATCGATCCAGCCCGTGATGCCGCCGATCATCAGCTTGACCGGAAGACCAAGCGCCGAAAGGCGACAGGCCGCCTTGTTAGCACCATTGCAATGCGGACCGGCGCAATAAACAACAAAGGTCTTGCCGGTCGGGTATTCCGCCATGCGGCGTTCGGTCATCTTGCCATGCGGCAGGTTCAAGGCACCTTCGATATGGCCGCTTTCATAAAGGGCGGGCGAGCGCACATCGAGGAGAATGAAATCATCCGCACCGGCCTGAAGCGATGCATGGGTATCCCAGCAATCGGTTTCAAACGCCAACAAGGCGTCGAAATGCGCACGGGCAATGTGGGACGGGGCTGGCGGGACTTCATTAATGTAGCTGGTCATGTTTCGATCTCCATCAAATTGATGACGCCGATATTAGGCCTTGCCCCATTTTGCAAAAGTGACCAAAATGCCATTATTCAGTAATTTTTCGCCAAAGTGACCACGAATGCCCCAAAGCCCCCAACATGCCGATACCCAGCCGCACGAACCCAATCATCATGTGGTTGTTCTGGCCTATGACGGGCTTTGCACATTTGAGTTCGGCATCGCGCTTGAGATCTTTTCCCTGCCGCGACCGGAATTTGATTTCCCGTGGTATCGGTGCTCCATTGCCGGGGTTGATCCGCATATTCGGGCCATGGGGGGCTTTTCTGTCGCGGTTGATGCCGGGATGGAGCTTTTGGATGAGGCGGACACCATCATCATTCCGGGCTGGCGCGGCGCGGATGCGGTGCCCGAACCGGCATTGCGCGACGCCATTTTAAAGGCACATGCACGCGGATGCCGGATCGTCACGATTTGTTCGGGGGTGTTTGTTCTGGCCCATGCCGGGATTCTGCAAAATGGCCGGGCGACGACGCACTGGCGCTATATCGATAAATTCCGCGCGATGTTCCCGGAAACCGAAATTGTCGATGATGTGCTTTATGTTGATCACGACAACATCATTACCTCTGCGGGCAGCAGTGCGGGGATTGATGCCTGCCTGCATGTTATCCGATCCGACCATGGCGCGCAGGTGACCAATACCGTGGCCAGACGGCTTGTCATGCCACCCCATCGCGATGGCGGCCAGGCGCAATATGTCGAGGCCCCTATTCAGGAACGCCCGGGCAAATCGATTGCGGCCGTTCTCGATTGGGCGCGGGAGAACCTTGATCAGCCGATTGAAATCAATGACCTTTCACGGCAATCGGGTTTGAGCCAGCGCACTTTCCTGCGCCGGTTCCGCGATGGCACCGGCCTGTCGCCACTGAAATGGTTGCGCCGGGAACGCATCATCCGGTCGATGAAACTGCTTGAGGAAACCGACCTTGCGCTGGTCGACATTGCAGAACAATGCGGGTTTCAATCGCTTGAGACATTTCGCATCGCCTTTCGCGATATCGCCGGAACGCCACCGGCAAGCTATCGCAACCGTTTCAAGCTGCGACAATCGGCTTGATCGTAACATCATAAAAAGAAGGGTCGCTGCCCCGCCTGAAACGTAAAGCAGGCCTTGCAATGGATCACACGTCCCCACATATGCGCGCAAAGCGGTTTGTCCCGTGTGGGGCTTTATCGAAAAACATCCGCCCGCACGGCTTTTGGAACCAACAGGATTAAAGATGATGGCAAGCAGCACACAGATTGACACACGCTACGCCGACTTCATTCACGAAGTCGCCGAATGGGAAGGCGTTTGGGCGCTTTATCATAATGGCTGGTTGCTGCAAACAACCGCGAGTGGCGAGAAATACTGTCCGATCTTTGCCACCCGCGAAGAGGCACAAAGCTTTGCCGCCAGCATCCAGAGCGACCATGTCCCAAGTGCGATCACGCTGGTTGAACTGACCGAAAGCGTGATGATGCAATGGCGCGCCGAAGAGGTCATGGCCGGCATCTGCCCGACCCCGGCCAAACCCGCCATCGTCGTCACCCTTGATCAGCTGAGCGATGATATTATGGCAGCGCTCAAGGACGTCATGGACGAACGGTTTGGCACGCAAAGCTGAAAACAGGTACGCGTTACAAGGCCGGACTGGACGTTAGGGGCAAAATTCCCTATTCCCGTGGGATAGTTGATTTTATCCCTTGAAACGAGATTGCCATGACCGTTGCCCTGCCCGCCAATGCCGATGCCCTTGAAAACGGCCTGATTGAAATTGCCCGCAAGGCAGGTGCTGCGATGATGGCAATCTATCACACCGATTTCGAAGTCCGGTCCAAGGATGATGCCAGCCCGGTGACCGAGGCCGATGAGGCGGCAGAGGCTGTGATCCTGCCAGGCCTTCGGGCCCTGACCCCCGATATCAAAATCGTGTCCGAGGAAAGTGCCGCCAAGGGCGATGTGCCCGATGTGAACGGGGATACTGATTTCTTCTGGCTGGTTGATCCGCTGGACGGCACCAAGGAATTCATCAAACGCAATGGCGAGTTCACCGTCAATGTCGCCCTGATTGCCAAGGGAAAACCGGTTCTGGGCGTGGTTTATGCCCCGGCAATCGACAAGCTTTATTACGGTGGCCCGGATGGTGCGAAACTGATCGAAGGCGACGTTGCCCCCAAAATCACCGCGATTTCGGTCCGCGACATGCCCGAAGACGGCGTGGTTGTGGTTGGATCACGATCGCACGGCGATCCGGAGGCGATGAAGGCCTTTCTGGGTGATCTTGCCGTCAAGGAACTGCGCCCGGCGGGAAGCTCGCTCAAGCTTTGTCTGGTTGCGGCGGGTGAAGCCGATCTTTATCCCCGCCTTGGCCCGACCATGGAATGGGACATCGGGGCCGGTCATGCGGTTCTGCTTGCGGCCGGCGGTGTGGTTGAAAATATGGACGGATCAGGATTCGTTTATGGCAAGGCCGATTTCCGCAACCCGTTCTTCATCGCACGCAGCCCATCGGTGCCGGTCAAATACAAGAACTGATCCTTCGCAAAGCGGGATCGAAAGCGAATTACAAAGCCGCATCAAAAGCTTGCCGATCCCGCGCTGCAATACCGATCAGACCGGCATTTTTCGGGAAAGTTTGAAACTGCTCCACCCCGCAGTTTTCTTGACTTTCAGGACGCTTTGCGCTATCCATTCCTTATCGCCACACAGAGTGTAGGTGACGTAAATAGCCGCCGGAATCACGGCGACGCGGTCCGATTTCACCACCGCGGGGCGAAACCGGGCTAGAGCGTAAATTGGAGCCGCCATTTTCATGGCGGCTCTGCGCTTTTTGGGGTGGTGTTTAATTGCCGAAGCCCCGTAGCTAGCTCTGACGGCGCAGCATCAAAAGCCCGATAGACAGCCCCGCAGCACCCAACACCAAAACAGGCAAGGCCCAGCTTCCGACCATCACCAGAAGCGATGTCCCCGCCGACGGACCGACAATTGCGCCCAGCGTATAGCTTTGCGAGACAATCACCAGCACGCCGACCTGATATCCCTGCCCGCGCCCGCTGGCGGCAATCAGGACAGCCGCGGTGTAAAGCCCGGCGACAGCAACCCCCAAAATGAACTGGATGGACGCGGCGATCACGCCATATCCGGCCACTGCCATTGGCACAGCACCGATCAAAAGCAGCCCGAAACACAGAGAGGCCAGTTTGGTTGGGCCTGCCTTGTCGGAGATATAGCCCACCAGCGGCTGACAAACGGTTCCACCAAAGACAAATACCGCCGCCATCCACAAACCGGCGTCGGCAAGCCCGGTATCGCGTTGGGCCTGAAGCGGTAAAACCGACAAAAAGCAGATTTCAACGAAGCCTGCGACCAGGGCGATGACCACCAGATCCCAGTTATCCATCCAGCGCCGCAATGCGGCCCCGGCCCCCTTGCCTGTGGACGCCATTTCGATGGTCGGCAGGAAAAACGCACATGCAAGCGCAATCACGCCTGCCAACACCGCCAGACCTGACATGGCAAAGGCATCATCACCCAACCAGCCAATCAGGATGGGGCCAAGAACAATCCCCAGCCCCATCAGGGTTTCGTGAAAACCGACAACACGACCGACCTTGTCGCGGGGTGCCAGTTGCACAATCAGCCCGTCACAGATTACCCAGCGCAGGATCAGGCCGACACCGGCAAACAGTGTTGCCGGCAGAACCCAAACCGATTGCGGCGCATACATCACAACCGCAATCAAAAGACAGAAGGACGCGCTGCTGATTAAAAGCGGGATCGCGGGATGGGTTTTGCGCAGGATGGCGGCAACAAAAAATCCGCCAACCAGATCGGCAATCCAGTACAGCGACAGCATCATGCCGCCATGTTGTTCGCCCAGCCCCGCATTGGTCAGCGCCAGCGGCAACAAGGTATCAATCACCCCGATCTGGATCACTTGCGACACAAAGGAGGCAAGATTGACCAAGGCCAGCGACATCGCCGTTGCAGGCGGGATTGATGTTGATTTTAAAAACAGTCTGGCTGGCATGAAAGGCCCTCCTTGCGATGCATGGCACCGTTCGGGGACCTGACACGGGTGTCTGGCGACAGGTCGAAAATCGGATTTGCAGGCCTTGACACTCACCAAGTGCGAACCGCGTTTTTGTCGCAGTTCTTCCTGTCGGTGGCCACGTTAATTCGAAGCAGCGGACCTTTCAATCCACATTCGCGCAATTTGCGGTTGTCGATGTTGCAGCTTGTCATTCGGGGTCATCATCGCTAGGTATCTCATAGCGCTATATTTTTCATGGAATGCTTGATGTCCCCGGCTTTGACCATCCGTCCCTATTCCGAAGGTGCCCTTAGTCAGGCGGCAGCGAAGCTGCGCGCCGGTGAGCTGGTGGCCTTTCCGACCGAGACGGTTTACGGGCTTGGGGCGGATGCAACCAATGCCGATGCGGTGGCTGGGATTTATGCCGCCAAAAAACGGCCAAGCTTTAATCCGCTGATCAGCCATTTTCCCGACCGAGATGCGGCGGCCAAGCATGCGGTGTTTGATGCGCGGGCCGACAAGCTGGCCTCGGCATTTTGGCCGGGTGCGTTGACACTTGTGTTGCCGCGCCAAGCCGATAGTGATGTTTGTGATCTGGTGACAGCCGGTCTTCCCAGCATTGCCGTTCGGGTGCCGGCCCATCCGATGGCGCGCGAATTGTTGCGCGCGGTGGGCCGCCCTGTCGCCGCCCCATCCGCCAACCGGTCTGGCAAGATCAGCCCGACCACTGCCGCCCATGTCGCGCAGTCGCTGGGTAATGCGATTGGTATGATCCTCGATGGCGGGCCATGTGGTGTCGGGCTTGAAAGCACGGTGATTGATCTGACCACGGATCGGGTGGTGATGCTGCGCCCCGGCGGGGTGACAGCCGATCAGGTTTCGGAACTGCTGGGTACGGATGTTGTCATGGCGGAAAGCGATGATACCGCACCCAAAAGCCCCGGCATGATGACCAGCCATTATGCGCCGGGTCTTCCCGTGCGGCTTGACGCTACCACCGCCGATCCAGCGAAATACGGACATGAGGTCCTGCTCGGCTTTGGCGATTGCAATACCAAGGGATTTGATGCGGTGTTGTGGCTCTCGAAATCGGGCAATGATATCGAGGCCGCCGCCAATCTTTTTGCCAAGCTACATGAAGCCGATCAGAGCCACTTTGCCGGGATTGCGATTGCACCGATCCCGGATCTTGGATTGGGCATTGCGATCAATGACCGCCTGAAACGCGCGAGCGCCCCGCGCGCGCCGCATGATGCCAAGTAAAGGAACAGCGCCATGTCGTTCCTGCCAGAAGCCGCACTTGATGAATTAAAGGACCTGCTGGGACCCAAAGGTTTCAGCATGGAAAGCGACATTCTGGCCACCCACAATGCAGAGGCACGCGGCAAGTTTGAAGGCCATGCCGAGATCATCCTGTTTCCCGCCAGCACCGAGGAAGTCGCCAAGGCGGTTGCCATTTGTGCAGCACATGACATCGCGATTGTCCCGCAGGGTGGCAATACCGGACGGTGCGGCGGTGCGGTTGCCGATCATAAGCAGGTCCTGATCAACCTCAAACGCATGAACCGCGTCATCGAGATTGACGAGCGTGATTTTACCGCAACTGTCGAGGCCGGTGCGATCCTGCAAAACATTCAGGAAGCCGCCGAGGAGCAGGATTTGCTTTTCCCGCTGTCACTCGGCGCCGAGGGCACATGCCAGATTGGTGGCAACCTTGCGACCAATGCCGGTGGGTTGAACGTTATTCGATACGGCAATGCGCGTGATCTTTGCCTTGGGCTTGAGGTCGTGTTGCCCGATGGCACGGTTTGGAATGGGTTATCCAAGCTTCGCAAGGACAATACCGGTTATGACCTGCGCGATCTGTTTATCGGCGCGGAAGGTACGCTTGGCATCATTACTAAGGCGACGCTAAAGCTTTTTGCGCAGCCAAAACACATCGCCACCGCCTGGATTGCCGTGCCGTCGCCGGAATGTGCGATTGACTTGCTTGCACTTGCGCGCCGCCATACCGGAGATGCGATTGCGGCGTTTGAGCTGATCAGCAGTTTTGCCCATGATCTGTCGGTGACCTATCTTAAGGGCCTGACGCGGCCGCTTGCGACCAAGACGAACTGGCATGTCTTGATCGAGCTGACCTCGTCGCGCCCGAAGGATGACCTGGAAACACTTCTGGTCGATCTGTTGGCGCAGGCGGTGGAGATCGGGCTTGCCACGGATGCGACCCTTGCCCAGTCCGAGGCACAGCGTAAAAACCTGTGGGCGATCCGCGAAGGCATCCCCGAGGCGCAAGGCTATGAAGGCGGATCGATCAAGCATGATGTGTCGGTGCCGGTTTCAAAGGTTGCCGAGCTTTTGAAACGCGGCATGGCGAGTGCGGATGCGCTGATACCCGGCATTCGCCCCTGCCCGTTTGGCCATGTGGGTGATGGCAATATCCATTTCAACTTCACCCAGCCCGCCACCATGGACAAGCAAGCCTATCTTGCGCAGTGGGAAAGCCTGAACAGCGTCATTCACGACATTGTTGCCGAGCTCGGCGGATCGATCAGTGCCGAACACGGCATCGGGCAGCTAAAACGCGACGAGCTTGCGCATTATGCCAGTGTGGAAAAACTGAAGTTGCTGCATGCGATCAAGGCAGCAATTGATCCAGATGGCAGGCTTAATCCGGGCAAGGTTGTATAATCGCCGCTGCCGCCGCCGCCTTAAAGATGGAAGATCGCCCCATGTTCTCTGTCGAGACCTATGCCCCGCTTGATCACGCCAAACCGATTGCTGAAAATGTCTGGATCTTTGATGGTCCGGTTATCGGGTTTCAGTATGCCGGGCTTAAACTGCCCTTCCCGACCCGGATGACGGTTATCCGCCTTCAAAGCGGTAAACTGTTTGTCCATTCGCCGATACGGCTCAATGAAACGCTTAAGGCCGAGGTCGATGCGCTGGGTGAGGTTGCCTATCTGATTGCGCCCAACACCATCCATTATGCCGGTGTGCCCGATTGGCAAAAGGCCTATCCGGATGCAAAGGCGTTCTGTGCGCCCGGTGTGATCAAGCGCGCCAAATCGGTTGGGATCGCGGTTGCGTTTGATGCGGAACTTGCCGATACGCCGGAGTCTGAGTGGGCCGATGAGATCGAACAGGTTCTGGTGCGCGGCAGTTATTTGAACGAGGCGGTGTTTTTCCATCCCGCGTCCAAAACCCTGATCCTGACCGACCTGATCGAAAACTTCGAAGCACCTAAAATCAAAAGCCCGGTCTGGCGGTTTATGGTCAGGCTGTTTGGCACCATGGACCCGCATGGCAGCACACCACGTGATATGCGCCTGACCTTTGCCGGCTATAAGGACAGCGTGCGCAAAGCCGTCCACACCATGATTGACTGGAAGCCCGACTATGTGGTTCTGGCGCATGGGCGCTGTTACGACACCAATGCCGTGGCGGAACTTAAGCGCGCCTTTTCCTGGGTTCTGAAGTAACCGAAGTCTGATTTTACTGCCGAAGGGCCATAATCCCCGCCCCGACAATCAGGACAATACCGACGAGCGACAAGGCATCAGGGGTTTCGGCAAAGAAGACCACACCCCAGACAAACGAAAACCCGACATAGGCAAAATCAAACGTGCCGATCATGGCGGGCGGGCCATTTTGATAGGCAATGGCTGCCCCGATGCTGCCAATCAGGATGGAGGCCGCAAGGATCGCCATGGTGCCCAGGCCGGTTAAGGTCATGGTGCTCCAGGGGGCAAGAAGGAAGCCATCGCGCATGTCATCAGACAGCAGGCTGATCACCAGCGCAGCAATGGCCCCGACCGCGACAAAGGCGATGTTCAGCGCAAGCGAGAGCTTGATCGGATGTTCGTCCCGGCATTTGGTGCGGGTCAAGATCATCGCCACCGCATACAGCATGGCCGCGAACAGCGGCAACAATGCATAACCATTAAAGTTTCCCGCATCCGGACGCAGAATAAACAACACGCCCACAAAGCCGATTATGACGGCAAGCCAGCCTGTTTTACTGATTTTGGTTCGGGTCGTGATGGCGCTAAACAGCGTGATGAAAATCGGCAAGGTATAATAGGTTGCCGCCGCCACAGACAGGGTCAGATGTGGCAGCGACAGATAATAGCAAACCCACATCACCACCAGTAAAAGGCTGCGCAACGTGGTCCAGCCAAAAGCATGGCCAAGACGCAAGGCCGACGGGGCACGAATGGCCAGATAGCCCACCAGAAAGGGAATGGCGATTGCCGATCTGACGACGAATATTTGCCAGATGACGAACTGGCTGCTCGATTGCTTGATCAGCGCATCACCCAGCGACAGGGCGAAGACGGTAAAAATGATCGTTCCGACAGCCAGTGGGACACGATCACGGTGCGGGGTGGTGGCGTTGGCAGTCGCTTTCATAACATCCTGCGTGGTGACGCATGGTGGCGCGTGCAAAGCGGTTAAAATGACTCTAACACCATTGCGCGACAAAGATGAACCCCGGAGGTTGCGCAGAAAGTGAGATATAAAAAAGGCGCCCCGGTTGGGACGCCCTTTAACGTAATTAGGCGGCAAGGATTACTCGGCCGGGCCTGCCCACGGGGTCATGGCATTGAGTTTGTCCTGGCGGCGTTCGTCGCCGGACTTGCCCCAGTCACCACCGAAGGCGGCTTCTTCCCATGAGCCGTAGCTCGGGTTCGGGAGCATGAACCAGCGTTCGCCCCAGTAATTGCCGTATTTTTCCATGACTTCGAGACGCTCAGAAATCGAACCATCAATTTCGTCGGTGAAGTCACCGAAATTGTCACCAAACTGCATGATCACACGGTAGTCTTCGGCCACAGCCGCCCGGCGCGGGGTCTTGTTCGAACCCCATTCTTCGACTTCGCCCCGCAGCATGACATGCTTTTCATCCGCATAGGGGAAGCCATATTTCTTGAGGTTTTCGATGGTGGGTTCTTCTTCCGGGGCCTTGCGGTTCGAGACATAGAAGACTTCCACACCGCGTGCAGCGGCCGCCTTGGTGAATTCCAGCGCACCCGGGGTCGGGGTGGAAATCATGTCATGCACAAAGGCCGCCCAGGTTTTGGAGCTGTAATGGGTTTTGTCGGTGACAACCCATGCCTGATAGGCGGAGTTATCCAGAACCGTTTCATCAACGTCGAGGATAACTGCCGGCGGCTTGGTCATATAGTTGCCGTCCTGCTCCAGCGCTGCGGTCCAGCTGTGATCGCCAATGGCGGCATCAAGCAAACGGGTGGCACCGGCATAGACCGACATGGCGGTCGTTTTGTATTCGACCGAGGTCTGCAGCCACAGCGTGCCGTTCAGGCCGTCATTCTGTTCCGGCTCTGCCTGTGCGCCGAACGCGCAAAGCGCACTGGTCGCAACAATGGCAGCAACGCCAAATGATTTTGCGATAAAGGTCATGTGTAGTCTCCCTGTTGATTTCCCGACGCATTGCGTCTGACCATGCAGTCAGGATTTCATAACCATGCCACCGCAGTGCGATAAAGAAAAAGCCTTTTTCCAAAATCAATTGGAAAAAGGCTTTTGCAATCGGTTTAACAAAACCGCCAACGCCTTGGCGTACACTGTGTTTCAGGCGGTTGGGCGCTTTTCAAACGTGGCGAACCCGTCTTCAAGGGCCGGTTCTTCGTGAATGCGATCAACACGCGCATGGGTCGGGCCATCGTGGCAGGCGGTGATCATGGATTGCACCACCTTGGCCGGGCCACAAAACACCGCCTCGACCGAGCCATCATTGCGATTGCGCACCCAGCCGGTCAGATCGCGTTTGCGGGCTTCTTCGACGGTCCAGGCGCGATACCACACACCCTGCACCCGGCCTTCGATCCGGGCGTGGACGGCGATGTTACCATCCCCCGTTGACGGGTCGGGGCTTGTATCGGTCATGATCGGGCCTCCTCCCTTGTCGATGGTTTTATCCCGGGCTTATTTCGCGCCGGGGATTTTGGCATGGAGATGGGCGGTGTCCTGAAACTTCTGTTTCTGTTCATCAGACGCCGGCGCCTGATGGTTATCCTTCCAGACGTCATAGGTCATGCCATAGACGACTTCGCGCGCCCCATCATAATCCATGGCAACACTGCGTTCGCGGGCAGCTGCCAGATACCATTTGGCGAGGCAGTTGCGGCAGAACCCGGCAAGGTTCATCAGATCGATATTCTGAACATCCTTGCGATCTTGGAGGTGCGTGACCAGCCCACGAAAGGCAGCGGCTTCGAGTTCGAGCTTGGTTTGCGGATCAAGATCGGCCGCCGGGCCGTTGGCCAAGACGGCCTCGGTGGACATTTCAGAACCGGCGCAATCAGACATGTTCCATACTCCCGCTGGTCTTTTGGTTTTCGAGTTTCTCGATAATCCCGGGCACATGGGCAATGCTTTCGGCCGTGATGACCTTGTCATTGTCGATCTCTGTCTGATCGACCATTTCATGGACCCAAGTGATTTCATAGGGAATGTGGATCGCGGTCGCCCCGCACGCAAGGACCGGCAGAATATCGGATTTCATCGAATTGCCGATCATGATCGCTTCCTCGGGATCAACGCCATAGCGGCCAAAGATGTTGCGATAGGTCAGCGGATCCTTTTCCGAGACAATCTCGATCCCGTCAAACAGGTCCTCGAACCCTGAGCGATCAATCTTGAGCTGCTGGGCGATCAGATCGCCCTTGGTGATCAGGACCACCTTGTAATTCGGGTGCTTGGCATATTGCTTGAGCACTTCCTCGGCCCCGTCAATGATCCGGGTGGGCGCACGCAGCATGGATTTGCCGGTTTCGGCCAGTTTGTGGATGTCTTCGGCGCTGATTTTACGATCAGACAATTCGATCGCCGTTTCAATCATCGACAGGGTAAAGCCCGTCACGCCATAGCCATAGATGGAAAGGTTGGCCAACTCGGCCTGATAGAGACGATCATCAACCAGCTCGGGATCAACATAATGTCCCAGCATTTCGCGAAGCTGCACATGGGCTTGGCGGAAAAGTGGCTCGTTGTGCCACAGGGTATCGTCGCCATCAAAAGCAATCAGCTTGTACATTCTTAAGCCTCGTTTCTTGTTATTGGATGGCCGCAGGCACGTTCAATGCGTTGGCAGTCAACCTCGATGTTCACAGGGTATTACGGCCTCAATTCACGACCATATGGCAGTGCAAACGCCCCGTAAAGCCCCGTTATCTGTATTTAATATGCGTGAAACGGATCGGAAAGGCCTTGAAAACACAAGTGTTTGAACAGGTTAGGGTTCAGACCCAAAAAAGGCGCCATCCGAAAACCCGGACAGCGCCTTGATCAAGCATCACCCCAGAGGGATCGGGTGGCTTATTCGTCTTTTTCGAACTCGATGATGATGGCGTCGACCGAGAGGTTTGCGCCCTGTTCGGCGTGGATCTTTTTGACCACGCCTTTGCTTTCGCACTTCAGGACGTTTTCCATTTTCATGGCTTCAAGGATGCAAAGCTCCTCGCCCGGCTGGACGGTCTGGCCTTCCTCGACCGAGACCTTGACGAGCAAGCCCGGCATTGGCGAGAGCAGGAAGTTCGACATATCCGGCGGAGCCTTGAACGGCATCAGTTTTTGCAATTCCGCGACGCGTGGCAGCATCACCTTGAAGTGGCGCTGAATGCCGTTGGCGGCAAGTTTGTAGCCCACCCCTTCGATGTCGATCTGCACACAGACCGGGGCACCGTCGATTTCACCGACAAACAGCGGATCGCCGATTTTCCAATCCGAGACCACGCCATAGCTGCGGTCCCCGATGGCGACGATGTAATCGCCGTTAACACCATCGAACTCGATATCGAACGGGGTATGTTCATCGCCGCAAACCGCGACCCAGCTTTCGGCGATTTCAAGCGGATGGTCACTGACCTGACCGGTGATGCCGGCATTGCGTTCGGCGTGGCGTTGATTGATGTAGGCGGCAACCACGATCAGAGTTGCTGGATCGTCGTTGGGCAGATCATCTGCCGAGAAACCATCAGGATATTCTTCGGCGATGAAGTTGGTGGTGATGTTGCCATCCTGGAAGCGTTTGTTGGCCATGACGGCGGCCAGGAACGGGATGTTGTGCGAGATGCCACGGATGTAATAGGCATCAAGCGCGCGGCGCATTTCACCAATCGCCTGATCGCGATTTTCACCATAGGTGATCAGTTTCGCGACCATCGGGTCATAGAACATCGATATCTCGCCGCCTTCATAGACGCCGGTATCGACACGTACGGTGTCTGATTCCGCAGGCGGCTGATAGCGCACCAGACGCCCGGTGGACGGCAGGAATTCGCGGAAGGGATCCTCGGCATAGACGCGGGTTTCCATGGCCCAGCCGGTGAGTTTGACGTCATCCTGTTTGAGTGTGAGCTTCTCGCCATCGGCGATCTTGATCATCCATTCGACAAGGTCCTGACCGGTGACAAGTTCGGTCACCGGATGTTCGACCTGAAGACGGGTGTTCATTTCAAGGAAGTAGAAATTCTTGTCTTTATCAACGATGAATTCCACCGTACCGGCAGAGCAATAATCCACCGCGCGTGCCAGTGCCACAGCCTGTTCGCCCATGGCCTTGCGGGTGGCGGGATCGATAAAGGGTGACGGAGCTTCTTCGACGACCTTTTGGTGGCGACGCTGGATGGAGCATTCGCGTTCGCCGAGATAGATCGCATTGCCGTGCTTGTCGGCCAGCACCTGAATTTCAATGTGGCGCGGTTCTTCGACGAATTTTTCTACAAAGACACGGTCATCGCCAAAGGAGCTTGCGGCTTCTGACGTGGCACGTTCGAAGCCTTCGCGGCATTCGGCATCGTTGCGCGCAATACGCATGCCCTTGCCGCCGCCGCCAGCAGACGCCTTGAGCATCACCGGATAGCCGATATCGTTGGCGATCTTGATCGCCTCTGCGGTATCCTTGATCACGCCCATATAGCCCGGCACGGTCGAAACACCGGCGTCAGCCGCGATTTTCTTTGACGTGATCTTGTCGCCCATGGCGGCAATCGCACCATTCGGCGGGCCGATAAAGGCAATACCGGCGGCATCAAGCGCCTTGGCAAAAGCCTGATTTTCCGACAGGAAACCATAGCCCGGATGGACAGCCTCGGCCCCGGTGGATTTGCAGGCCTCAATAATGTTTTCGATAATCAGATAGGACTGATTAGACGGTGCCGGGCCGATGCGAACGGCTTCATCAGCCATCTGGACATGAAGGGCGGCCTTGTCGGCATCGGAATAGACCGCAACGGTTTTGATGCCGATTTTGCGGGCTGATTTGATCACACGGCAGGCGATTTCACCGCGGTTGGCAATCAGGATCTTGCTGAACATTTTTCTGTCTCCCAATTTGTCTTACAGCGGAATGTTGCCGTGTTTCTTTTCAGGGTTCTTGATGTCCTTGTTGCGCAGCATGCCAAGCGCCTTGCAGACGCGGCGGCGTGTGCCATGCGGCATTATGACATCATCAATGAACCCCTTGCGGCCCGCGACAAACGGGTTGGCGAATTTTTCGCGGTATTCTTCGGTGCGGGCTTCGATCTTTGCCGGATTATCCATATCCGCGCGGAAGATGATTTCCACCGCCCCCTTCGGCCCCATCACCGCGATTTCGGCGGTCGGCCAGGCATAGTTGACATCCCCACGCAGATGTTTTGATGACATCACGTCATAGGCGCCGCCATAGGCCTTACGGGTAATGACGGTGACCTTGGGCACGGTGGCCTCGGCATAGGCATAGAGCAGTTTCGCACCATGTTTGATGATGCCGCCATATTCCTGCGCGGTGCCCGGCATGAAGCCCGGCACATCGACAAAGGTAACAATCGGAATGTTGTAGGCATCGCAGAAGCGCACGAAGCGCGCGGCCTTTTTGGAGCTGTCGATATCAAGGCAACCGGCAAGCACCATCGGCTGGTTGGCAACCACACCAACCGTGCGGCCATCCATGCGTGCCATGCCGATAATGATGTTTTTGGCGTAGTCGGCCTGAATTTCAAAGAAGTCGCCCTCATCGACGATCTTGGTGATCAGTTCCTTCATGTCATAGGGCATGTTGGGGTTTTCTGGCACCAGGGTATCGAGCGAGAAGTCATCACGGTTGATCGGATCTTCGCAGAGACGCGCGGGCGGATCTTCCTTGTTGCACAGCGGCAGGAAGTCCATGAAGCGGCGCGTCTGAAGCAGCAGATCGACATCATTGTCAAAGGCGAGATCGGCCACACCGGAAACACTGGTGTGGGTCGATGCCCCGCCCAGCTGTTCATGGGTGACTTCCTCGTGGGTGACGGTTTTGACCACATCCGGACCGGTCACGAACATATAGGAGCTGTCCTTGACCATAAAAATAAAGTCGGTCATGGCCGGGCTATAGACCGCACCACCGGCACATGGCCCCATGATCAGCGAGATTTGCGGGATGACGCCGGATGCCTCGACATTGCGCTGGAAGACATCGGCATAGCCGGCCAGGCTTTCGACACCTTCCTGAATACGTGCCCCGCCCGAATCATTAAGCCCGATCACCGGTGCGCCAACCTTCATCGCCTGATCCATGATCTTGGCGATCTTGCGTGCATGGGCACCCGAAAGTGCGCCGCCGAAAACGGTGAAATCCTGAGAGAATACAAACACCAGGCGGCCGTTGATCGTGCCATGGCCGGTGACGACACCGTCGCCCGGAATGCGGTTTTCGGTCATGCCGAAATCGACGCAATCATGTTCGACAAACATGTCCCATTCTTCGAAGGAGCCTTCGTCAAGCAGCACATCAAGGCGTTCACGCGCGGTGAGCTTGCCCTTGGCATGCTGATTATCAATGCGGCGCTGGCCGCCGCCCATGGCAGCTTCGGCGCGCTTCGCTTCGAGTTTGGCGACAATATCCTGCATGTTGCGTTTTCCTTGCTGTGGTCGGCCTTCTGGCACTTTTCGGCCCGGTATGCGCGTCTGGAGAATGAAATAGCATTATTCGGTACTGGAATGCCAATTATTTTTACTGTTCTGACAGAGCTCCAGAATAGTCCCTAAACGCCTGATTTCCCTAACGTCATTTCGATATATCCGCGCAGGCTGAACTAAAGTCTAGAGCAGCATGTCCGCCCGACTTATCCGCCCGTCCCCGCCGCTGGATCATTTTGATGCGCAAGACGTTGGCATTATGGTGCACACTGCAATCGCCCCTGATCCGGGGCACCCAGACCACGTACACCAACATACCTTTATCGCCTTCGTCACCACAATCGATTGAGCCCATGTTTAAATTCAGCCCGCGCAATCCGGAAAAAACCGGCGACGACCGCCCTGCCAGCTCCTTATGGGGGTATGTCTGGCGGATGAGTGGCTGGCATCAGGTTGTGGTTTGCAGCCTTGCGGTGCTGGTGGCCGCCCTTGGCATTGCACCGATCGAGCTACAACGCCGGATTGTCGATAACGCCATCACGCCACAGGACTTTGATCTTTTGATCACGCTGGCCGCCCTTTATCTCGGCCTGATTGTCGTCCATGGCGGGATCAAGTTTGTGCTTCGGATTTACGAAGGGTGGCTCAGTGAAAGTGCGATCCAGTATAACCGCAAGCACTTAACGCGCCTGCACGCCCATAACGAGGCCGGCAGCCAGGATGAAAGCAACGGGCGTGCGGTTTCGATCATCGGGTCCGAGATTGAAAAGCTTGGCGGGTTTGTGGGCGATGGCCTGTCACAGCCGGTCGTCAATAGCGGCATGCTGATCTTTGGCCTTGGCTATATGATCAGTGTCGAGCCGATGATTGGACTTATTGGCGTGATCGCCCTGATCCCGCAGGTCGCACTCGTGCCGGTCATTCAGAAACGCATCAATGCACTTATTGAAGCACGGGTTGAGAAGATGCGTGATGTCAGTGACGAACTTTCGGAAATGTCGACCGACAAGGATGATGACGAACAGCTTCGCCCGATCAATAACGGCATCACCGCATTGTTTGATAATCGCATGCAGCTTTTCGTCTTGAAGTTCGGCATGAAGTCGCTGATCAACCTTTTGAATGCGCTGGCACCGATTTGCGTGCTGTTTGTTGGCGGTTACCTTGTGATCCAGGGCCAGACATCGGTTGGTATCATCGTGGCGTTTATTTCCGGCTTTGACCGGATGTCATCGCCGATGCGTGAATTGCTGTCCTATTACCGGGTGGCTGCACAGGCAGCGGTGCAGCACAAGATGATCGCGAAGTGGATGCAGTAGGCCTGCGAACGACCGCCAACCTTACCTAGTTATCCTGATTTTGCGGGTTCAGGGCGTATCGGCCGCACAGTTCCCGATCAAGCGCGCCGCATTCGTTGCAACCGCCTTCGACATAGAAGCAAAAACGGTTACGCCCGCAATTCTTGGCGCGATAAAGCGCCTTGTCGGCATCGCGATAGATTGAGTCCGGCGTTCCGTTATGATCGGCACAGGTCGAAATGCCGATACTGATGCCGACATGGACTTCGTTGCCATCAATGATCAGGGGACGTGACACTTCCTCGATAATCCGTTGGGCCGGAATGGCGGCATCGCGGACATCATCCATCAATGGCAGGACCACGGCGAATTCATCGCCGCCAAGACGGGCAACGACATCGGCTTCGCGGCAATTGCGTTTGATGATTTCGGCCACTTCGACCAGAAGCTTGTCCCCGACCGGATGGCCAAACGTGTCATTCACTTGTTTGAAACGATCAAGATCAAGCAGCAGCAAAACGATGCTTTTTTCAAAGCGCCGGTTGATCTGAATGATCTGCGACAGCATTGAATTGAACTGATAGCGATTGGAAAGACCGGTCAATTGATCGGTCTGGGCAAGCCTGCGAATTTCGGCTTCGACCGCCTTGGTCGGCGTGATATCGGCGTGGGTGCCCGACATGCGCAGCGGATTGCCACTCGCATCCCATTCTACGACCTTGCCACGATCAAGAACCCATACCCAACTGCCATCCTTGTGGCGCATCCGGCATTCGCACTGATAGTGATCGGTCTCACCCCGGAAGGTGCTTTGCAAGGCGGCCTCGGACTTTTCGAGGTCTTCGGGATGGCAATATGCCAGCCATGTGTCGATGCTTACGGGGCCAAGTTCGTCGAGGGTGTAGCCAATGATTTCGGCCCAGCGTTCGTTAAACCGGGTTTCGCCGGTCTGAACGTTCCATTCCCATGTGCCCGCGCTGGTGCCCCAGATGATTTCATCAAGACGCTGGCGTTCCTCGGCCAGTTTGCGGTTGGCATCCTTGAGCATGCGTTCGTAATGTTCGCGCTCGGTAATATCGACATTGGTGGTGTGAATGTATTTGCGTTCATGCAGCTCTATCAGGCCGGCATGCACCTGCATCTTGCGGATTTCGCCATTCCCCAGGCGATGCTGAACGACAAACGACAACGCGCCATGTTCGAGAACCGCACTGACATGCCTGTGCATGGATGGTGCGCCATCGACATCAAGGTCCGGGATCGTCCGACCAACAAGACCGCCATCCGCAAAACCATAAAGTTCTTCTGCTGCGCGGCTGGCATCAACAATCCGGCCATCTGCCGGATCGACCAGAATATTGACCGCCGTTGTGTTGCTAAACATCTGGCGATACAGCAGTTCACGTTCGCGGAAGGCGACCTGGGCCTGTTTGACATCGTTAATATCGGCGAATGAAACGATGACGCCGTCAAAGGTGCCGGTCTGTTCGTTATGCAGGGGTTCTGCATTAACCCGGATCCAGGCAAATTCGCCATTCGGGCGATTGACCCCCAACACAACGCCATATTCGCGGTCACCGGTTGCAAGCACCCTTTTGCCGGGAAGCTCATCGCGGGTCAGCGGCACACCATCTTCGCGCACAAAGGTGCATGGTGTTTCGGGCACGGTCTTTCGGCAAAGTTCGTCGCCCGTGAGACCAAGAATCTCAAGCGCAGTATTATTGAACTCGACTACCGTACCAGTGGCGTCATAGACAACCACCCCCTCGGCAAGGGAGTTAAGAAGGCGCTTGTGCAGATTGCCGCCCTTTTGCAGCGTGTGACTGGTGCCATCCGATGACGACAAGGTTTGCGCCGCGTCAAGACGGGTCAAGCATCCCGACGTCACAACATCGCCACTGGCCAATTCGTGGATCGTTGCGCAATCTTCGACCGTGATCCAATTGCCATCCTTATGGCGCAAGCGGAATGTTAGCCGCCGGTTGGCATCATTTTTCGTCTGTTGATTTCGGTGCTGCGCGAAGATCAAAGCATCATCGGGATGAAGCAAGGACGCCCAACCCAGTGTGCGATCAAAGTCACTGTCGACCGGATCGTAGCCAAGCAATTCAAAAACGCCTGCGCCGAAATAGTTCCGTGACGGGGTCTTGCGGAAAAACTCATAGAGAACCGGCGCCGCACCAGCAGCGCAAGCGTCAGTTCCTGTCTGTTTGGTCAAGTTTACCGACAAATTCATCCCGTCGCCGTACTGGCGTCTCCTTCAGGAAACCAAAGTAACCGATACCAATGTATAGGTATCGTTTTATACCTATTGAAAATTGATGCAAAGCAGATTCTGCAGCGAAGACGCGAAATCGTTTTCCCGAACGAGCTAACTTATTGAACTGAAGCCCCGGATCGGCAATCCCTTCAAAAGTAGAACACCGATAAACAAGGCTCCGACATGCACAGGAAACAGGCATTAAAAAAAGGAGCAGTTACCTGCTCCTTTGTATGGGTCACGGTGTTTGCGTGGCCAGTTGCAGGTTAGCCCAGCAACTCCAGATAGCGTCCGGCGGCCAAGAACTCTGCCCGATGACGGTCGAGACGGGCGATGGCCTCGGCATCGTCGCCCCACTTTTCCATGGCATAGCCTTCGTCAAGGATCGAGGCTTCAAACGCGGTTGTGGTGTCGAGCTTGCGGTTCATGACAGCAAGACCAATGATCACGGAGCCCGAAATCGTCGTCAGACTGTGCAAGGCGGTCAGGTAATAGTCGTCAAAACCTTCGACATGATCCTGCAAACGCAGCAATGCATGATCATCCTGGGTGATCGGCATCACACCTTCGGTGACCGTTAGCACCACCCCCAGATGGTCTTTTGACCAATCGAGCAGCGGTTGCCATGTCTTGGCCTGACGTTCGATCAGGTCTTCGGGGAACGATGCGCGATAGCACAGCAAATCCGATCGGCCATAGCCGGTCAGTTCCGCAATCACCGCATCGCGGTTCGAGCGCACCCGGTCAATCGCGGTCGCGGCAAGCTGCATGATCGGCATGGTGGAAGGCTGGACTTTTTCGCCCTGCGCATCCCATTCCGCAGCGATTTCACGCGCAAGGACTTCGGATGGCAGCAAAAAGTCCGCCTTGGCCGGGGTTTTCACCGCACGACCATCAAGAAGCACGCGCCAGCCGGCACCGGTTTCATCGGCGCTCGCATCGGCCTTTTTATAGAAACGTTTGATCGATTGTGTAAGCATGACCGCCATATGCCCAAAAGCAGCGGATTGCGCAAGTGATTTGCCACATAATTTGCCAGATAAAGAGCGCCAATTGAGCGATTATCAAGAATTTCTGTATAATTTTTGATCAAATTGCCCCATTGACCAAATAATAAACACCCTTACTCTGCTGGGCGAAGGTTACAAAACCGCGACAAAGCGGGCGCACGGGCGACATGGCATGACCATTGCTAAGTGCGCATTGGATTTATCAGGTGGCTGGATTGTTTCATCGATCCGCATTCAGGAGGCTTCTTTAGACATGACCACGTTTACGAACAGACTTTTGGGGGCTGCTATCGGGGCGGCTGTTGCCCTTGGCGCGCATGCGGCCCTTGCAGATATGGCGATCAAATTCTCGCTCGACTGGAAATACGAAGGTCCGGCGGCACCGTATCTTCTGGCCAAGAAGAACGGCTATTTTGAAGAAGAAGGCCTTGATGTCACGATTGACTCGGGCAACGGTTCGGTCGGTGCGATCACCCGCGTTGCCAGCGGCGCCTATGACCTTTCGCTTGCTGACATCAACTCGCTGGTGGAATTCAACGCATCCAACCCGGATCGCGCCATGAAGTCGATCTTCATGGTTTATGATCGCCCGCCATTCGCGCTGTTCATGCTGAAAAGTTCCGGCATTACCAAGCCGGAAGATCTGGTTGGCAAAACCCTTGGCGCACCGGTCTTTGATGCGTCGCGCAAACTGTATCCGGCATTTGCATCGGCCACCGGTCTCGACCTTGATGCTGTGACATGGGAAAGCATGGATCCGCCGCTGCGTGAGCCGATGCTGGTGCGTGGCGATGTGGATGCGATTTCCGGTCACTATTTCACCTCGATCCTGAACCTGCAGGCGCAGGGTGTTGCCAAGGACGACCTGACCGTCTTTATGTACAAAGACTTTGGCATGGACTTCTATGGCAACGGCATTCTGGCATCACCGGACATGATGGAAAACCACCCGGAAGAAGTTAAAGGCTTCCTGCGTGGTGTGGTCAAAGGCTGGGCGGCGGCGATTGCCGATCCGCAGTCTGCAATTGATGCGCTTAAGGAAGTCGATCCACTGATCAACCCGGATCTTGAGCTGCAGCGTCTGCAGATGGCGATTGATGAAAACGTCGTCACCCCGGCAACCCTTGAAGAAGGCATGGGCCTTGTCAAAGCAGATCGTATGGCCAAGGCCATCGATCAGGTTGCGCTGGCATTCGGGTTTGAGAACAAGCCGTCTGTTGATGACATCTATACCGATGAATTCATGCCGTCTGCTGAAGACCGCATGCTGAAGTAATCATCTTATGAGGCGGGGCAGTCGGATTTTCTGACTGCCCCGTTTTCCATGACAGAGAAACAAGAATACGAACAGGCCAAGCAGGGGGAATAACTGCAGTGTCCAAAAGCTTCGTCGAACTCAACGACGTCAAACTTCGCTATAGCGAAGGCGATGAACTGGCGCTTGAAACCACCAACATGAAGATCGACAAGGGCGAATTTATCGCCGTTGTCGGCCCGTCGGGCTGTGGCAAGTCATCCTTGCTGAAACTGGTTTCCGGCCTGATGCCGCCATCAGAGGGCAATGTCATTGTCGATGGCAAGGAGGTTTCCGGGCCGCTCAAGATTGTTGGCATGGCGTTTCAGAACCCGACCCTTTTGCCGTGGCGCACGACCCTTGATAACGTTTTGCTGCCGATGGAAATCGTCAAGCCGCACCGCAACCGCCTGCGCAAACATCGCGCGGAATATGAAGAACGCGCACGCAAGCTTCTGGCGACCGTCGGGCTTGAAGGCCACGAAGACAAATATCCGTGGGAATTGTCGGGGGGCATGCAGCAACGCGCATCGCTCTGCCGGTCATTGATCCATGAGCCGGATCTTTTGATGCTGGATGAACCGTTCGGTGCGCTGGATGCCTTTACCCGCGAAGAGCTTTGGGACATCTTGCAGAACCTTTGGATGATCAAGCCGTTCACGGTTATTCTGGTGACCCATGATTTGCGTGAGGCGGCCTACCTTGCCGATACCATCTATGTGATGTCCAAACGCCCGGGTAAAATCCTTGTGGAACGTGAAAACACCCTGCCCCGCCCACGCGATCAGGAAACCACCTTTACCCAGCCTTTCACCGATCTTGTCCACGAATTGCGCAGTCACATTCGTGACGTGCGAGAAGCATAAGGAAGGGCGGGAAAAGTCATGAAAAAGAAATTGAACCTTCGCAAAGCAACGCCATGGCTTAGCGCCATCGGGCTTTTCGTGCTGTGGGAACTGATTGTGCGGATTTTCAACATTCCGCCCTATGTCCTGCCGACCCCGTCTGAAAGCATCATTGTCGGTTGGCAGTTCCATGAAGCGATCTGGATGCATGCCTATCACACGCTTTATACGACACTGGCGGGCTTTGCCATTGCCGTGGTGTTCGGGGTTGTGCTGGGTGCGCTGGTCGGGTCGAGCCGGGCGATTTATGATGCGGCCAACCCGCTTTTGGTCGGGTTTAACTCTGTCCCCAAGGTCGCCCTTGTCCCGGTTCTGGTAATGTGGTTTGGCATTGGCACGGTGCCAGCGATCATCACAGCATTTTTGATTTCGTTCTTCCCGATTGTGGTCAACGTTGCCACCGGACTTGCAACCCTTGAGCCGGAATTGCGCGATGTTCTGCGATCCCTTGGCGCGACGCGGCGTGACATCCTGATCAAGGTCGGTTTCCCGCGGGCGATGCCGTATTTCTTTGCATCCCTTAAGGTTGCAATCACGCTGGCCTTTGTCGGGTCGGTGATTTCGGAAACTGTCGCGTCGAATGTGGGTGTTGGTTATTTGATGTTGTCGGCTTCGTCGAAATTCAACATGCCGCTGGTGTTTGCCGGATTGCTGGTGATCGCGGTGATGGGGATTGCGATGTACGAAATCTTTAACGTCATCGAACGCCGGTCAACCAAATGGGCGAACCGCGGAAATCCGACGAATTAAGCCCACAAAACCCAATCATCAGACAAATAAAAAGGCCGGGAAACCCCGGCCTTTTTTCATCGTACCATTGGCGATGATTAGCTGAGATGTTCGTCAAAGAAGGCCATCGTGCGTTCCCAGGCCAGCATAGCGTCTTCGCCGTCATAGCGGCCACCCGTCGGGTTAGCAAAGGCGTGATCGGCGTCATACCAGAAGAACTGGTAATCGGTCTTGCCAGCAATACGCAGCGATTCTTCGAAGCCTTCGACCATTTCCCGGTTGATGTTTTTATCAAGGGTGCCGAAATGGCCCATGATCGGCGCATTGAGCGTTGCGACCTGCTCCGGGGTCTTTTTGACGTTACCGTAATAGATCACGGCTGCGTCAATATTGGTGGCGAGTGCTGTATTCAGCGACCAACCACCGCCAAAGCACCAACCGACAGAGCCAACCTTGCCGGTTGAGTCCTTGTGGTTACGCAGGAATTCGACCGAGGCCTGCAATTTGCGGGTCGCAACCGCCGGGTCCATCGACGACATCAGGGAACGCGCCCCATCCGGCGTGGTGGCAGGCGGCTCACCATAAAGATCAACAGCAAGCGCGATATAGCCCTGCTTGGCATATTCAGCCGCCACCGCGCGGATATGATCATTAAGCCCCCACCATTCGTGGATCAGAATGACCGTCGGTGCCGGCAGGGTTGCCGGCATGGCGACTTCGGCGACCATTTCATCACCTTCTGGCGTGGTGATGGTTACTTTATCAAGTCCGTGCCCGGCCGCATGGGCCAGCATCGGGTCGGCAAGAATAACAGCCAAAGGCAGGGCAACTGCGCCCTTCAGAAACAGTCGGCGTTCTTCATCGGTTGCCTTCGGCGGCGGACCGAGATGTTCGTGGGAGCCACATCCGTCTAGCGTACACATGTTCTAGCCTCCTCTGATTCCTGTTTTCGGGTTTTCCCGTATCAACATCATTTGCGACGGCACGCCCGGTTGGCAAATGACATTACTGTCATCTGGCCTGTCATCTATATTCAGGCGCGACCGCATTTCATTCAGGTTTGTTTACGGTGCCAATCGCAACAAGGATCATGATAACACAGCGCTCAGTCCCCTAACTGCCGCTTGCACCAACGCACGTCCCCTGATTAAAAGGGGCACCCAACAGCCACAACCCGCCAGATGGAGAAGACATGCGCGATATTGAAACGGTTTTGTTCGACCTTGGCGGCGTTCTTGTCGACTGGGATCCGCGCTATCTGTATCGCAAGATGTTCAAGGACGACGCGGAGATGGAGCGTTTTCTGGCCGAGGTTTGCCATCCGCACTGGAACCATCTGCATGATCAGGGGATGCTGAGCTTTGCCAATTCCATCCCTGATCTTCAGCACCGCTATCCGCAGCATCATGACGAGATCGCCGCATGGCAGGAACGCTGGCCGGAGATGCTAAAAGGCGCGATTGATCGCACGGTCGGGATTCTTGAAGACCTTAAAAAACGCAAAAAGGTCCGCCTGTTTGCCCTGACCAACTGGTCGGCGGAAACATGGCCGCATGCGTTGGAACGCTTTGAGTTCCTTGATCACTTCGAAGACATTCTGGTGTCTGGTCAGGAAAAACTCGCCAAGCCCGATCCTCGGATTTTTGATCTGGCGATTTCACGCTTCAAGCTTAACCCGCGCGAAACCCTGTTTATCGATGACAGCGAACGCAACATTCAGCAGGCACGTGAACTGGGCTTTATCACCCACTGGTTCCGCGACCCGGTCAAATTGCAGCGTGAATTGATTGAATACCAGCTGTACTGATCAGCGTTTTTGGCGCAGGTAATTGCCAAAACATTCGCCAAAGGCAAATTCCCAGCCCTTGAGGTAGCCTTCGCGAAGGGTTGGTGCGATTTGGCCGACATTTTCCCATGCCTTGTGCTCCAACCGGATCACACAGCGACCAAACTCGTTGAGGTCAAAGGACACCTCAACCAGGGTAAAGTCGCCGGCACTCCAGCCCGGATGCCAGGTAAAGGACACATGTTCGCCCGGTTGCCAGCTTCTTACCCGACCCCACGGGATATCATCCTGCCCCTTGGCGCGTTCGATGATTTCGCCGCCGACCCCGTCATTGAATTCGACCGTGATGCAGTCCTTTTTTGAGATCGAATGGGTATCGGTCGGCCACCAGTCGCCAAAACCCGATGTGAAGGCGTTGAACGCATCATCAGGATCGACGGCCAGGGTCAGCTCAAAACGGATCGGAGCAAGGTCGGGATTCTTAAGCGGCGTCACGGTCAATTTCCCAAATCGTATCAAGGGCAGCGGTCAGTTCATCAAAGTGGCTGATGACGGCGTGCGCACCTGATTTATGCAGCGTATCGACATCATGATAGCCCCAATCAACCCCGATGGCGATCATGCCAGCCGCCCGGCCCATTTCGATGTCATAGCTGGTATCGCCAACAATCACCGCATTGGGCGCATCGACCCCGGTTTCTTCAAGGGCTGCCATCAACATGGCGGGATTGGGCTTTGACGGATGATTGTCACAGGTCTGAAGGGTGACAAAGCGGCCTTCAAGTTCGTTGCGCGCCAGCACCGCATCAAGACCACGACGGGCCTTGCCGGTTGCCACACCGCTTAGCCATTTGCGGCCATCGATTTCCATCAGAACTTCGTGCACACCGGGGAACAGCGGCTCGTGGAAATCGGGGGTCTGGCGCAGGGTAAAGAACGCGGTTTTATAGGCCGCTGTCACGGCTGCGATGATGTCCTCATCCACCCGTGCCGGGCTTGCCAGCTTTGTGATGGCTTCGGGCAGGCTCAAACCAATGATAGTGCGCGTGTTTTCCAGTCCCGGACAATCCAGACCGTGCTGCGCAAAGGCATGATCCATGCAATGCGCAATGGCGTGCTGGCTGTCAACAAGGGTGCCGTCGCAATCAAAAATCACAAGTCTCAGCGGATCAGTGGTCATGTGGGGTCTTTCATCAAAAGTTTGGCATCCCGAATTTTGGAACGCGGAGACTAATCGAAAGCGTTTCAAAGATCGAGTCTCCCGCGGTTGTATTGCCGTGCATTTTTTGTGCTGTGCGGGAAGCAACAGAAACCACAAGTGAATTTTGTATTACTGTCTTAGCCGTGCAATGCGCGCTACAATTGAATTCTGGCCTACAGGGCCCTGCCCGACAGAGGCAGGCTCTCTGCGACAGGAGGCAGACCATGCTTACACTTCGCGACTGCATCGACTTCAGCGACCTCACCGAGGAGGAAGTGCTGGCTATTGCCGAGTGCGAGCATATTCCATTGGTCACCGCCCTTGAGGAGGGTGAGTGTATGGTGCATACCAAAAACGGCCGCAAACAGCTTGCCGTGATGATCAAGGGCCAGGCCGAAATGTGTGAACGCATGGGTAACACGGTTCATGCCCAACACCTGAACCGGGTCTATGACGCCTTCATGAGACGTTTCGACAGCAAAAACACCTAGTACAGACTGTGTCCCAACGCCGTTTGATCAGGAGGACGAAAAAGCCGACGCAATGCGTCGGCTTTTCGGTGTCTGGTCTGTTTCGACGACACCCTATTTCTTGCGTGCACGCGACGGCTTTGCCTTTGGTTTGGGCTTTTCTTCCTTTTCGCGGTGAATTTCCGGGGTCAGGAATTTGGTCGGCGTTTTCGGATCGAAGTTCAGCTTTTTGAGCGTTTCGGCGAAATGTTCCGGCACGGGTGCCTCGATCACGACGCGATGGCCAGTGACCGGGTGCGGGAAATCAATCGCACGTGCATGCAGATGCATCTGATTGGACAGGCCATCAATAAACGCCTTGGGTCCACCATATTTGCCATCCCCCAGGATCGGGCATTCGATGGCCTCGCAATGAACACGCAACTGGTGCGTACGACCGGTCAGCGGTGACAGGGCAAGCCATGCGGCCTTACGCCCGGCGCGATGAAGCTGACGGAAGACGGACTGTGCCGATTTTCCAAGCTTTTCATCGATGACCATTTTCTCGCCGCCCTTGCCAGCGATTTTGGCAAGCGGGGCATCAATCATGCCTTCGCGTTCCGCTGGCGCACCGGTGACAATCGCCCAGTAAAGCTTGCGGGTCGATTTATCCTTGAACGCCTTGGTCAGCGCATGGGCCGCCGATGCCGAACGGGCCAACAGCAAAACACCGCTGGTGTCCTTATCCAGACGGTGGACCAGCTTCGGGCGTTCCTTGCTATCAAGCTTCAGCGCATCAAGCATGCCATCGACATGAACATTGGTGTTGGTCCCGCCCTGCACGGCAAGGCCGGCGGGCTTGTTGATCGCCAGAACCAACTCGTCATAGAAAATGACGGAATCGCGCAGTGCCTGCAGCTCTGCCTCGGTCGCATCGGACTTGGCGGGGCCGGATTGTTTGCGTTGCTGGACTTCAGACGGGTTATAACCCGAACCGTCTTCGCCCCATGGGCCTGTACCGCCACCAGACATAACCGGCGCGGGTGGCACACGGATTTCCTGGCCCGGCTCAACACGCTGATTGGCCTTGGCACGTTTGCCATCGACACGGATCTGACCGCCACGCAGGAATTTCTGGACCTGACCAAATGTGAATTCGGGACAGTTGCGCTTGAACCAGCGATCGAGCCGAATGTCGGCCTCGTCTGCCTTGACCTTGCGCAGAGTGACACCACTCATTGCAGAATACCCCTTACCAGCGCGATTGCGCCAAACAATGCCGAAATACCGACCACCACGGAAACACCAACATAAAGGGCGGCAAGCCCCATATTGCCCCGTTCATACAAGGTCGCAACATCCAGCGAGAACGTCGAAAAAGTTGTAAACGCCCCCAGAAAACCGGTCACAAGGAGTGCGCGCGTTTCCAGCCCCATGGATAGCTTCAGGGCGGAAACCTCGATCAGCACCCCCATCAGGAACGAACCGACGACATTGACCGTCAAAGTTCCCCAGGGAAATCCAGTGCCCATCACAGAACCCATCATGACGGAAACACTGTGACGCGCAACGGCACCAATGGCACCGCCCAAGGCAATGGATGCGATTAACAACGGTGAAAATTGCATGGCGCGGAACCTATTCCCTCAGTCCTGAAATGTCACGTGTGAAAAGGTCATATCAAATACGCAACCAAGGTTGCTTCAACACGACACAGCGTTGAACAACTTGAAGATGCTCTCTTCTTCATATATCAATTTCTAGTGATAAATAAAAATTCGGGGCCCCAATGACCATTCGCAAGTTCGCTTTATTGTGCACCATCTCTTTTGCGTTTGCACTCGCTGGATGCTCGAGCAAGTATAGAACTGACAATCACCAAGTGATCGAGACTGTTGCTCCCGGAAGCAGCTTCTACATCATGCTCCCCAAAGACGGGATCTTTGGCGAAATCAACTATATGAACTCTGGCCAAATGCTCTCGAACGAAGTCTATAGACGACTTCTACCATACAGCGAGACCGTTTATCGCGCAGAAAACGTGGAAGACTTAGAAGAGGCTTTTGTGAGAGCAGCAGAAAAGAAGCTCGACTTTCTCATAGACCCCGAAATTCTCCATTGGGAAGACCGAGCAACTGAATGGTCTGGTAGGCCGGACAGAATTACCATCAAGTATCAAGCTTATCAGGTAGACGATAAAATGCTTTTGGTAACCAGCACTCTAAGCGCTAGCAGCAAATGGGCAACATTTGGCGGTGATCATCCAGTCGACCTGTTACCTGTCCCAACAAAGCAATTTGTTTCGTCACTGCTCGGTAAGCATCTAGACATAGAGCAGTAATATCCCGACGCAATCATTTCTGCGTTTGGAACCGCAGGCTTACGCTATCAAGCCAGGCCCGTGTGCGTTTTTCATTTTGCCCGAAATCATCGCGGCCATAGACCGATTGGGCGAACAAACAGAAAGCCACATCATTGCCTGTTTCCGGCAGGATCAGCTCGATCTCGACCCAGTCGGGAAAACGAAATACTGCCGAGCGCGCCAGGAAATAAAGGCGACCCGCCTTGCCACCTGAAACATCGGTCATCAACGTCATGCCGTGATCCGGGGCTGTTTCGATCAAGACTTCGGTCAGTGTCGCGACCGATGCCGCAAAAGACGGACTTTGCATGGCGCGATCACTGTCAGGCAGCCGGTCAGCCGGACAGGCAAGGAAGAAATTCGGCACATTCGGAAGGTCGGCATCGCGCCCGAAGGTCATATTGGGGGGATCGCCAGCAGGCAACATATGATCCATCAGCCCGGTAAAACGGACCGTTACGAAAATGCCTGCCAGTACCAGCAGTCCCCAGATTGCAACCATCGCCAGCCGTTTCAATGACACCACCTGCCCTTTTGCGAACTCCGATACATTAACCACAAAAGGTTAAGAATCAAAATGCCCGAACGGGAGGGAACCGTCGGGCATTTCGGGAAACACGCCCGTCAATCAGCAAACCAAGGGGGGGGGATATGGAAATTCGCTGATCGGCGGGAATGTATCGGAGTTTGTGAGCCGGGATGCTTAGGCAGCGGCCGGAAGCTTGGCCGCTTCGACATTGGCAATTGCCTTGGCCATGGCTTCTTCGGCGTTAACGCCAAAACCAGACGCTTCGACAACTTCGACATCGGTGATGCCGATAAAGGCCAGAACCTGTTTGAGGTACGGGGTCGCGAAATCAGCCGGGCTATTGACCGGAACGCCACCGGTTGCGGCAACGATGTAGGCTTTTTTGCCTTCGACCAGACCAACCGGGCCGTTTTCGGTGTAATTGAAGGTCACACCAACGCGTGCAATCAGATCAACCCAAGCCTTAAGGGTCGAGGGGATGGAGAAGTTGTACATCGGTGCACCGATGACAAGAACATCAGCATCCATAATCTCGGCCACCATCTTGTCAGATGCGGCGATCACTTTTTTCTGAGCTTCTGAACGGTTTTCAGCCGGGGTGTAATAGGCACCAACGGTTTCGCCGGTGATCGCTGAAACGACTGCTTCGTTGGTGTCACGTTCGATAACGGTTGCCGAAGAATCAGCGGCCTTGATGCGGTCGATCAGTTTGAGGGCGATCTGGCGGGAGTTCGAGTTCTCACCATTCACAGATGCGCTAACATGCAGAACTTTAGTCATTTTCAGTCTCCGAGTCCGGGTTTGTTTGTTGCCCTGAACTTACGCCTGCCAAACCAATCTGTTTAGCCAGAGACTCTTCACCAGATTGTTTCCATTTTGGAACCTAAATAACCGTTGGTTATTTATTGTCGTGTTTCTTTTGACGCTCTGCGCGCAGGCGGTCGAAATATTCGACGCGTTTTTTAAGATCGCGTTCAAAGCCGCGTTCAACCGGCTCGTAGAAATTTTGACGACGCATGCCTTCGGGGAAGTAGTTCTGGCCGGAAAAACCATCTTCCTGATCATGGTCATAGGCATAGCCGGTGCCATAGCCGATATCCTTCATCAGCTTGGTCGGGGCATTAAGGATATGGGCGGGCGGCATCAGCGACCCGGTATCGCGCGCGATCTTGAGCGACTTTTTATAAGCCGCATAACCGGCGTTGGATTTTGGCGCGAGGGCGAGATAAATCACCGCCTGTGCCAAGGCCAGTTCGCCTTCGGGACTGCCAAGGCGTTCGTATGATTCCCACGCGCCAATACAGAATTGCTGGGCCTGCGGATCGGCAAGACCGATATCCTCGACCGCCATGCGGGTCAGTCGGCGGGCAACGAATTTGGGATCCTCGCCCCCGGCCAGCATCCGGTTAAACCAATACAACGCTGCATCCGGGTCGGAACCCCGGATGGATTTATGCAGCGCACTGATCAGGTTGTAGTGACTGTCATCGCCCTTATCATAGATCGGCATGCGCTTTTGCACGGTGCGGGCAAGCTCCGCCACGCCAAGCGGACCGTCATCTTCGCTGGGCGGCAGGGAAAACAGTTCCTCTGCCAGGTTCAGGCAATAACGCCCGTCGCCATCGGCCATGGCGCGCAGGGTTTCGCGGGCCTCGGGCGTGACCGGCAGCTCAAAGCCCATTTCCTTTTCGGCGCGCACCAGCAGTTCTTCGAGGCCCTGATCATCAAGACGCTTGAGCACCAATACCTGACACCGTGACAGAAGGGCTGCGTTAAGCTCAAAAGACGGGTTTTCGGTGGTCGCGCCAATCAGGGTGATGGTGCCGTCTTCAACATAGGGTAGGAAGCTGTCCTGCTGGGCCTTGTTGAAACGATGGATCTCGTCAATGAATAGCAAGGTCGCCCCGCCGGTCGACCGGCGCGCACGGGCACGTTCAAACACCTTGCGCAGGTCGGCAACGCCAGAAAAGATCGCAGAAAGCGGTTCAAACGCCATATCGGCAACATCGGCCATCAGACGGGCCAATGTCGTTTTGCCACAGCCCGGCGGCCCCCACAGGATCACCGACGGCACACGGCCGGTCTTGATCATGCGGGTGATCGGGCCATCATCGCCAAACAGATGCCCCTGGCCTACCACTTCATCGAGTTTGGCGGGGCGCAGTCTGTCGGCCAAAGGGCGCGTGACCTGACTTTCAAACAGGGAAACCATACAGCGACATCATGATGTTGAGCGGGTTGGTGACTTTGGCGAAACGTAACACGCAGATGACATTGATGACAGACGAAACATCGTCGATTGACGCTGGCATATGTGCGGCATAGCTTTCAGGCTTGTTTCCATCCAAGCAACAAAAAGAACACGTTCGTGACGCTCGTTTTTGCCTGCCTGCCCGATCCTGACTGTCGGTGCCTGCCATGACGTCGACTTCGCATGGCACGCCCGCCAAATTGCCGATTGTGATCGGGTTGGGCACGGGACAGACCCTTGCATTTGGCACCACATTGTATCTGCCGGCCATTCTGGCAGAACCGATGGCAATTGAGCTTGGCATTCCACCGGGTTGGGCGTTTGGCGCCTTTTCACTTGCGCTGGTGTTTGCCGCCCTGCTGGGTCCGAAGGCCGGGGCGCGGATTGATCAGTTTGGTGGTCGCGCGGTGCTGGCGGTTTCCAGCCTGATCTTTGCCGTCGGTCTTGCGATGCTGGGTACGGCCGATAGCCTGACCATGATGTGTGTGGCGTGGTGCGTCATTGGTGTTGGCATGTCGATGGGGCTTTATGAGTCGGCCTTTGCCACGCTGAGCTGGATTTATGGCCATGATGCACGCGGTCCGATCACCGGCATTACCCTGATTGCCGGTTTTGCCAGCACGATCTGCTGGCCTATTACCGCCGGGATTGAGGCCGAGTTTGACTGGCGCACGGCTTGCTATTTCTGGGCGGCGATGCACATCGTGCTGGGCTTGCCGCTTAATCTGTTTCTGATCCCGCGCAGCAAGACAGGCAACCGAGCATCCGCTGCCGCAGATACGGCCAAAACATCCCCTGCCGCTGTCCCTGCCCCGGCCAAGCTATCGCGTTCGGATATCTTCAATATGCAGATGATCCTGCTGGCCATCGTGTTTGCCGCCAGCTGGTTTACCGCAACGGCCATGGCCGCCCATTTGCCGCGCCTGTTACAAATTTCGGGGATGGATGCCGCCGGTGCGCTGATTGCCGCGTCGCTTGTGGGGCCAGCACAGGTTGCGGGCCGCTTGGCCGAATTCGGCTTGCTGAAAAAGATGCATCCGCTGATTTCATCACGGCTTTCTGCCCTGACCCATCCGGTGGGGGCGGTGTTGCTTTTGGTCTTTGGCGGACCGGTCGGAATGCTGTTTACCAGCTTGCACGGGATCGGCAATGGCATTTTGACCATCGCCAAGGGCACCCTGCCACTGGCGACCTTTGGCCCGGTTGGATATGGCGCCCGGCAAGGCTATATCATGGCGCCATCGCGCTTTGCACAGGCGGCCGCCCCGTTTGTCTTTGGGCTTTTGATCGATGATTACGGGCAATATGCGATTTTACTGACCATCGTGCTTGGCCTTGTCACCTTTGCCGCCCTGATGATGCTGCGTCATCAGCCCGTGTCTGGTAATGCCGACTGACCGAGACACAAAAAAGGCGCGCACCACACAGGTCCGCGCCTTTGTTTTGGGTATCAGGCCTGAGGGTTACAGGGTGAAATCACCGGTCAGGACCTTGCCATCGCGTTTGACGGAAATCTTCCAGTCGCGGCTGCGTTCACCGGCACGGACGACTTCCTTGAAACGCGCGACCGTATCGATCGGTTGTCCATTGACCTCGACAATATAGTCACCGGCCTGAAGACGCGTACGACGTGCGAGGCTATCGCGGGCAACAGCAAGGATCATCACACCTTCGCTAAGTGTATCGATGCCCAGTTCATCGGCTAGTGCCGGGTTCATATTGGCGATCTTGGTGCCGCTGAAAGGATTGCGGCCATCAATGATGCTTTCGTCACGGGCGGGAATTTCCGGTGCGACTTCCAGCGGCATGGCAAGGATGGTTTCGGCCCCGCGCCGCAGGACTGACAGCTTTGCCTCGCCGTTCAGCTCAAGTGTTGCGATACGGAATTTAAGCTCGTTCGGATTATCAACCGCCAGGCCATTGACTGCGATGACAACATCACCCGATTGCAGGCCGCCGCGTTCAGCGGGGCTTCCAGCGCGAACCTTGTTGATCAGGACCCCATGCGGGCGATCAAGTTCAAGCGAGGCCGCCAAATCGGCCGTCACCGACTGTCCGGCCGCACCCAGCCAGGGGCGACGCAGATCGCCACTGATCAGGCCGCGCATCACCACCTTGATCATATTGGCCGGAACGGCAAAGCCGATGCCGTTCGACCCGCCAGACTTGGTAAAGATCGCCGAGTTCACCCCGATCAGGTTGCCATCAATATCGACCAATGCGCCGCCGGAGTTGCCGGGGTTGATCGCCGCATCGGTCTGGATGAAGGATTGATAATCCTGACCGGTGACACCGGCACGCGCCAATGCCGAAACGATGCCACTGGTCACGGTTTGTCCGACACCAAAAGGGTTGCCGATGGCCAGAACAAGGTCGCCAACCTCGACCGCGTCCGAATCGCCAAACGGAATGGCCGGCAGTTCGTTATCCACCCCGCGCAGTTTGAGGACAGCAAGATCGGTGCGTTCGTCCGAGCCGACCAGATCGGCATCAAATTCGCGGTTGTCATGTAAGACGACGCGGATCTCGCTGGCGCCATCGATCACGTGATGGTTGGTGACCACCGTGCCATTGCCCGAAACAATCACACCGGAGCCGAGCGAGCGTTCAACACGCTGGCGCGGGGCGCCAAAAGCACCGCCGAAACGATCGCCAAAGAACTGCTTGAAGAACGGGTCGTTGAAGAACGGCGTGCGCTGGCGTTGTTCGACGACTTTCTTGGTGTAGATGTTGACAACCGCCGGGGCGGTTTGTTTGACCAATGGCGAAAGCGACATCTTGATGTCCGCCTGGCTTGACGGCAAACGCCGATCCAGGGTGGCTTCATCGCTTTGGGCATGGGCCAGATTGCCTGTGCTGGAAATCGTCGCGAGGCCGATTATGGCAAAGGCGACAATCTTTGAAATCCATCTTGCCTGCACGTCACACTCTCTCTGTTGGTTTGCTTGTTCGCGGTCTTGTGACCGACAAAGACTTGTCATCAATTAGGGAAACTAGACCTTACGCGCAACCTTGTCGGAAATATGAACTTTACGTCATTTAGCAAAAAGAAAACGGGCGACACCGTAAGGCATCGCCCGTTTCTGTTTCTTAAAGGCCGAAGCGCTGCTTATTCAGCAGATGCTTCTTCGCCTTCGCCCTCTGCTTCGAGGCGAGCACGGTCTTCCGCGCCTTTTGCATCGGCGTTGCGATCGACAAGTTCAATCACAGCAACCGGAGCCGCATCGCCATAACGGAAGCCAGCCTTGAGAACACGGGTGTAACCACCAGCGCGCTCTTTGTAGCGGTCAGCGATTTCGCCGAACAGCTTGGCAACGACTTTGTCATCGCGCAGGATCGAAATGGCCTGACGGCGTGCATGCAGGTCGCCCCGCTTGCCCAGCGTAATCAGTTTTTCGACATACGGGCGAAGATCCTTGGCCTTCGGAAGAGTGGTTTTGATCTGCTCGTGGGTGAGCAGCGAAACTGCCATGTTGGCAAACATCGCCTTACGATGGGACGAAGTACGATTAAGCTTACGGCCTTGCATACCGTGACGCATGGTAACTCTCCTTAATAGCCTGGCTTCGCTCACGAAACCGATTGTAAAACCGCGCCGCCACCCTGATCACTTTTACACAAAGGCCAGGTTATGCACGTGCGGTGTGGGCAACAAGCCCGCCGGATGCCCAAACAACTGGGTCCCCGGTTTGGAACACGAATGTTCCGATCTCGGCCCGAAGGCCGAAGACCCGTTCTTAGAACGGATCTTCGAACTTGCGAGCAAGTTCTTCGATGTTTTCCGGCGGCCAACCGCCGACTTCCATACCAAGATGCAGACCCATCTGAGCCAGTACATCCTTAATTTCGTTCAGCGACTTACGGCCGAAGTTCGGCGTACGGAGCATTTCTGCTTCGGTCTTCTGAACAAGATCACCGATATAGATGATGTTGTCGTTCTTCAGGCAGTTAGCCGAACGTACCGACAGCTCAAGCTCGTCAACCTTACGCAGAAGGTTACGGTTGAACGGCAGTTCGTCTTCTTTCTTCTCTTCGACAACCGCTTCCGGCTCTTCGAAGTTGACGAACAGCGACAGCTGGTCCTGAAGGATACGGGCAGCAAGCGCAACCGAATCTTCCGGGGTCAGTGCACCGTTGGTTTCAACGGTCAGCGACAGCTTGTCAAAGTCGGTATCCTGACCAACACGGGTGTTTTCCACCTTGTAGGCCACTTTACGGATCGGGCTGAAGATCGCATCGATCGGAATAAGACCAATCGGCGCGTCCGACGAGCTGTGCGAGCTGGCTGCAACATAGCCTTTACCGTTATCAACGGTGAATTCGATGTTGAGCGTAGCACCATCGTCAAGATGGCAAAGCTCGAGATCCGGGTTAAGGATTTCGATATCCGCACCGGTTTCGATCTGACCTGCGGTGACGGCACCAGGGCCGGTCGCCTTCAGAGCCATTTTCTTCGGACCTTCAGCATGCATGCGCACGCCCATGGTCTTAATGTTCAGGATGATGTCGGTGACATCTTCACGCACACCCGGGATCGACGAAAATTCGTGCAATACGCCGTCGATCTGGATCGCGGTAACTGCCGAACCCTGGAGCGACGACAGCAGAATGCGACGCAGCGCGTTACCCAGAGTCTGACCAAAACCGCGCTCCAGCGGTTCTGCCACGATCGTACCAATACGGCTGGCATCAGTACCCGGAGTAACATCAAGCTTCGTCGGCTTAATCAGTTCCTGCCAGTTCTTTTGAATCACGAGACCCACCTTCGCAACTGGAGCCTATGGAAAGGAGGGCAATAAACTTGCCCCCACGAGAAACGCGAAGAGGCCCGGTCATCCCGGGCCCAAACGCGGGGTCGTCCGCAAGGATCGACGCGATTAGACGCGACGACGTTTACGCGGACGGCAACCGTTGTGCGGAATCGGCGTTACGTCTTTGATCGACGTAATGGTGAAACCGACAGCCTGAAGCGCACGCAGTGCAGATTCACGTCCCGAACCCGGGCCTTTAACCTGTACTTCGAGGGTTTTCATACCGTGTTCAGCAGCTTTTTTACCTGCGTCTTCGGCAGCCATCTGTGCAGCATACGGAGTCGATTTACGCGAACCGCGGAAACCCATACCACCAGCGGTCGACCAGGAAATGGTATTTCCCTGTACGTCGGTGATGGTGATCATGGTGTTGTTGAAGGTCGCGTTTACGTGCGCGATACCGTTCGTAATGTTCTTGCGCTCGCGGCGACGCACGCGAGTCTGAGGAGTCTTCGCCATTGTCGTTCCCCTACCTTACTTCTTCTTGCCAGCAATCGGCTTAGCCGGGCCCTTACGGGTGCGAGCGTTGGTGTGGGTACGCTGACCGCGTACCGGGAGACCGCGACGATGACGCAGGCCGCGATAGCTGCCCAGGTCCATCAGACGTTTAATGTTCATTGCGGTTTCACGACGGAGGTCGCCTTCGACGGTGTAATCAGCGTCGATGACTTCACGAACCTTCAGAACCTGGTCATCAGAAAGCTGATGAACGCGGGTTGCGGATTCGATGCCAACCTTTGCGCAAATTTCTTTGGCTTTAGCCGGGCCAATACCGGTGATGTAGGTAAGCGCAATCACGACACGCTTAGCGGTCGGGATGTTTACGCCAGCAATACGAGCCACTATGTGAACTCCTGTTTCCTGTTAACAAACCCAGGGGCAGATCCGGTAGGGTAGGACGCTGCAAAAGCGGGCCAGCATTACTGCCAACCCGCCAGCAAAAAAACGCCCTGCCCGGGAAATTACCCCAGGATGGCTTCAATCTCGCGCGTAACTTGGTCGATTTCAGCCATCCCGTCAACTGTTTTCAGCTTACCGACCTTTTCATAGTAAGGAATGATCGGTGCTGTCTGCTTGTGATAAGCTTCCAGTCGCGAAGTGACCGTCTCGGCATTGTCGTCCGCACGGCGTTTAAATTCGGTGCTGCCACATACGTCACAGACACCTTCCTTGGCGGGTTTCTGGAACTCGTCGTGATAGCCCTGCCCGCATTTCGCGCAGGTATAGCGGCCGACAATACGGGCCACCAGTGCTGCATCGTCAACACGCAGTTCAATCACATAGTCAAGTGCCAGTCCCTTGGATTCCAGCATCTCGTCCAGGGCTTCTGCCTGGGCGGTCGTGCGTGGGAACCCGTCCAGAATGAAACCACCTTTGGTATCATCCTGGTCAAGTCGTTCGGAAATCAGACCGATCATCAGATCGTCGGATACGAGCTGGCCCGCGTCCATGACTTCCTTTGCCTTCTGCCCCAGTTCCGTGCCAGCAGCAACCGCCGCGCGGAGCATGTCGCCCGTCGAGAGCTGGATCATGCCGCGTCCTGTTTCAAGACGCTTGGCCTGGGTACCTTTCCCTGCGCCGGGAGGGCCAAGAAGGATAATATTCATCGTCTTCCCCCTGAATGCGGTGGTCGCTTGTTAACGGCGGCGACCACGCAGTTTGGATTTCTTGATCAGGCCTTCATACTGATGAGCCAGCATATGAGACTGAATCTGCGCAACGGTATCCATGGTTACCGTGACAACGATCAGGAGGCTAGTCCCACCAAAGTAGAAGGGAACAGACCATTCCGCGATCAGAAGTTCCGGCAGGATACAGACGAATGCGAGATACGCTGCACCGATCACCGTCAGACGGGTCAGAATGAAATCCAGATAGTTGGCTGTATTTTTACCCGGACGAATGCCCGGAATAAAGCCACCATGTTTCTTCAGGTTGTCTGCCGTATCTTCCGGGTTGAAAACAACCGCGGTGTAGAAGAAGGCAAAGAAGACAATCAAACCGATATAAAGCGCAATATAAAGCGGCTGACCACGACCAAGCAGTGCAGTTGCAGTCGTCAACCAGGCCGGAGCATCAACACCGGTGGTGAACTGGGCAACCGACAGCGGCATGAGCAGCAGCGAGCTTGCGAAGATCGGCGGAATAACACCGGCAGTGTTGATCTTGAGCGGCAGGTGCGAGCTCTGACCTTCCATGACCTTCATGCCGACCTGGCGTTTCGGGTACTGGATCAGAACGCGGCGCTGCGCACGTTCAACAAAGACGATGAAGGCGATAACCGCGATTGCCAGAACGATGATTGCAACGATAACCAGTGCAGAGATCGCACCGGTACGCCCCAGTTCAAGGGTTCCTGCAATCGCGCTTGGCAGACCGGCAACAATACCGGTGAAGATGATCAGAGAAATACCGTTACCAATGCCGCGCTGGGTGATCTGTTCACCAAGCCACATCAGGAACATGGTGCCACCAACAAGGGTGATCACAGCGGTAATGCGGAAGAACATGCCCGGATCCACAACAGCAGCACCGGTCGAACCGGTCATGCTTTCAAGACCAACAGCAATGCCCCATGCCTGCACCGTTGCAATCAGCACCGTCAGATAGCGGGTATATTGATTAATCTTTTTACGACCCTGCTCGCCTTCCTTCTTGAGTTGCTCAAGCGTTGGCGAAACAGTCGTCATCAACTGAATAATAATCGAGGCCGAGATGTACGGCATGATATTCAGCGCGAAGATCGTCATACGACCCAGCGCACCACCGGCGAACATGTCAAACATGCCCAGAACGCCACCCGCATTCTGACGGAAAATGTCAGCAAGAATAGACGGGTCGACACCAGGAACCGGAATATAGGTTCCAAGACGGTAAACAATAAGCGCGCCCAAAGTGAACCAGATACGCTTTTTAAGCTCGGTTGACTTTGAAAAAGCGGACCAATTCAGGTTCGCGGCAAGCTGCTCGGCGGCCGATGCCATGCACTCATCTCCCAATACACATAAACTGGAGGGTCCGGTCCCGTGTACTGGAACCGGACCCTCTCGAAGTCAATTTAGGCTTATTCTGCGGATTCTGCAGCAGCGACCGGAGCAAGAACCTTGACCGAACCACCAGCTTTCTCGACAGCTTCGACAGCTGCTTTGGAAGCACCGGAGATTTCGATGTTCAGTTTCGCTTTCAGTTCGCCTTTGGCAAGAAGACGCAGACCGTCTTTCTGCGGACGAGCCAGACCTTTTTCCGCAAGAACAGCGACGGTGACATTTGCACCTTCTTCAAGAACGCCGTTATCAACGGCAGTCTGAAGGGTACCAAGGTTCACAACGCCGAACTGTTTCTTGAACGGGTTTTTGAAGCCGCGTTTCGGAAGACGGCGATAGATAGGCATCTGCCCACCTTCGAAGCCATTGATGGCTACACCCGAACGGGACTTCTGACCCTTCTGACCTGCGCCAGAAGTTTTGCCTTTGCCCGAACCGATGCCGCGACCGACGCGGGTGCGCGCGTTGCGGGCACCCGGGTTATCGGCGAGTTCGTTGAGTTTCATCGTTCAACACCTTTTCGATCTGGGGTCAATCAAGCCTCGTCCACACGGACGAGGTGTTTGACCTTTGCGATCATACCGCGAACAGCCGGAGTATCTTCCAGCTCACGAGTCCGGTGCAGTTTGTTCAGGCCAAGACCAACGAGGGTCTGGCGCTGATCAGCCGGACGTCCGATCGGCGAACCCGTCTGGGTAACGCGTACGGTCGCTTTTTTCTTAGCAGCCATATCGAATTACTCCTTTTCGAGAACGGCGGCAGCAGCCGAACCGCTATCGCGACGGGCAACGACGTCACCGACTTTCAGGCCACGCTTAGCAGCGACCTGACGCGGGGAAGCACCGTTGACCAGAGCGTCAAGGGTTGCGCGGATCACGTTGTGCGGGTTGTTCGAACCGGTGCATTTGGACACAACGTCCTGAACGCCCATGGTTTCGAAAACCGCACGCATCGCACCGCCTGCGATGATACCGGTACCAGCCGGAGCGGAGCGAAGGATAACCTTGCCTGCACCGAAATGGCCCTGCGTATCATGGTGAAGGGTACGGCCTTCACGCAGCGGAACGCGGATCATGTTACGTTTAGCAGCTTCGGTGGCCTTACGGATCGCTTCCGGAACTTCACGGGCTTTACCCGTGCCGTATCCGACGCGACCGCGCTGGTCACCGACAACTACCATTGCGGAGAAAGCAAAGCGACGGCCGCCCTTAACGACTTTCGCGACGCGGTTGATACCAACCAGCTTGTCGACGAGTTCGTTTTCTTCACGGGCTTTCGGCGCCTGCTGCTGTTGATTCTGGTTACGTGCCATGGTCGTGCTCCTTAGAAGTCCAGACCGCCCTCACGGGCGGCATCGGCCAGAGCTTTCACCCGGCCATGGAACAGATACCCGCCACGATCGAAAACGACCGTTTTCACACCAGCTTTGACTGCGCGCTCGGCAATTGCCTTGCCAACCAGAGCAGCGGCGTCGGCATTGCTGCCTTTCGCCTTCAGATCTTTCTCCATCGTCGAGGCAGCCACCAGGGTGGTGCCTTTGACATCGTCGATGATCTGAGCATAGATGTGGGCGTTCGAACGGTGCACGCTGAGGCGCGGGCGACCGGCCGCTTTCTGGCGGATCGCAAAACGAACGCGACGCTTGCGGCGTTCGAATAGGCTTCTCACGTTTTTCATCGTGCCTGTCCTTACTTCTTCTTGCCTTCTTTGCGCAAGATATACTCGCCTTCGTAGCGGACACCCTTGCCTTTGTAAGGCTCCGGACCGCGCCAGCCGCGTGCATTCGCAGCGAACTGACCAACGAGTTGTTTATCTGCGCCAGAAATGGCGACGAGGGTCGGCTTTTCAGCAACGACGTTAAGACCCGCAGGGATCTCCATTTCTACGTCATGTGAGAAGCCAAGCTGCAGAACCAGGTTTTTGCCCTGAACCTGCGCACGGTAACCAACACCGGTGATTTCCAGTTTCTTGGTGAACCCTTCCGAAACCCCGGTAACGAGGTTCGCGATATTGGCACGGGTGGTACCCCAAAGGGCACGTGCGCGCTTGCTATCGTTTTTAGGTTTCACGAAGATCTGGTTATCTTCCTGAGTGACGGATACGTCCGAGGTCAAAGCCAGGTTAAGCTCACCGAGCTTGCCTTTTGCGCTGATCTGCTCTTCGGTCAAGGTGATGGTAACGCCGTTAGGCACGACCACCGGGTTTTTTCCTACTCGCGACATCGTTGGCCCTCCTTAGAATACCTTGCAGAGGATTTCGCCGCCGACATTCTGCTCGCGAGCCTCCTGATCCGATAGAACCCCTCGCGGAGTGGACAGGACTGCGATGCCCAGACCGTTATATACCTTCGGAAGATCTTTGATCTTCGAATATACACGACGACCCGGGGTCGAGACGCGGTCGATCTGCTTAATCACGCCATCACCCTCAAAATATTTGAGTTCGATGGTGATTTCGCTGACGCCCTTGCGAATTTCATTAACATTGTAACCGCGGATATAACCTTCGCGCTGGAGAACATCCAGCACACCGGTACGCAGTTTCGAAGCCGGCGAAACGACGCTGGATTTACCAACGCGCTGGCCGTTACGGATACGCGTGAGCATATCACCGACTGGATCAGTCATCGACATGTGATGTCCTCCTTACCAGCTCGACTTCACCATGCCCGGGATCTGACCACGTGAAGCAAGTTCACGAAGCGCGATACGGGACAGGCGGAATTTGCGATAGACACCACGCGGACGACCGGTGATCTGGCAGCGAATACGCTGACGGATACGAGCCGAGTTACGCGGCAGCTGGGCGAGTTTCATCACAGCAACGATACGATCCTCAGGGGTCGTCTCGCGATTTGCGATAACCGCTTTAAGGGCGGCACGCTTGGCAGCATATTTTTTTGCCAGGCGTTCACGTTTGAGTTCACGCTCTACAGCGCTTTTCTTGGCCATGGGCCAACCTCCGTTAGTTTCCGAACGGAAGATCAAAGCCCTTAAGAAGGGCGAGAGCTTCATCGTCGGACTTAGCCGTGGTACAAATGATGATATCCATCCCGCGAACAGAGTCGACTTTGTCGTACTCTACCTCAGGAAAGACGAACTGTTCTTTCAAGCCCATGGCAAAGTTGCCACGACCATCGAAAGATTTTTTGTTCAGGCCGCGGAAGTCACGAACGCGCGGCAGCGCGATGGTGACCAGGCGGTCCAAGAACTCAAACATACGGTCGCGACGCAAGGTCACTTTACAACCGATGTTCATACCTTCACGCAGCTTGAAAGCCGCAACGGACTTTTTCGCTTTGGTGAAGACAGGCTTCTGACCGGTGATAGCAGCGAGATCCGCAGCAGCACCTTCCAGCTTCTTACGATCCTGGGTGGCGTCGCCGACACCCATGTTGATCACGATTTTCTCGAGGCGCGGAATCTCCATGGTGTTCTCGTAGGAGAACTCCTTCTGGAGTGCGTCACGCACCACTTCTTTATAATGTTCGCGCAGGCGCGTCATTTTTCCGTCCCTCAGTTGTCGATGACTTCGCCGCTGAGCTTCGCTACGCGAACCTTGCGACCATCATCGAGGGTCTTGAAACCGACGCGGGTCGGCTTGTTTTCTTTCGGGTCAACAATCGCGACGTTGGAAACAGCAATTTTTGCTTCCTTTTCGACGATGCCACCAGCATCAGCACCGGTCGGGCGCTGGTGACGTTTCACCAGGTTAATGCCCGAAACCAGAACTTTGTTCTCGGTCGGGAAAGCGGCGAGAACTTCGCCGGTTTTCCCTTTGTCTTTACCCGTCAGAACAACGACGCGATCGCCCTTTTTAATCTTGGCAGCCATTACAGCACCTCCGGAGCGAGCGAAATGATCTTCATGTAACCTTTAGAACGAAGTTCACGGGTTACCGGGCCAAAAATACGCGTGCCGATCGGCTCGCCGTTCGCATTAATGAGAACGGCAGCGTTGCGGTCAAAGCGGATCGCCGAGCCATCGGCACGACGAATTTCCTTTGCGGTGCGAACGATGACAGCTTTGTGAACTGCACCCTTCTTTACGCGACCGCGCGGAATGGCTTCCTTGACGGAAACCACGATAACATCACCAACGTTGGCGGTTTTGCGCTTCGAGCCGCCCAGCACCTTGATGCACTGGACGCGGCGAGCGCCGCTGTTGTCGGCGACGTCCAGATTGGACTGCATCTGGATCATGGGTTTACCCCTTGACTATGATTGGGCTGAGGACTCACTCCTCGACCACTACTTCCCAAGACTTCAACTTCGAGATCGGTTTGCATTCGCGAATGCGAACAACGTCACCCGTTTTGAAGCGGTTCTCTTCATCGTGCGCGTGGAATTTCTTCGACTTACGCACGTACTTTTTATACAGCGGGTGCATGACCTGGCGCTCCACTCGGACCACCACGGTCTTGTCGTTTTTGGTCGAAACGACTGTCCCCTGCAATACACGCCTCGGCATGTGTGTCTACTCCTCTGCGTGTCCAGTTAGGCCGCGGTTGCACCCTTCTCGTTACCGAGAAGGGTTTTAATGCGGGCAATATCACGACGGACCTGGCGGACCCGCGCAGTGTTCTCGAACTGCCCCGAAGCCTGCTGGAAACGCATATTGAACGATTCCTTACGCAGGTCCAGAAGCAGCTGCTTCAGTTCGTCAGCGCTTTTAGCGCGGAGATCAGCAATTTTCATCACTAATTACTCCCCTTCACCAAGACGGGTGACAAACTTGGTCTTGATCGGCAGTTTTGCCGACGCCAGCTCGAAAGCTCGGCGTGCAAGATCCAACGGAACACCGTCGAGTTCAAACATGATCCGACCCGGTTTAACGCGTGCCGCCCAATATTCAGGCGAGCCTTTACCTTTACCCTGACGGACTTCGGCAGGCTTCTGCGAGACCGGGAGATCCGGGAAAACGCGAATCCACACACGGCCTTGACGGCGCATGTGGCGGGTGATCGCGCGGCGAGCCGCTTCGATCTGACGCGCCGTTATACGCTCCGGCTCCATGGCTTTCAAGCCATAAGCGCCGAAATTAAGTTCGGTACCACCCTTGGCTTCGCCTTTGAGGCGGCCTTTGTGGGCTTTACGGAACTTTGTACGTTTCGGAGAAAGCATATCGGGATCTCCTTACTTACGACCGGAACCAGCCGACTCGAGAGCGCGACGCTCAGAAGCCAACGGATCATGTGCCATGATTTCGCCCTTGAAGATCCAGACCTTCAGACCGCAAACACCGTAGGTGGTGTGTGCTTCCGAAGTGCCATAATCAACGTCCGCACGCAGGGTATGCAGCGGAACGCGACCTTCACGGTACCATTCGGTACGGGCGATTTCAGCGCCACCAAGACGACCAGCAGCATTAATACGAATGCCACCGGCACCGAGACGCATTGCGTTCTGAACCGAGCGCTTCATAGCGCGACGGAACGAAACACGGCGCTCAAGCTGCTGGGCGATGTTGTCAGCGACCAGCTTGGCATCGAGTTCCGGCTTGCGGATCTCGATGATGTTAACCTGCACTTCGGCATTTGCCAGTTTCTGCAGATCGTTCTTGAGCTTCTCGATGTCCTGGCCTTTTTTCCCGATCACAACGCCCGGACGAGCGGTGTGAATCGAAATGCGGGCTTTCTTCGCCGGACGTTCGATAATCACCTTCGATACACCCGCCTGTTTCAGACGGTCGAAGATGAAATTGCGGATCGCGAGATCTTCGTGAAGAAGACCAGCGAAATCGGCCTTGTTGGCGTACCAGCGGGAATCCCAGGTACGGTTAATGCCAACGCGCAGACCGATCGGATTAATTTTCTGACCCATTACTCGGCCTCCTCACGTTCGCAAACGACGATGCGCATGTTGGAGAACGGCTTAATGATTTTGCCAACACGACCGCGTGCACGGGCGCGCCAGCGCTTCATTACGAAGGCCTTACCAACAGATGCCTCTTTAATATAGAGACGGTCAACATCGAGCTGATGGTTGTTTTCGGCATTAGCAATTGCCGATTCCAGCAGCTTTTTGACGTCCTGCGAAATGCGTTTATTGGAGAAGGTCAGTTCTGCCAAAGCAGCTTCTGCCTTCATACCACGAATCGACTCGGCGACGAGGTTGAGCTTACGCGGGGAAATGCGTACTGCCCGGAGCGAAGCCGCAGCCTCGTTATCCGCCAGCCGACGGATGTCAGCTTTCTTACCCATCGTTACTTCCTCTTCGCCTTTTTGTCGGCCGCGTGACCATAGTAGGTACGGGTCGGCGAGAATTCACCGAACTTGTGACCAATCATATCTTCGGTCACGAGCACCGGCAGGAATTTCTGGCCATTGTAAACCCCAAAGGTGAGGCCTACGAATTGCGGCAGAATCGTCGAACGCCGCGACCAGGTCTTAATTACCTCATTCCGGCCTGAGGCACGGACAGTATCGGCTTTCTTAAGAAGGTATCCGTCAACAAACGGACCCTTCCAAACGGAACGCGCCATAGTCTAGCCTCCTCCGTTAGCTCTTGTGACGACGGCGCATGATGAGCGCGTCGGTCTTTTTGTTCGAGCGGGTACGTTTGCCCTTGGTAGGCTTGCCCCACGGCGTAACCGGGTGACGACCACCCGACGTACGACCTTCACCACCACCATGCGGGTGATCGATCGGGTTCATGGCAACGCCACGAACCGAAGGACGCTTGCCAAGCCAGCGATTACGGCCGGCTTTACCAAGGTTCGAGTTCTGATGGTCCGGGTTGGACACGGCACCAATGGTAGCCATGCATTCACCACGAACCAAACGTACCTCACCGGAGGACAGCTTAAGCTGGGCGTAACCCTGGTCCTTACCAACAAGCTGTACATACGAGCCTGCTGAACGTGCGACCTGACCACCTTTACCGGCTTTCAGTTCGACGTTATGGACAATGGTACCGACCGGAATGTTCTTCAGCGGTGCGGCGTTACCCGGCTTAATGTCTACGCGTTCAGCGGCAACAATGTTGTCGCCGACAGCGAGACGCTGCGGTGCGAGGATGTAGGCCAGCTCGTCGTCGGAATAGCGAACCAGTGCGATAAACGCGGTACGGTTCGGATCATATTCCAAACGTTCGACGGTACCGACGACGTCAAACTTGGTACGTTTGAAGTCGATGAGACGGTAACGACGTTTGTGACCACCACCAATACGGCGGGCGGTGATACGACCAGTGTTGTTACGGCCACCTTTCTTGCGAAGACCTTCGGTCAACGCTTTGATCGGCTTGCCCTTGTGGAGATCAGAACGATCCACGAGAACCAGCTGACGGCGACCAGGAGAGGTTGGTTTAAACTTCTTCAAAGCCATTGTCTTAGATTCCCGTAGTCACATCGATGGACTGGCCCTCTTCGAGGGTCACCATCGCTTTCTTGAAATCGCTCCGACGACCGGAAATACCGCGAAAACGCTTGGTCTTTCCTTTTACCACAGAGGTATTGACCGCCTTGACCTTCACCCCGAACAGACCTTCCACAGCAGCCTTGATCTCCGGCTTGGTGGCGTCGATCGCAACTTTGAACGCAACTGCGTTGTGTTCAGAAATCAGCGTCGACTTTTCAGTGATATGCGGGGCGCGGATGACTTCGTACATCCGCTCTTTGCTGATGATCGTCATTTGAGACGTGCCTCCAACGCTTCGACCGCACCCTTGGTCAGCACCAGGGTGTCACGGCGCAGGATGTCATAGACGTTAGCACCAATCTGCGGGAGCACATCAACCTGCGGGATGTTGCGCGCTGCGCGTGCAAAACCTTCGTTGACCTGCGCACCGTCGATGATCAGTGCAGACTTCCAGCCGAGTTTATTGAAAACTGCGACCAGATTCTTGGTTTTGGCGTCCGAGAATTCCGCATTATCAAGAACGATAAGCTTACCGTCTTTTGCCTTGGCCGACAGAGCGGTTTTCAGCGCGAGTTTACGGAACTTCTTGGTCAGATCGTGTGCGTGGTCGCGAACGCGCGGACCGTGCACGGTACCACCACCACGGAACTGTGCGGCTTTACGGGAACCGTGACGTGCACCGCCACTACCCTTCTGACGCACGAATTTTTTCGTGGTTGCGGAAACTTCGGACTTTTCCTTTACCTTGTGGGTACCGGCACGGCGTTTTGCCAGCTGCCAGTTCACCATGCGGTGCAGGACGTCACGACGTACTTCCAGACCAAAGATGTCTTCTGCAAGATCAATCTTACCGGACTTGGAAGCGTCAAGTTTGAGAATGTCGAGCTTCATGATGCTTATTCCTTATCCTCGGCGACAGCTTCTTCAGCGGCCGGGGCAGCACCCTTGAGCGCGGCCGGGAACGGCAGACCTTCCGGTGCAGCACGCTTCACGGCATCCTTGACAAGGACATAGGCACCCTTGTGACCCGGAACGGCACCATGCACCAGGATCAGGCCTTTGTCGGCGTCCGAAGACACGACTTTAAGGGACTGAACGGTTACACGTGCGGCACCGAGGTGACCAGCCATCTTCTTACCTTTGAAGACGCGGCCCGGGTCCTGGCACTGACCGGTGGAACCATGCGAACGGTGCGATACAGACACACCGTGCGACGCACGCAGACCACCGAAGTTGTGACGCTTCATCGCACCGGCAAAACCTTTACCGATGGACGTGCCGATTACGTCAACGTACTGACCTTCGACGAAATGGGTTGCAGCAAGTTCTGCACCAACTTCGATCAGGCCATCTTCGCTCACGCGGAATTCAGCAAGTTTGGCTTTCGGCTCAACCTTGGCTTTGGCGAAGTGGCCACGCATCGGCTTGGATACGTTTTTCACTTTCGCTTTGCCATAACCAAGCTGAACAGCGACGTAGCCGTCGGTGTCGTTGGTACGGTTGGCGACAACCTGAAGATCTTCGACCTTCAGAACGGTTACAGGAAGGTGGGAACCGTCGTCGTTGAAGACGCGGGTCATACCGACCTTCTGGGTAATAAGTCCACTACGCATTGCGGCTTACTCCCGATTAAAGTTTGATCTCGACATCGACACCGGACGCAAGGTCGAGCTTCATAAGAGCATCGACGGTTTGCGGGGTCGGGTCGACAATGTCGAGAAGACGCTTGTGCGTACGGATTTCAAGCTGTTCGCGTGACTTTTTGTTCACGTGCGGAGACCGCAGAACAGTGTACTTTTCGATGCGGGTCGGCAGCGGAATCGGGCCGCGGACCTCTGCGCCAGTGCGCTTCGCCGTATTGACGATCTCACGCGTGGACTGATCCAGCACGCGATGGTCAAACGCCTTGAGGCGAATGCGAATGTTCTGACTATCCATGTAATTATGTACCGGAGCCCTCAAAAGGACACCGGCCCCTCAACTGGAGTTGACGATTGCCGCAAAAGTGTTGCGGGCGGCTTACATAGCCGCCCGCTCCACAAAGATCAAGAGAAAAAATTATTCGATGATCTTGGCAACAACGCCCGCGCCGACGGTACGACCGCCTTCACGGATTGCGAAACGCAGACCTTCGTCCATTGCGATCGGTGCAATGAGAGTTGCGGTCATCTGAACGTTGTCGCCCGGCATAACCATTTCAGTGCCAGCCGGCAGCTCGATCGAACCGGTTACGTCAGTCGTACGGAAGTAGAACTGCGGACGGTAGTTCGAGAAGAACGGCGTGTGAC
>NZ_LPXK01000006.1:0-3169 GCF_001618185.1 Thalassospira sp. MCCC 1A02898 | reverse complement strand
GATGACGAGATGTTTGACATTGTGAATAGGGAATATGAAGAGAACGGATCTTTCCGTTGTGATTTTTCGCAACGAAAGAACGTGATCGCGAACTAGTTGTGATGTGGTTTTGCAGGTTTTACCCCTGCGCAAGCCGCAGAACAGTTAGCTGAGGGATCTCTCAAGCATAATAAGGGCATCTGGTGGATGCCTTGGCGTCAAGAGGCGATGAAAGACGTGGCACTCTGCGATAAGCTACGGTGAGCCGAGAGCAGGCTTTGACCCGTAGATTTCTGAATGGGGAAACCCCACCCAATAGGGTGATCCTGTCGTGAATACATAGCGGCAGGAGGCGAACCCGGTGAACTGAAACATCTCAGTAACCGGAGGAAAGGACATCAACCGAGACTTCGCTAGTAGCGGCGAGCGAACGCGAACCAGGCCAGTGGCTTATGCATAAGAACCGGAACGATCTGGAAAGGTCGGCCATAGTGGGTGATAGCCCCGTACGGGTAGAAATTGCATAAGTCCTCGAGTAGGGCGGGACACGTGAAATCCTGTCTGAACATGGGGGGACCACCCTCCAAGCCTAAGTACTCCTTGACGACCGATAGTGTACCAGTACCGTGAGGGAAAGGTGAAAAGCACCCCGATAAGGGGAGTGAAATAGTTCCTGAAACCGGATGCCTACAAGCAGTTGGAGCCTCTTTATGGGGTGACAGCGTACCTCTTGCATAATGGGTCAGCGAGTTAGTCTTACAAGCAAGCTTAAGCCGATAGGTGTAGGCGCAGCGAAAGCGAGTCTTAATAGGGCGATTGAGTTTGTGGGATTAGACCCGAAACCAGGTGATCTAGCCATGAGCAGGTTGAAGGTGATGTAACAGTCACTGGAGGACCGAACCCACGTCTGTTGAAAAAGACGGGGATGACTTGTGGTTAGGGGTGAAAGGCCAATCAAACCTGGAGATAGCTGGTTCTCCGCGAAATCTATTTAGGTAGAGCGTCAGACGAATACCATCGGGGGTAGAGCACTGAATGGGCTAGGGGGCCTTACCGGCTTACCAAACCTAATCAAACTCCGAATACCGATGAGTACTATCTGGCAGACAGACTACGGGTGCTAAGGTCCGTGGTCGAGAGGGAAACAGCCCAGACCGCCAGTTAAGGTCCCAAAGTTGTGGCTAAGTGGGAAAGGATGTAGGACGGCCAAGACAACCAGGACGTTGGCTTAGAAGCAGCCATCGTTTAAAGAAAGCGTAACAGCTCACTGGTCTAAATAAGCTGTCCCGCGCCGAAGATGTACCGGGGCTCAAGCCACACACCGAAACTGCGGACTTGTTCTTTGAACAAGTGGTAGCGGAGCGTTCCGTAAGCCTGTGAAGGTGTGCCGTAAGGCATGCTGGAGGTATCGGAAGCGAGAATGCTGACATGAGTAGCGATAAAGGGAGTGAGAACCTCCCTCGCCGAAAGCCCAAGGGTTCCTGCGCAAGGCCAATCCGCGCAGGGTGAGTCGGCCCCTAAGACGAGGCAGAAATGCGTAGTCGATGGGAAACAGGTTAATATTCCTGTACCCGTGAGAAGTGACGGCCTCTGGAAGTAGTTTTTCCTTATTGGATTGGAGAAGCTGCCAAGGAGGTCCAGGAAATAACTCTCACATATGGACCGTACCCCAAACCGACACAGGTGGGCAGGTTGAATATACCAAGGCGCTTGAGAGAATGGTGTTGAAGGAACTCGGCAAATTGCCCCCGTAACTTCGGGAGAAGGGGGCCCACCGTGAAGGCAACTTTACGGTGGGGGCACAGACTAGGGGGTGGCGACTGTTTACTAAAAACACAGGGCTCTGCGAAGTCGCAAGACGACGTATAGGGTCTGACGCCTGCCCGGTGCCGGAAGGTTAAGAGGAGATGTGCAAGCATTGAATTGAAGCCCCGGTAAACGGCGGCCGTAACTATAACGGTCCTAAGGTAGCGAAATTCCTTGTCGGGTAAGTTCCGACCTGCACGAATGGCGTAACGACTTCCCCACTGTCTCCAACACCAACTCAGCGAAATTGAATTCTCCGTGAAGATGCGGAGTACCCGCGGTCAGACGGAAAGACCCCGTGCACCTTTACTACAGCTTTGCAGTGGTATCAGGATGTGAATGTGCAGAATAGGTGGGAGGCTTTGAAGCCATGGCGCCAGCCATGGTGGAGCCACCTTTGAGATACCACCCTTTTGCTTCCTGATATCTAACCGAGGTCCGTTATCCGGATCCGGGACCCTGCATGGCGGGTAGTTTGACTGGGGCGGTCGCCTCCCAAAGAGTAACGGAGGCGCGCGATGGTAGGCTCAGGCTGGTCGGACATCAGCTTAAGAGTGCAATGGCAAAAGCCTGCCTGACTGCGAGACTGACAAGTCGAGCAGAGACGAAAGTCGGTCATAGTGATCCGGTGGTCCCGCGTGGAAGGGCCATCGCTCAACGGATAAAAGGTACGCCGGGGATAACAGGCTGATACTCCCCAAGAGTCCACATCGACGGGAGTGTTTGGCACCTCGATGTCGGCTCATCACATCCTGGGGCTGGAGCAGGTCCCAAGGGTTTGGCTGTTCGCCAATTAAAGTGGTACGTGAGCTGGGTTTAGAACGTCGTGAGACAGTTCGGTCCCTATCTGCCGTGGGCGTAGGATACTTGAGAAGAGCTGTCCCTAGTACGAGAGGACCGGGATGGACGCACCTCTGGTGTACCGGTTGTTCCGCCAGGAGCATCGCCGGGTAGCTAAGTGCGGAAGGGATAACCGCTGAAAGCATCTAAGCGGGAAGCCCCCTTCAAGACTAGGTATCCCTATCAGATCCCTGGAAGACCACCAGGTTGATAGGCTGGGTGTGGAAGCGTGGCAACACGTGAAGCTAACCAGTACTAATTGATCGATCGGCTTGATTGATCCCTCTTGCTACTGATCTGCATATGACTTGCGCAGCGGTAAAATCAGCAAGACCAATACGTCACAACAATAAATAGTTCGCATAACATCACGATCTTACAAAGATCTCCGATCTCTTCGCTGTGTTTGGACGGCCCGGTGGCCATAGCGGCCGGGAACCACCTGATCCCATCCCGAACTCAGAAGTGAAACCAGCCTGCGCCGATGGTACTTTGTCTTAAGGCACGGGAGAGTAGGTCACCGCCGGGCCTTCCAAATACAGCA
>NZ_LPXK01000005.1:0-15985 GCF_001618185.1 Thalassospira sp. MCCC 1A02898 | reverse complement strand
GTCACACGCCGTTCTTCTCGAACTACCGTCCGCAGTTCTACTTCCGTACGACTGACGTAACCGGTTCGATCGAGCTGCCGGCTGGCACCGAAATGGTTATGCCGGGCGACAACGTTCAGATGACCGCAACTCTCATTGCCCCGATCGCAATGGACGAAGGTCTGCGTTTCGCAATCCGTGAAGGCGGTCGTACCGTCGGTGCGGGTGTTGTTGCGAAAATCATCGAATAATTTTTGAGATTTTGCACGATTGAGTGCTTGATCTTGGATGTGCGGGCGGCTATAACCCGCCCGCACACCCCGCCACCCGGGCGGGATTTAGTCAGGAAGAAGATAAGCTTTTCAACTTTCTGATGTCTTGTAGGAGTGTAGCTCAGTTGGTAGAGCATCGGTCTCCAAAACCGAGTGTCGGGGGTTCGAGTCCCTCCTCTCCTGCCACTTTTTCCGGGTTGTGAAATAAAGCATTAGAAAGCGGTGTAACCCCGACAATGGCTAAAACGTCGCCAGCACAATTCGTACAGCAGGTCCGCTCCGAAGCGAAAAAAGTTTCGTGGCCGTCCCGTAAGGAAACGACTGTTTCGACCATCATGGTTTTCGTGATGGTTGCTCTTGCGTCTGTTTTCTTCTTTGTTGTCGATCAGCTCCTCGCATGGGGTGTTAAGCTGGTCTTTGGTGTTGGGGGTTGATTATGGCGCATCGCTGGTACGTTTTGCACGTTCACTCCGGTTTTGAGAAAAAGGTCGCCCAGTCGATCCGCGAACAGGCCATCAAGAAAGGTCTGGAAGGCGAGATCGAAGAAGTTCTGGTGCCGACCGAAGAGACTGTCGAGGTCCGTCGCGGCGCAAAGGTCAATGCCGAGCGGAAGTTTTTCCCGGGCTATGTCCTGCTGAAGATGGATCTCACTGACGAAAGCTGGCACCTGGTCAAGAACACCGCCAAGGTTACCGATTTCCTCGGCAGCCGTGGCAAGCCGATGCCGATTTCCGAAAAGGAAGCTCAGCACATTCTGCATCAGGTGCAGGAAGGTGTTGATCGTCCGAAGCCGACCATCGCATTCGATATCGGCGAGGAAGTACGTGTTTCCGACGGTCCGTTTGCATCGTTTAACGGGATTGTCGAAGGGGTTGATGAAGAACGTGCACGCCTTAAGGTGTCTGTTTCGATCTTCGGTCGTTCAACTCCGGTCGAGCTGGAATACACCCAGGTCGAGAAGCTTTAAAAAAACGATCTTGAAAATTTAAGTCGCTGCTTGTATACGCAGGCAGCAATCAAGGCGCGGGAGGTCAGCCATGGCCGTACCGCGCGCTTCTTTAAGAGGTACCCTAATGGCGAAGAAAATCGACGGCTATCTTAAGCTGCAGATTCCCGCCGGCAAAGCCAACCCGTCGCCGCCTGTCGGCCCGGCTCTTGGTCAGCGCGGCGTGAATATCATGGAATTCTGCAAGGCGTTCAACGCAGCGACCCAGCAGATGGAACCTGGTATGCCGATTCCGGTCGTCATCACCGTTTATTCCGACCGTTCCTTCTCTTTCGTAACCAAAACCCCGCCGGCATCCTACTTCCTGAAAAAGGCAGCAGGTATTGCCAAGGGCTCCGGCACCACCGGTAAAGGTTATGTTGGTAAAGTAACCAAAGCACAGGTCAAAGAAATCGCAGAAGCCAAAATGGCTGACCTCAACGCATTTGACGTTGATGGCGCGATGGCAATGATCGAGGGCTCTGCCCGTGCGATGGGTCTCGAGGTTGTGGAGTAAGACGATGGCCAAGACTGGTAAACGCCTTGCCCAGGCCTATGAGGGCATCGACCGTAACACCCAGTACGAACTTGCAGCTGCTGTAAAGCTCGTCAAAGAAGGTGCAAAAGCCAAATTCGATGAAACCATCGAAATGGCCATGAACCTTGGTGTTGATCCGCGTCACGCTGACCAGATGGTCCGTGGTGTTGTTTCCCTGCCGCATGGTACCGGTAAAACCATGCGCGTTGCTGTCTTCGCAAAAGAAGCCAAAGCAGAAGAAGCCCAGAAAGCTGGTGCAGACGCTGTTGGCGCCGAAGACCTGATGGAAGCAATGCAGAAAGGCGATCTGAACTATGATCGCGTTATTGCAACCCCGGACATGATGGCTGTTGTCGGCCGTCTCGGTAAGGTACTCGGCCCGCGCGGCCTGATGCCGAACCCGAAACTCGGCACCGTGACCATGGATGTTGCGACCGCTGTTTCCGACGCAAAAGCTGGCCAGGTCCAGTTCCGCGCCGAGAAAAACGGTATCGTTCATGCAGGTATCGGCAAGGCATCGTTCAGCGAAGAACAGATCCTTGAGAATGCAAAAGCATTCGTCGATGCGATCGTTAAGGCAAAACCGACAGGCGCAAAAGGTGTTTACCTGCAGCGCGCTGCGATCAGCTCCACCATGGGTGCTGGCGTGAAACTGTCGATTGCTGACATCGCGTCGAAGTAAGAAAATTCGAATTCTGACCGGTCTTCGGATCGGTCAGGACCGGAGAGGGCTCAGTGCCCTCTCTACCTGTCTGTCCCAGACTGCAGGTGAGTGGGATTTGCCACTCTTAATTCCCTGCATAGGCAGAGGTTCCGGTTCTTAGTTTTCCCCATCGGGGATTCACACAAGGCTTGAACATCTGGCAAACGGACGGGCGTCACAGACCAGTTCGAAAGGACTGGTCGCGTCTGTGAACCTCCTTGTGGGGTTCAGGGCAATAAGCAATGTCGGAGACTAAAAGTGAACCGCGATGAAAAACAACAGTTCGTAGCAGAAATGCGCGAAGTGTTCGAAGGTGCGGAAGGCGTCGTCATCACCCAGTATAAGGGTCTGACGGTTGCTGAAATCACCGCTCTTCGTGCACAGATGCGTGATTCTGGTGCGGGCTTCAAGGTCACCAAAAACCGGCTTACGCGACTTGCTCTGGAAGGCACCAAATTTGCTGGTCTTGCAGACTACTTCACCGGTCCGACCGCGATTGGCTATTCAGCTGATCCGGCTTCGGTCGCAAAAGTAGCCTCCGAGTTCGCGAAATCCAACGACAAGCTGGTTCTTGTTGCTGGTGCCATCGGCGAACAGGTTCTCGATGAACAGGGCATCAAAGCTCTGGCAGAACTGCCGTCGCTGGACGAACTTCGTGCGAAACTGGTTGGTATGATCCAGACCCCGGCACAGCGTATCGCTACGCTGACCTCCAAGCCGGCGGGCCAGATCGCCCAGGTGCTGAAGGCATATGCCGACAAAGGCGAAGCCGCGTAAACCAAAGTAATCAGATATCTCAGATATCTAAGTTCAAGCCTAGGAGTATAGTAAAATGGCCGATCTTAAGGCACTCGTTGACGAGCTTTCCAAGCTCACCGTTCTTGAAGCTGCAGAACTTTCCAAAATGCTCGAAGAAGAGTGGGGCGTTTCCGCCGCTGCTCCGGTAGCTGTTGCTGCTGCTGGTGGCGCTGCTGCCGGTGGTGCTGCTGCTGAAGAAAAAACCGAATTCGACGTTATCCTCGCTTCTGCTGGCGACAAGAAAATCAACGTCATTAAAGAAGTACGCGGCATCACCGGTCTTGGCCTCAAAGAAGCCAAAGACCTGGTTGAAGGCGCTCCGAAAGCCGTCAAAGAAGGCGTTGCTAAGGACGAAGCCGAAGAAATCAAGAAGAAGCTGGAAGAAGCCGGCGCAACCGTCGAACTCAAATAATCGACGGCTTCTTGCCAAGGTCTGGGTCGGCGTCCTTCGGGCGCCGGCCCTTCCGTCTCTGTGCACTACGGCAATCGTGCCGAGCCCGTGCAGAGGCGCGAACAGGAATTTAACGGTTGACGCTGCCAAAGGTAATCGTACATAACGTAAGGCCGTTTAGGTCAGAGGTTATCTTTGACGGCGTCGACAGCCGAGGGATCAGTGATCTCAATCAAGTTGGATGTCAAATAACATCCACAGTCATAATCAAGTGAACGCCCGCCCCGTACGGGGCTCGGGCGTCGTTGTGCTGTATGCGTTTTGCGCGACTCGCGAACGTGACAGAGCAGGGACGAACGAGTTCGGACGGTGTGGGGAGGCGCGATTAAAGGAACGATGATGGATAAGTCCTTTACTGGTCGAAAGCGCATCCGCAAAAGCTTTGGACGGATCAGCGAAGTCGCTCCGCTCCCGAATCTCATCGAGGTTCAAAAGAATTCCTACGATAAGTTTTTGCAGACCGGAATCTCGCAGGAGCAGCGAGACGATGCAGGTCTTCAGGAAGTATTCAAGAGCGTCTTTCCGATTAAAGATTTTTCGGAACGCGCAACTCTTGAATTTGTTTCCTATGAGCTTGAGCAGCCCAAATACGATACCGAAGAGTGCCGCCAGCGTGGTATGACCTTTGCCGCACCACTGCGTGTAACTCTGCGTCTGGTTGTCTGGGATATCGACGAGGACACGGGTGCCCGTTCGATCCGCGATATCAAGGAACAGGACGTTTACATGGGCGACATGCCGCTCATGACCGAACACGGTACCTTTATCGTGAACGGCACCGAGCGTGTGATTGTGTCCCAGATGCACCGTTCGCCGGGCGTCTTCTTCGACCATGACAAGGGCAAGAGCCACAGCTCGGGCAAATATCTGTTTGCCGCACGTGTCATTCCGTATCGTGGTTCCTGGCTCGATTTCGAATTCGATGCCAAAGACATTCTTTACGTCCGTATCGACCGTCGCCGCAAACTGCCGGCGACCACGCTGCTTATGGCTCTTGAAAACGAAGAGTCCGAACAGCTGCGTGCACAGCGTGCCGAAGAAGGCCGCTCTGTCGATCCGTCGGAAATCGAAGGTCTGACCCCGGAAGAAATCCTCAACTATTACTATGAGTCGGCTGAATACCGCCGCACCAAGGATGGTTGGGTTACCGATTTCAGCGTCGAGCGTTACATTGGCCAGAAGCTTGTCTTCGATCTGATCGATGCCAAAAGCGGCGAAGTTGTTGCTGCGGCTGGTTCCAAGATCACCAAGCGTTCTGCTGGTAAAATCGCCGAACAGGGTGTTACCGAGATCCTCGTGCCTGAAGAGCAGCTTAACGGCTGGTTCATGGCTGATGACCTCATCGATGGTGAAACCGGCGAGATCCTGGCAGAAGCCGGCCACGAACTGACCGAGGAAGTGTTCGAGCAGCTGAAAGAATGGGGTGTTGATTCCGTTCGTCTGCTGATGATCGACCACAACCAGGTTGGTCCGTATCTGCGCAACACCATGGCACTGGACAAGAACAGCAACCGCGAAGAAGCCCTTGTGGACATCTATCGCGTGATGCGCCCGGGTGAACCGCCGACCCTCGAGGGTGCGGAAGCCATGTTCAAGGGCCTGTTCTTCGATTCAGAACGTTATGACCTTTCCGCGGTTGGCCGCGTGAAAATGAATGCGCGTCTGAACCTCGAATGTGCAGACACCGTTCGTATCCTGCGTCGCGAAGACATTCTGGAAGTCGTCCGTGTTCTGATCGACCTGAAAGACGGTCGTGGCGAGATTGACGATATTGACCACCTCGGTAACCGTCGTCTGCGTTCGGTTGGCGAGCTGATGGAAAACCAGTTCCGCGTTGGTCTGCTGCGTATGGAACGTGCGATCCGCGAGCGTATGAGCTCGGTCGAGATCGACAACGTCATGCCGCATGACCTGATCAATGCCAAGCCGGTTGCGGCTGCTGTTCGTGAATTCTTCGGCTCCTCGCAGCTGTCGCAGTTCATGGACCAGACCAACCCGCTTTCGGAAATTACCCACAAACGTCGTCTTTCGGCGCTTGGCCCGGGTGGTTTGACCCGTGAGCGTGCAGGCTTTGAAGTGCGTGACGTTCATCCGACCCACTATGGTCGTATCTGCCCGGTTGAAACGCCGGAAGGTCCGAACATTGGTCTGATCAACTCGCTGGCGACCTTTGCCCGCGTCAACCAGTACGGCTTCATCGAAAGCCCGTATCGTAAGGTTGTCGACGGTAACGTCACCGCAGAGGTTATTTACCTCTCGGCGATCGAAGAAGGCCGTTATGTCATCGCACAGGCAAACGAACCGCTTAACGCTGACTTCAGCTTCACCAACGAACTGATCAACACCCGTAAGGCCGGTGACCACTACATGGCCCGCTCCGAAGAGATCGACCTGATGGACGTCTCGCCGAAGCAGCTGGTATCGGTCGCATCCGCGCTCATTCCGTTCCTCGAGAACGATGACGCGAACCGCGCACTGATGGGCTCGAACATGCAGCGTCAGGCGGTTCCGTTGATCCGCTCCGAGGCGCCGTATGTCGGGACCGGTATGGAAGTTCCGGTGGCACGTGATTCGGGTGCAACCCTGATCGCACGCCGTGATGGTGTTGTTGAATCCGTTGACGCGACTCGTATGGTCATTCGCGCAACTGGTGACATTGCTGCTTCGGAATCGGGTGTCGATATTTACACCCTGCTGAAATATCAGCGTTCCAACCAGGGCAGCTGCATCAACCAGCGTCCGCTGGTGAAAGTTGGCGATGTTGTCCAGAAGGGTGACATCATTTCGGATGGTCCGTGTACCGATATGGGTGAACTCGCTCTCGGCCGTAACGTGCTTGTCGCGTTCATGCCGTGGAACGGTTACAACTTCGAGGACTCCATCCTTCTGTCCGAACGTATTGCCCGTGATGACGTCTATACCTCGATCCACATCGAGGAATTCGAAGTCATGGCCCGCGATACCAAGCTCGGTCAGGAAGAAATCACCCGTGATATTCCGAACGTCGGTGAAGAAGCGCTCAAAAACCTCGACGAGGCGGGCATTGTCTACATCGGTGCGGAAATCAAGCCGGGCGATATCCTTGTCGGTAAGGTAACGCCGAAGGGCGAAAGCCCGATGACGCCGGAAGAAAAACTTCTGCGCGCCATCTTCGGTGAAAAAGCATCTGACGTTCGCGATACCTCGCTTCGTGTCCCGCCGGGACAGTTCGGTACCATTGTTGAAGTCCGCGTGTTCTCACGTCGTGGCGTTGACAAGGACGAACGTGCTCTGGCGATCGAACGCGCAGAAATCGAACGTCTCGCACAGGACCGCGATGACGAACGCGCGATCCTCGAGCGTAACTTCTATGGTCGTTTGCAGAACCTTCTGGTTGGTCAGAAACTGGTCGATGGTCCGAAGGGCCTGACCGGCGAGTTGACCGAAGAAAGCCTGTCGGGTGTTGCCCGTGGTCTTTGGCGCCAGATCGCTGTTGCAGATGACAATGTCATGTCTGACATCGAAGCTCTGAAAAAACAGTTCGAGGAATCGATTGCTGTTCTTCAGGCCCGCTTCGATGACAAGGTCGACAAACTGCAGGCCGGTGACGAACTGCCGCCGGGCGTGATGAAGATGGTCAAAGTCTTCGTCGCAGTTAAACGTAAAATGCAGCCGGGTGATAAAATGGCCGGCCGTCACGGGAACAAGGGTGTCGTATCGCGCATTATGCCGGTTGAAGACATGCCGCACCTCGAAGACGGTACGCCGGTCGATATCGTTTTGAACCCGCTGGGTGTTCCGTCGCGTATGAACGTCGGCCAGATCCTTGAAACCCACCTTGGTTGGGCGTCTCGTGGTCTGGGTGAACAGATCGGCGAACTCGTCGATGCTGTTGCCGATGGTCGTGGCGAGATGGATGACCTGCGCAGCAAGCTTAATGATGTCTACGAAGGCGAAGAATACATCGCCGGCATCAAAGAGCTTTCTGATGGCGAAGTTATTGAACTTGGTAACAACCTGCGTCGCGGCGTCCCGATGGCCACCCCGGTCTTCGACGGTGCCCGTGAGCCGGATGTTGTTCGTATGCTTGAAAAAGCAGGCCTCGATGGTTCTGGCCAGGTCGACCTCTATGACGGTCGTACCGGTGAGAAATTCCATCGCAAGGTGACAGTGGGCTATATCTACATGCTCAAACTGCACCACTTGGTCGACGACAAGATCCACGCACGTTCGATTGGTCCGTACTCTCTTGTTACCCAGCAGCCGCTGGGTGGTAAGGCGCAGTTCGGTGGCCAGCGTTTCGGGGAGATGGAAGTGTGGGCACTCGAAGCTTACGGTGCCGCTTACACCCTCCAGGAAATGCTTACGGTCAAGTCGGATGACGTTTCGGGCCGTACCAAGGTCTACGAAGCCATTGTTCGCGGCGAAGACACCTTCGAAGCCGGCATTCCGGAATCCTTTAACGTTCTCGTTAAAGAACTCCGTTCGCTTGGCCTCAATGTCGAGCTTGAGCAGAACGATTTCTAAGTGTTTGGCTGACAGGGGTGCCCATCCGGGCATCCCGGTCGCCAAATCGCATCTTTCGGCCTGAAATTGGCGAAACCCGGCGAGACCGGGCATAGCGGGAGAGCCTTTATGAACGAGTTGATGAAGATCTTCGGGCAGCCGCAGGGCACCCAGAGCTTCGATCAGATCCGGATTCAGATTGCCAGCCCGGAGCGTATCCGCTCCTGGTCGTTCGGCGAGATCAAGAAACCGGAAACCATCAACTACCGGACCTTCAAACCGGAGCGCGACGGCCTGTTCTGTGCGCGCATTTTTGGTCCGGTGAAGGACTACGAATGCTTGTGCGGCAAGTACAAGCGTATGAAGTATCGCGGCATTATCTGTGAAAAATGCGGCGTCGAAGTGACTCTGGCCAAAGTACGTCGTGAACGTATGGGCCATATCGAACTGGCGGCACCTGTTGCCCACATCTGGTTCATGAAGTCGCTGCCGAGCCGTCTGGGTCTGCTGCTGGACATGACGCTCAAGGATCTTGAGCGCATTCTGTACTTCGAAAACTATGTGGTTATCGAACCGGGCCTTACCCCGCTTAAAATGGGTGAGCTCCTGTCCGAAGACCAGTATATGACCGCCCAGGAAGAATATGGCGAAGACAGCTTCCGCGCCGGTATCGGTGCAGAGGCCATCCGCGATATGCTTGCGGCGATCGACCTTGATGAAGAACGCGAAACCGCGAAAATCGACCTCAAGGAAACCAATTCCGAAGCCAAGCGCAAGAAGCTGGTCAAGCGTCTCAAGCTGATTGAGGCCTTCCAGGAATCAGGCGCACGCCCGGAATGGATGATCCTTGAAGTGATCCCGGTTATTCCGCCGGAACTGCGCCCGCTGGTTCCGCTGGATGGCGGCCGTTTCGCGACCTCGGATCTGAACGATCTTTATCGTCGTGTGATCAACCGTAACAACCGTCTGAAGCGCCTGATCGAGCTTCGTGCGCCTGATATCATCGTGCGTAACGAAAAACGTATGCTTCAGGAATCGGTTGACGCGCTGTTTGATAACGGCCGTCGCGGTCGTCCGATCACCGGTGCCAACAAGCGTCCGCTCAAATCGATGTCGGACATGCTTAAAGGTAAGCAGGGTCGTTTCCGTCAGAACCTTCTGGGTAAACGCGTCGACTATTCCGGTCGTTCGGTTATTACCGTGGGTCCGAACCTGAAACTGCACCAGTGCGGTCTGCCGAAGAAAATGGCGCTCGAACTGTTCAAGCCGTTCGTTTACGCGAAGCTGGAACTGTACGGGATGGCGACCACCATCAAGGCTGCAAAGCGCATGGTGGAAAAAGAGCGTGCCGAAGTTTGGGATATCCTTGAACAGGTTATCCGTGAACACCCGGTCATGCTTAACCGCGCACCGACGCTGCACCGTCTTGGTATTCAGGCGTTCGAACCTACCCTGATCGAAGGTAAGGCCATCCAGCTGCACCCGCTCGTTTGTACTGCGTTTAACGCGGACTTCGACGGTGACCAGATGGCTGTTCACGTACCGCTGTCGCTTGAAGCCCAGCTTGAAGCACGTACCCTGATGATGTCGACCAACAACATCCTGTCGCCGGCGTCGGGTAAACCGATCATCGTGCCGTCGCAGGACATCGTCCTTGGTTTGTACTACATCTCCATGGAGCGTGATGGTCAGCCGGGCGAGGGCATGTCGTTTGTCAACATCGCCGAGATCGAGCAGGCACTGGATGAAGGTGTTGTAAACCTGCATTCCAAGGTCAATGCCCGTTACCACACGGTTGATGAAAACAACGAACCGATCACCGTTCGTGTTGCCACCACCCCGGGCCGCATGTTGCTGTCGGAACTTCTGCCGCGTCATCCGCGCATTCCGTTCTCGACCATCAACAAGCTGCTGACCAAGAAAGACGTCTCGAACGTTATCGACGTCGTCTATCGTCACTGTGGCCAGAAAGAGACCGTTATCTTTGCTGACCGCATGATGGGCCTTGGTTTCAACTGGGCATGTAAAGCCGGTATTTCGTTTGGCAAGGATGACATGATCATTCCGGACGCCAAGGAAAAGCTGGTTGGCGAGACCCATGAAAAGGTCAAGGAATACGAGCAGCAGTACCAGGATGGTCTCATCACCCGTGGTGAGAAATACAACAAGGTTGTTGACGCCTGGGCACAGTGCACCGACGACGTTTCCGAAGCGATGATGAAAGTCATCTCGGCAACGGCTGAAGGTGACAATGTGAACTCGGTTTACATGATGGCGCACTCCGGTGCCCGTGGTTCTGCCGCCCAGATGCGTCAGCTGGCTGCTATGCGTGGCCTGATGGCGAAACCGGATGGCTCGATCATCGAGACGCCGATTATTTCGAACTTTAAAGAAGGCCTGACCGTGCAGGAGTACTTCAACTCCACCCACGGTGCTCGTAAAGGTCTGGCTGATACCGCACTGAAAACGGCGAACTCGGGTTACCTGACCCGTCGTCTCGTTGACGTGGCCCAGGACTGCATCATCACTCAGCATGATTGCGGTACCGATCGTGGTCTCGACATCGCAGCCGTCGTCGACTCCGGTGAGGTTATCGAAACCCTTTCCGATCGTATCCTCGGTCGTTTCACCGCTGACGAGATTGTCAATCCGTCGACCGGTGAAATCATCGTACCGAAGAACGAAATGGTCGAAGAAGATCACCTTGATCTGATCGAAAAGGCTGGCGTCGAAATGGCGCGTATCCGTTCGGTTCTGACCTGTGACGCCGAAACCGGTGTTTGCGGCCATTGCTATGGTCGTGACCTAGCCCGCGGTACCACGGTCAACATCGGTGAAGCTGTCGGTGTTATCGCCGCACAGTCGATCGGTGAACCGGGTACCCAGCTGACCATGCGTACGTTCCACATTGGTGGTGCCGCGCAGCGTGGTGCAGAAGTTTCCGGTGTCGAAGCTAACTTCGATGCCACCGTGAAACTGAAAAACCGCGCGGTTGTTGAGAACTCGTCGGGCGTGAACATCGTCATGGCGCGTAACCTCGAGATCCTGTTGATCGACAAGACCGGTCGTGAACGTGCGAAATATCGTGTTCCGTATGGTGCGAAACTTCTGACCGATGAAGGCGCGCAGGTTACCCGTGGCCAGAAACTGGCTGAATGGGATCCGTACACCCTGCCGATCATCACCGAGAAAGAAGGTTACGTGAACTATGTCGACCTTCTCGAGAACGTAACCATTCGCGAAGTCTATGACGAAGCGACCGGTATCGCCTCGAAGACGGTTATCGACTGGAAGAGCATGCCAAAGGCATCCGACCTTAAGCCGCGCGTTACCCTGCGTAACGAAAACGGCGAGGTCATCAACCTGGATAACGGTCTTGAAGCCCGTTACTTCCTCTCGGTTGATGCTATTCTCTCGGTCGAGAACGGTCAGAAGGTCGCCGCTGGTGACGTGCTCGCACGTATCCCGCGTGAAGGTTCGAAAACCCGTGACATTACCGGTGGTCTGCCGCGCGTTGCCGAGCTGTTCGAAGCCCGTAAACCGAAAGAACACGCGATTATCTCGGATATCCCGGGTCGCGTCGAATTCGGCAAGGACTACAAGAACAAGCGTCGCGTCGTGGTTCATCCGCTCGAAGACTCGGGTCTGACCGAACCGGTCGAATACCTGATCCCGAAAGGCAAGCACCTTGCCGTTCAGGAAGGCGACTTTGTCGAGCAGGGCGATCAGCTTCTCGATGGTTCACCGGTTCCGCACGACATTCTGCGTGTTATGGGCGTCCCGGCACTGGCAGATTACCTGGTCAACGAGATCCAGGAAGTCTACCGTCTGCAGGGCGTGAAGATTAACGACAAGCACATCGAAGTCATCGTACGTCAGATGCTGCAGAAAGTGGAAATCACCAAACCGGGTGACACCACGCTTCTGGTTGGCGAAATCATTGACCGCGTTGATTTTGATGCCGAAAACGAACGTGCTCTTAAAGAAGGCGGCGAACTGGCCGAAGGTGCACCGGTCCTCCAGGGGATCACCAAAGCCTCGCTCCAGACGCACTCCTTCATTTCGGCCGCGTCGTTCCAGGAAACCACGCGTGTTCTTACCGAGGCTGCTGTCTCGGGCAAAACCGATACGCTTATCGGTCTGAAAGAGAACGTCATCGTGGGTCGTCTGATCCCGGCTGGTACCGGTGCGGTGATGAACCGCTTCCGTGCACTGGCTGCCGAACGCGACAAAAATGTACAGATCGAAGCAGAAGAAGAAATCGGCGACAACTTTGGTCCGCAATCCGATACTGCTTCACTGCCGGCAGGCGAATAACATCGTCGCGTCAGACAGTTAAAAAGAATCAGAAACGAGCCGGACTCTTATCGACGCACCGGCTCGTTTCGGCGTTTGAAGCGCCAACTCGAAGGCCCAGAGGGTTTTGCTTGACGCAAAAGGGGCCCGTCACTAGTATGCGCCCACCGAATCTAGGGGGGTGCAACTGTGCCGGTGCCGTTTTGTGCGGTAGCGGGCGGTTTTCGCCCCCCATCGCTTGAGTGCGACTCTGACGGCCGTCGAGGCAGGAACTCCTGCTTTTATGGGCGTCCGCGCGTGTTTTTGTACTTGTACAAAGACGCGTGGTCGCTCGTCGTGCGTCGATAAGAGCAACGCCCTAGTGGCGTCCGTTAAAGTAAAAGGGAAAGTTAATGCCCACTATTAACCAGTTGATCCGCAAAAAGCGGACTCCGCGCACCCAGCGCGATATGGTTCCGGCACTGGAAGCATGCCCGCAGAAACGCGGCGTTTGCACCCGTGTCTATACCACCACCCCGAAGAAGCCGAACTCGGCACTTCGTAAGGTTGCTCGTGTTCGTTTGACCAACGGCTACGAAGTTACCTCTTACATTCCGGGTGAAGGCCACAACCTGCAAGAACACTCCGTCGTAATGATCCGCGGCGGCCGTGTAAAAGATTTGCCGGGTGTCCGTTACCACATCATTCGCGGTACCCTCGATACGCAGGGTGTCAAAGACCGTAAACAGCGTCGTTCGAAATACGGCGCGAAGCGTCCGAAATAAGGAGCAGCTCAGATGTCACGTCGTCACGCTGCTGAAAAGCGCGAAGTTCTGCCTGACGCCAAATATGGCGATAAGGTTCTGACCAAGTTCATGAACGGTCTGATGCTGGATGGTAAAAAATCCGCAGCTGAAAAGATCGTTTATGGTGCCCTGGAAGTTATGGAAGGCAAGGGTGCAGACCCTGTTGCCCAGTTCCACGAAGCCATGGATAACGTGAAGCCGAACGTCGAAGTTCGTTCGCGCCGTGTTGGTGGTGCTACCTACCAGGTTCCGGTTGAAGTTCGTTCCGAGCGTCGTCAGGCTCTGGCCATTCGTTGGCTGGTTGACGCTGCGCGCAAACGTTCCGAGACCACCATGGTTGGTCGTCTTGCAGGCGAACTGATGGACGCAGCCAACAACCGTGGCTCGGCCGTCAAGAAACGCGAAGATACCCACCGTATGGCCGAAGCCAACAAGGCTTTCGCTCATTATCGCTGGTAACCCAGACCTCAGGATCAAGAGTCGATTATGGTACAACGTACTCCGATCTCTCGGTATCGCAATATTGGCATCATGGCACACATCGATGCTGGTAAAACCACGACAACCGAGCGAATTCTTTTCTACACCGGCAAGTCCTACAAGATCGGCGAAGTCCACGACGGCGCCGCGACCATGGACTGGATGGAACAGGAACAGGAACGCGGCATTACGATTACGTCTGCTGCAACTACCTGCTTCTGGAACGATCACCGTGTTAACATCATTGATACCCCGGGCCACGTTGACTTCACGATTGAAGTTGAACGTTCGCTCCGCGTTCTCGATGGTGCTTGCGCGGTCTTCGATGCCGTTTCCGGTGTTGAACCGCAGACCGAAACCGTTTGGCGCCAGGCTGACAAATACCACGTACCGCGTATGTGCTTTGTCAACAAAATGGACCGTACCGGTGCGGACTTCTTCCGTTGCGTTGAGATGATGAAAGAACGTCTCGGTGCCAATGTCGCTGTTATGCAGCTGCCGATTGGTTCCGAAGGCGAATTCGAAGGTGTTGTCGATCTCGTTCGCAACAAGGAAATCGTCTGGAAAGACGAAAGCCTTGGTGCAGAATTCGAATATCGCGACATCCGTGACTCGCTTGCTGACCAGGCTGCGGAATACCGCGAAGCCCTGATCGAACAGGCTGTCGAGTGCGACGAAGCAGCAATGGAAGCTTACCTCGAAGGCGAAATGCCGACCGAGGAAGTTATCAAGAAGTGCATCCGCAAAGGTACGATCGCTGGTAACCTTGTTCCGGTCCTTCTGGGTACCGCGTTCAAGAACAAAGGCGTTCAGCCGCTTCTTGATGCTGTTGTCGACTACATGCCGGCTCCGGATGACATCGACGATGTTCGTGGCGTTAAGCCGAACACCGAAGACGAGCCGGATACCCGTCCGCTGACCGACGAAGCACCGTTCTCTGCTCTTGCGTTTAAGATCATGTCCGACCCGTTCGTCGGTTCCTTGACCTTCATTCGTATCTATTCCGGTGTTCTGGATGCCGGTTCGTATGTTCTCAACTCTGTTAAAGAGAAAAAAGAACGCATCGGCCGTATGCTTCTTATGCATTCAAACAACCGCGAAGAAATCAAATACGCATGCTCGGGCGACATCGTTGCTCTGGTTGGCATGAAGGACACCACCACTGGTGATACCCTTTGTGACCCGGCCAAGCCGATCATTCTCGAGCGTATGGAATTCCCGGATCCGGTTATCGAAATCGCTGTTGAGCCGAAATCGAAAGCCGACCAGGAAAAAATGGGTCTCGCCCTTGCACGTCTTGCACAGGAAGATCCGTCGTTCCGCGTTAAATCCGACCACGAATCCGGCCAGACCATCATTTCCGGTATGGGCGAACTTCACCTCGACATTCTTGTCGATCGTATGAAGCGTGAATTCAAAGTCGAAGCAAACGTCGGCGCGCCGCAGGTTGCTTACCGTGAGACGATCTCGAAAGAAGTCGATATCGACTACACCCACAAAAAACAGTCGGGTGGTTCGGGTCAGTTCGCACGTATCAAGTTGACCTTCACCCCGGGTGAACCGGGTTCGGGCTTCTCCTTCTCCGATACCGTTGTTGGCGGTAACGTTCCGAAGGAATACATCCCGGGCGTACAGAAAGGTCTCGAAAGCTCGCTGCAGAGCGGTGTGATCGCAGGCTTCCCTGTAACCGACTTCTCTATCAAGTTGACGGACGGTGCATACCACGACGTTGACTCGAGCGTCATGGCCTTCGAAATCGCTGCTCGCGCAGCATTCCGCGAAGGTTTGGCAAAAGCTTCTCCGAAGCTGCTCGAGCCGATCATGAAGGTCGAGGTAGTTACCCCGGAAGAATACATGGGCGATATCATTGGCGACCTGAACAGCCGTCGTGGCCAGGTCCGTGACATGGACTCCCGTGGTATTGCACGCGTTGTTAACGCGTTCGTACCGCTGGCGAACATGTTCGGTTACGTCAACACGCTGCGCTCCATGTCCCAGGGCCGTGCCCAGTTCGTGATGCAGTTCGATCATTATGCCGACGTCCCGCAGGCAGTTGCGGACGAAGTCAAAGCCAAATCGGCCGGCTAAGGGCCAGCTAGAATAAACGGAGTTAGAAATGGCTAAAGAAAAGTTTGAGCGTACAAAACCGCACGTTAACGTTGGCACTATCGGCCACGTTGACCACGGTAAAACCACGCTGACCGCAGCAATCA
>NZ_LPXK01000004.1:0-33458 GCF_001618185.1 Thalassospira sp. MCCC 1A02898 | reverse complement strand
TCCGATGTTGTGGCAACCGCCTATGGCGGGGAGGAGCTTAAATTCGGTCCGGAATATCTTATCCCGAAGCCGTTTGACCCGCGCCTGATGCTGGAAATTCCGCCACGTGTGGCCAAGGCCGCCATGGCGAGCGGTGTTGCCAAACGCCCGATCGAGGATTTCGACGAGTATCGTCAGCAGCTTGAAGGTTTCGTCTTCCGGTCCGGCCTTGTTATGAAGCCGGTGTTTGACGTGGCGCGTTCGCACAAGAAACGCGTTGTCTATCCCGAAGGCGAATCGCGTCGTGTTCTGCAGGCCTGTCAGGTGCTTGTTGATGACGGCATTTGTCATCCGGTGCTGATTGGTCGCCGCGAGGTCATCCTTGAACGGATTACCGAGCTTGGCCTGCGTCTTGTTCCCGATGAGCAGATTGAAATTCACGATCCCGATGACAATCCGCATTTCGAACAGGATTGGCAGGACTTCCACAACATCATGGGCCGTCGCGGCATCAACCCGGAATATGCCCGGGCGATTGTGCGTACCCGTCCGACCGTGATCGCGGCCCTGATGCTGCGTCGCGGGGAAGTCGATGCGATGCTGTGTGGCTGTCAGGGCGGTTTCCTGCGCCATCTGCGCTATGTCCGCAATCTTGTCGGCCTGCGCAAGGGGGTTACCGATTTCTCCACGGTCAACATGATGATCATGAAGCAGGGGACGTTCTTCCTGACCGATACTTATGTGTCGGTCGATCCGACCCCGGAACATGTGGCAGAAACCACCATCATGGCCGCCGACGTCGTCAAGCGTTTCGGCATGACGCCAAAGGCCGCGTTGATTTCGCATTCCAACTTCGGCAGCCACGAAAACAAGTCTGCCTGCAAGATGCGTGATGCGCTTCAGCTGATCAGAACGCAGGCACCCGATCTTGAGGTCGAAGGTGAAATGCATGCGGATGCAGCCATTTCGCAGCCGATCCGTGACCGGATCTTCCCGCACTCGATGCTGAGCGGTTCGGCCAACCTTCTGGTCATGCCGACGCTGGATGCGGCCAATATCTCGTACAACATGGTCAAGATGTTGGGCGATGGGCTTCCGGTTGGGCCGATCCTGGTCGGTGCGGCCAAATCAGCCCACGTCGTCAGCCCGTCGATTACCGTGCGCGGTATTGTCAACATGACGGCGATTGCCGTTGTTGATGCCGTCACACGAACGCAGGAAAGCCAGTAACATACTCCCAGCCCCGTCTTGATCCCAAGCGGGGCTGGGGTGATTTGCTATCGCGCTCTTGACCGGGGCTATGTGATAGCGCAGAAACAGCCGTGCCGGGCGTTGGAACACAATGCCCGACACGGCGTTTAATCTTTTGCAGGAAAAATTGGCGGCTCATTAAAGCAGGGAGGGGCAGATGACAGGTCAAGTTGAAGAACTCGACCGGCCGGCGGAAAAGTCGTCTGGCGATGAATATGTCGATCTGACTCCCGAATATGCCCGCGAAATCTTTGATGCGCTGGGCGAGGAAGAAGGCAGCAAGGCTGCCGATCTTCTGGGCGAGTTGCACTTTGCCGATATTGCCGATTTGCTGGGTTGGGCAAGCTCCAACCAGCGTGAACTGCTTGTCGATCTGATCCGGCCGGATTTTGATCCGGAATTCCTGACCGAACTTGATGATGAACTTCGTGAAGAAGTCATCGGGTTACTTGGCACCGATGTGGTGGCCGAGGCCATCACCGAACTTGATTCCGATGACGTCGTCGAGGTCATCGAGGACTTTGACGAGGATGAGCAGCGCGAACTTCTTGGCGCGCTGTCGGATATCGAGCGTGCGCGCGTTGAAGAGGCGCTGTCTTATCCGGAATATACCGCCGGTCGTATCATGCAGCGCGAGCTGGTGGCGATCCCGGATTACTGGTCTGTCGGGCAAACCATTGATTTCCTGCGTTCTGCCAAAAGCCTGCCGGAAGATTTCTATGACATCATTGTTGTCGATCCGCGCTACAGCCCCGTGGGCATCGTGCCGCTGTCGCGCGTGATCCGGACAAACCGCCCGGTGCTGATCCGTGACGTGATGGAATCAGATGAAATGCGCACAGTCGTCGTGACCGAGGAACAGGAAAACGTCGCCCACCTGTTCCGTCAACGCGACCTGATTTCCGCCCCGGTTGTCGATGACAGCGGCCGGCTGGTCGGTGTGATCACGGTTGATGACGTCGTTGACGTTATCGACGAGGAATACGAAGAAGACATGATGCGCCTTGCCGGTGTCGGCGAGGAAGACGACCTTTCAAGTGCGATCTTTGCCACCACCCGATCACGTTTTACATGGCTTTTGGTTAATCTGGGCACCGCGATCATGGCATCGGTTGTGATCGGCCTGTTTGAAGGCACGATTGAAAAGCTTGTTGCGCTGGCCGTGCTGATGCCGATCGTCGCCTCGATGGGCGGCAATGCCGGGACGCAGACATTGACCGTGGCGGTACGTGCGATTGCCACGCGTGAGCTGACCAGCACCAACGCATTGCGCGTGATCCGCAAGGAAGTCGCGGTGTGTGGCCTGAATGGCCTGGCCTTTGCCGTTCTTGCCGGGGCCGTGACGTGGTTCTGGTTTGATGACATGCTGCTTGGCGGTGTGATCGGCGTTGCCATGATCATCAACCTGCTGTTTGCCGGCCTGTTCGGGGCGCTGATCCCGCTTGGTCTGGAACGTGCGGGCATTGACCCGGCCGTCTCGTCGGCAGTCTTCCTGACAACGATTACCGATGTTGTCGGCTTTTTCGCCTTTTTGGGATTGGCGGCAGTCTTCCTGCTTTAGTCACATCATTCGAACACCAAAAAACAAACCCCCGCAATCGATCCGGCTGCGGGGGTTTTCTTTGATCGGAATGTCAGGCTCAGGCTATCCCGATTTTGTGTCACTGGCAGGCCGTGACTTGCCTTTGGCTGCCGATTTGGTTGGTTTCTGCTGTATCAGGAGTTCCATCGTATCGGCCGCATCGCGCGGTGGCGACAGAAGGAAGCCTTGAATTTCATCGCATTCGGCCGCCTGAAGGGATGCCATCTGTTCTTCGGTTTCAACGCCAACGGCAACCACCTTGCGGTTCAGGCTTTTACACAGCCGGATGGCTGGTTGCAGGACGCTGTTTTCGGGCTGTTCATCAAGTGCGACATTAAACAGCGACTTGGACAGTTTGATGCGCTGGACCGGGAAGCGTTTCAGATACCGCAGCGACGTGTTGCCGGCCGCAAAATGATCAAGTGTCAGGCCAATGCCCGCCTCCGAGAAACGATAGAACTGACCAAGGGCGCGTTCCGGATCGCGCATGACGATTTCTTCGGACACCTCGATCTCGATCATCGCCGGATCAACTTCATGTTCGGCGGTCAGATCGGTGATGTTCTTGATCAGATCGGCCTGAATGAACTGGCGGCTTGAAACGTTAAGTGCAATCGGCACCGGGACATAGCCCTGACGGCGCCAGTCGGCGACCTGTTTACATACCGTCTCGATGATCCAGTGACCAAGGGGTGAAAGCAGGCCTGTCCGATCAGCAACCGCGATGAAATCGGGCGGCAGGCGGCGTTTGCCACTGTCATCAATCCAGCGCAGCAGCGCCTCGAACCCGGTAAGGGTGCGGTCTGATGTGCGATAGCGCGGCTGATATTCCAGAACGAAGCGTTTTTCATCGACCGCACGGCGCAACTGCGTTTCCATCGACAGGCGCGCATGCATCACGTTGTTCATCGTCTCGACGAAGAAGCAATAAGATGATTCTGCGGATTTCTGGGCGCGGTACATTGCCGCATCGGCATTGGCCATCAATTGCGACGGTGCGCGGGCATCGTTGGGATAAAGTGCGACACCGACACTGACATGCAGGCGGATTTCATCGCCCGTGGTGGTCAGGATCGGTTGCGACATGGCTTCGACCACGCGTTCGGCGACAAGGGCTGCCCCCTCGGCCTCGGACAGGTCGGTGGCGATGATGGCAAACATATCGCCCGAGAACCGCGCACAGGTATCCTTTTCGCGCACGGTGGCACGTAGGCGCCCGGAAATGGTGCGCAGCGTTTCATCGCCGACATCGGCCCCGAACCGGTCATTGATCGCACGGAAATTGTCGATATCGACGACAAGAACCGACAGAAGCTTTTCATAGCGTTTGGCATGGGCAACCGCCTGATTGAGGCGATCTTCAAACAGGGCATGGTTGGGAAGGCCGGTCAGCGGATCATGCGTCGCCAGATAGCGCAATCGGTTGACCGATGCATTGGCGGCCGGGTTGTGATGCAAGGTGATGTCGACACAGTCCGGATGGGTGGTGGATGGTCGCATTGTCAGGTCGCAGACGACATGCACGCCCTCGGCACTGCGCACGATCCATTCGCGCCTGAGTTCGTCATCACCACGGTTGATCGCAAGCAGCATCTTTTCCTGTGAACGACGGGATGCGGTGCCATCCGACTGGAATTCCGGTGCGAGGTTATAAAACCGGATAAAGCCGTAATCCTCTTCGCGCAAATCAAAGAATTCGGCGGTTTCCGGCGACATTGATTTCAGGTGACCGTCGAGCTTGGTGATTGATAGCGACAGGTCACTGATGTCATCGCCAGCATGGATGTGATGAACCGTGCGGCGCATTGCCATTTTCTGCCGGTTGCTCAGCAGGAAGACAATCGTCGTGAACAAAATGGTCGTCAGTGCGCCGAATATCAGGATCAGTTCGGGATTGATCGTGCTGTGCGCCAGTTGCGGATCGGCAATGACATCGACCTGCCATTGGCGGCCAACCACATCAAAGGCGACTGTGCGCTGAAGGGTTTCATCATCACCTTCACCGCGAATTTCAAACAGAACAGTGTCACCTTCGCGGACACGGACGGTGTAATCTTCGACCTGTTCGGTATTGATCACCGCCGCCAGCATGGAGCGAATGCGAAACGCCCCGTTGATGATGCCGATAATCTCGCCATCGCGGCCCAGAACCGGGGTATAGGCCGCAAAACCGCGCCCGCCCTGCATGAGCTCAAGCGTTGGTGTGATCTGGGTGCGGCGTTGATCAAGCGCGATATCAAGAACCGGACCAGCAAGCGGATGACGCTTGAGATCCGCCCCCATGGCCGGGACGTTGCCCTTGATCGGGGCGACATACAAAATGATGTAGTTTGGCGTTATCCAGTTGATCGCCTGGAGTGCCGGGAAGCGGCTTTGAAGCGGGGTCGCAACCGAAAGATAATCTCTTTCGTCCTCGGGCGGGCCGCTCTGCCAATTGTCGGCAAAGCTTTCAAGCACCGCGAGGTTATTGTTCACAATGGATTTGATCTGCTGGGAAACGGAATTTGCCGTAATCTGGCCGGCAGATTGAAGGATTACGCGGCGATCGCTTTCAACCATTTGCCAAATCAGATATGTGACAGATGCGAAGAAAGCAGCCGTCAGAAAACCAGCCGCCAAAGCCCGTTTTTTCAGGCGTGACGTTTGTTTGGTTGCGTTTTCCTCAGCGTGCTTTGTTTCTTCTTCCATCTCTCCCCCAAACACAACGACCCTTGCTGATCCTCCCCGATCAGGATGTGTGTGCATACGGTTATCACCAGTAAACATCCATGCACCGATGGATAAAGATGCCAGTGTATTTTGCTGGCCGATAACCGGTACTATTTGTTTATGGTGTTATTCTTACACGACTTTAAGGGGTTGGTCGCCTGCATTTACGGATTAATTTTTGACGGTAATTGCCAAAAACTGTTCCGGGACAGGGTTTTGATACAGGTTTGGCGATAATAAATCCGTGTTAGCCCCTGTTCTGAAAACGTGAAGTGTTGTATCTGAGGCGGAAATCCGGCACCCGCAGTAAAGGCCGGTCATTGTGTGACAAAGATCACCCCCAGAGAGAGTCCATGAAACACCATAACCGCAATCCCCGTGCACGGGGAGGACGCAAACGTCAGCCATCCCGGCGTGATCCGCTGATCGGGTTTGAAGCAGACGTCACCATCGAACAGATTGGTGCGCGCGGCGATGGGATTGCCCATGTCGCGACGCCAGATGGTAAATCGGTTTTGATTTATGTGGATTGCGTGTTGCCGGGTGATCAGGTGCGCGTTGCCCTTCGCCAGAAACGTGGCGACGGGTATGGGGCAGAGGTGGTTGCCGAAATCGCACGTTCGAGTGGCTATAACACGCCACGCTGTGCGCATTTCAAGGAATGCGGGGGCTGTGCCCTGCAGCATATGAATGATGACGATTACCGCATCTGGAAGCGTGACAAGGCGCTTGTGGCGGTTCAGCGTGCCGGTATTGATCCGCAAGATGCCGAAACACTTGTCGGGGATGTCGAGATTTCACCGCCGGCAAGTCGACGTCGTGCCGGTTTTTCGGTGCATGTCGGCGCAACCGGCGTTTTTGTCGGTTTCCATGGGCGGTTTAGTCACACGGTTCTGAATGTGCCCGACTGTGCGGTATTGCGCCCGGAACTGATGGCCTTTCGCGAAGCATTTGTCATGTTCCTTGAAGCCTGCCCGCCGGAACATGCACGCGACATCAAGGAAGTGTTTGTCACCCTGACCGACAGTGGTCTGGATGTGCTTATTCAGGCAAGCAACGATCCTGACCTTGATATGCGCCAAGATCTGGCGGAATTCGCAGAAGCGCAAAATATCGCGCGGCTGAGCTGGAAAACCGGGGATCGTCCTGACGAACCGGTTGCAGCGCGTCATTTGCCGGTTGTTCGTTTTGAAGGTGTCGAAGTGGCGATTGCGCCGGGCGGTTTCTTGCAGGCCACCCAGGACGGGGAACAGGCACTGGTTGCGGCCATCAAGTCGGCATTGGCTGATATCGCGCCGAAAAACGTTGCCGATCTTTTTTGTGGTGTGGGCAGTTTTACATTTTCACTGGCCCTGTCGGGCAAACGGCGTTCGGTCACGGCTGTGGAAAGTGATCCGCGGGCCGTCGAGTTACTGCAATATGCGGTCGGACAATCGGGTAGCCCGGTCAAGGTCGTAAAGCGCGATCTGTTTCGCCAGCCGTTTGTTGGGGATGAACTCAGCAGCTTTGACCTTGTCGTGTTTGATCCGCCGCGTGCCGGGGCCCTTGCCCAGTCAGAGACGCTTGCCGTGGACGGGCCGGAATGGATCATTGCCGTATCATGCAATCCGGCGACATTTAGCCGTGACATGCGGGTTCTTCGGAATGGCGGCTATGAAATCACCAAAGTCGTGCCAGTCGATCAGTTCCTGTGGTCGTCACATCTTGAATTATTCGCTATTTTGCGCCGCGGTTCTGCCGGTTGACGCCGTTTGCAGAGCGGTGCGCTTTGGGGCTTAATTTTTAATCACTGATATACTATACTATCAGTTGGTATTTCCGCCGGACACCAGGATGGTCAGGTTGGCAAGGGATTGAAAGTGATCAGTCCCTTTGCCCGTGCAGCACGTAGTTGTTTTGCCGGCTTGTTTGAGCGGAAAAACAATGGAACCACTGGCCAGTCAGTTGCCGATCTATACCAGTACTGCGCGTGCAATTGCCCCGCAGAACAGGTTGATTGCGCCTGAAAGCAGCCAGTTCTCCGCCAACAATCAAAACACAAACCGCAATACCGACCCGCTTCGCAGCGCAGGTTCTACCAATGCGCAACTAAACCAGTCTTTGGGCAGTGCCGGTGAACTTCTTGGTCAGGCATCAAGCGATCTTTCGCGGATTGGCGATGCGCTTGACGAAATTGACGCGCTTGTCACGGTCGCGGAAGAAAACAGCGATCTGTCCACACAGCAACGCGCGCAGTTAAATGCGCAGATCGAAGATTATCTGACCCGGATCGACGATATCGCGGCCAATAGCAATTTTGAGGGCCGCGACCTTCTGGCATCGGATCAGACGATTACGCTGCAGGTTGGCAGTGGCACATCATCAGACAATCGTATCGATGTGACGTTGTCGGCGTCGAGTTCCGAGGATCTGGCGACCGGCCTTTCGGCGATAAATGTTTCCGACAGCACGGGCGTTTCCAATGCGCGTGCACTGGTTGATGAGGCGCAGCAAGCCCTTCGGGATCGCGAGATTTCCGTTTCTGCTGATCAGGGAAGTTTGCGAACAGCGCAGGACCAGAACCGCGTTTCGCAGGTTGCGGGTGAAAACATTGTCCAGGCGCAACTGGCGGCATCGGCACCATCTGGTCGCGAGGATGCGCAGGCAAACATTGCGCAAAACCTGCAGGCCTATCTTGGCGATATTTCCGCACAGCTTGCCAACCAGACAGTCGCGGTTGGTGGTATTGCCTTGCCAGAACCGCGCCCTGATCCTGTGCCGGAACAGGAAGAAGATCCGTTCTTCGATCCAACCGCCGAAGACGACGATCCGAGCCAATCACAAGACTTCCTTGGCCAAGCTGTTCCAGACAGCGGAACAGCCCAGCCGTTGGTTAATAGCGGGTTTGGCGGATATGACAGCGGTGGCAATGGAACATCGGGCGGCAGTGGTCGTGCGGATCGTCCGGCCAATCGGGTTTCTGTCGAAGCGTGAGCCTGATCGGAGTTTCCGAAATGGTCAGCAGGAAGGCGTTTTATCCTTCGACATTCTCGCCTTCGTAGATCCCCCAGAACCCGTGGCGGGGCGCCCAGCCTTCGAAATCACCAAACCGCAACTGACACCAATCGACCGTCGCCGGGCAGTCTTCGATGCGGCCAATCACACTTGCCGAGACCAGCGCAATCTTGCGGGCATTCTTGTCGGCGGCGGAATAGAGCGTGATGTTTTCATCGGTCACGATGACGTGGCGCGACCCGATCAGAAGGCTTTGATGAACCCAGCCTTCGCTGCCTTCCCAGTCACGTACCTTGCGCCAGGTATCGAATTCCGACACCACTTCCATCGGCATATTGCGACGGTGATAAATCCAGACTTTCGGATATCGCAGGCCGGGGCCAGAACGTAAAAATACCTTGTCAGAGCGCAGCGCGACAAATCGCGGGATCGGCAGGCCCGATTCCTGTGCGCTGGCCACGATCGGAGTGGTCAGACTGCCAAGAATCGCCAAGGCCATGAAGCGATACAGAAATTTGCGCAAAACCTGCGGCATCTTGTTGGTATTCCTTCATTTATTCCATTTGCGCTGGTTTTGTAATAATTCGCTGTTGCGAAATAAAATTACAAAAAATGCGTCAAAATTCTTGCTTTTGTACCTTTCGGCATGGCATCACTGCACTGCGGCAGGGCACAAAAATGCACCATGCCTTATTTTGTCTGAAAAAGAGTTAAAAGACCGCATAGGATCGGCACATGACCAAGAAAAAACCGCTTGTCGTCGTGACCCGGAAACTGCCGGAAGCGATTGAAACCCGCATGATGGAACTGTTTGACGCGCGTCTGAATATCGATGATGCGCCGATGAGCAAGCAGGAACTGATTGATGCGGTCAAGGAAGCCGATGTGCTGGTGCCAACCGTCACCGACAAGATCGATGCGGCAGTTCTGGCCCATGCGGGCCCCAATCTGCGTCTGATTGCCAATTTCGGCACCGGTGTCGATCATGTCGATCTGCAAACTGCCCGTTCCCGTGGGATTACGGTCACCAACACACCCGATGTCCTGACTGAGGATACCGCGGATATGACCATGGCGTTGATCCTGTCGGTGTCGCGCCGCCTGGCAGAGGGCGAACGCCTTATTCGCAAGGGCGAATGGGCGGGCTGGGGCCCGACGCTTATGCTGGGGCATCGCATCTGGGGCAAGCGCCTTGGCATTGTCGGCATGGGCCGTATCGGCCGCGCGCTGGCACGCCGGGCAAAGGGTTTTGGTTTGTCGGTGCATTACCATAACCGCCGCCGTGTGCATCCTGATATCGAAGAAGAACTGGATGCGACCTATTGGGAAAGCCTTGATCAGATGCTGGCCCATGTGGACGTCATTTCGGTCAACTGCCCGCATACGCCTGCGACCTATCATTTGCTGTCGGCGCGTCGTCTTAAACTGATGCAACCGCATGCCATTCTGGTCAACACCGCGCGCGGCGAAATCGTTGATGAACCGGCCCTGACCCGGATGCTGGCCGATGGTGAAATCGCCGGTGCCGGACTGGACGTGTTTGAACACGAACCGGCCGTGAACCCGAAATTGCTTGAACTGCAAAATGCGGTTCTGTTGCCCCATATGGGATCGGCCACCATTGAGGGCCGCGTTGATATGGGCGAAAAGGTCCTGATCAACATCAAGACGTTTGTTGATGGTCACACACCACCAGATCGCGTGATCGAAGGATTGCTCTGATCCGCTTTCCATAATGATTTCAAAGGGGTGATGCCACGTGTATCACCCCTTTTTTCATACACTCCCCATATGTGGATGGTGTGATGTGGCCGTTACAGGCATTTTCCCGGCATTAAACCAAACCGGTTTCAATTTCGGGATGTGCACAAATGGTAAGACGGCCAAAAACGCTTGTTGCTGATCTGGGTATGGCGACCCCGGCAAATGATGACGTCGCGGCCGGGCTTGCAACACGCGAAGTCGTCTTGCACGGGCCATGCGTGGTATCAGGCATCCAAAGCCGTCACGCCGAAGAGATTGTCTTTGTGCGTTCCGGAACTGTCCTGGTCAGTGATGGCGACGGAAATGTATATGAAAGCCATGACGGCTGCATTTCGATCCTTCAGGGGCAGCGTTACCATCTTCATGTCAATGCGGGCCAAACCGCCAAGCTTTTGATCCTTGCTGTGCCGTCTGTTCAGGATCCGGAACAGTTTTCTGCCTTGCAGATCGCCAAGACCAGAGTTCGCGATATGATCCTGAACGAGAAGCTTAAGTGACCTGTAATCACCTATCCAAGGGTGCAATGATCCTTTCTCCTGACAATTCCTGACAGCAGATACGTGCCAATGTGCATTGGGCGTTTCTTTCTGATCCGTGCTTGTTTATGACTGTTGCATATCACGCAAAAACAACACGGGGTCATCATGAGTTTGATCTTTGACGCGCCTGCACCGACGACCATTCCGGTTCAGGGCACCGACGACGTTTTCCCGGTAAATCGCATTTTCTGCATCGGCAAGAACTATGCCGAACATGTCCGCGAAATGGGTTCCGATCCTTCGGACACGCCGCCTTGTGTCTTTATGAAACCAACTGACTGCCTTGTGGTCGGAAATGGTGATTTGCCATACCCGTCGGGCACGGAAGACCTGCATTACGAGGGCGAACTGGTGGCTGCGCTTTCCAAGGGGGGCAAGGATCTGGATCGTGCTGCCGTTGAAGATGCGATTTTTGGCTATGCTGCCGGTCTTGATATGACGCGTCGCGATGTTCAGGCCGGTCTCAAGGACCGTCGCCTGCCATGGGATATGGCAAAATCATTTGATGGCTGTGCGGCCATTTCCGCCATCAAGCCCAAGGCCGATGCCGGCAATCCGCATGCGACAAACCTGAAATTGTCGGTCAATGGCGATGTGCGCCAGAACGACACCACGGCGAAAATGATCTGGCCGGTGGTGGATGCGTTGGTGCACCTTTCGACCCTGATCGAACTGAAACCGGGCGATCTTTTGTTTACCGGAACGCCCGAAGGCGTTGGCCAGGTTGTCCGCGGTGATCGCATGGATCTGGTGATTGCAGATGTCGCGGAACTGTCTGTGATCTTGAAATAGACCCTTCAGGGGATCGTGGGGCAGGGGCCCATCCTCAATCGAGCAAAAACGGAGCCCGTTTTGAAAATCGTAAGCTGGAATATCAATTCCGTCCGACTGCGTATTGAACAGGTCATCAAGTTTCTGAATGATCAGCAGCCCGATGTGCTGTGCTTGCAGGAACTGAAATGCCCCGATGAGCATTTCCCGCATGATGCCTTTGAGGCGGCTGGTTATGTTCATCGCCATAACCACGGCATGAAAAGCTATAACGGGGTTGCGATCATATCGCGCCTGCCGTTTGTCGAAACCGACATCAAGCATTTCTGTGGCAAGGAAGATCGCCGTCACTGCATGGCAAAGTTCGAAAATGGCGTCGAGCTTCATAACTTCTATATCCCGGCTGGCGGGGATGAACCCGATCCGGCAATCAATGAAAAGTTTGCCCACAAGCTTTCCTTCATTGATGAAATGACCAACTGGTGGGGGGAGCGTCGGGCAACCGATCCCAACCGCAAGGCTGTTCTGGTTGGTGATTTCAACATTGCGCCATCGGAAAATGATGTCTGGTCGCACAAGCAGCTTCTGCGCGTGGTCAGTCACACGCCGGTAGAGGTTGAAATCCTTGAGAAATTCCGCCAATCGGGCGATTTCATCGATGCTGTCCGCGAAGTGGTTCCCGAACCCGAAAAACTGTTTAGCTGGTGGAGCTATCGCGCACGCGACTGGCGGGCAAGCAACAAGGGCCGTCGACTTGATCATGTCTGGATGACGCCAAACATGGCTGGAACGGTGCGCACGGCATCGGTTTATGACATTGCCCGGGATTGGGAAAAACCATCGGACCACGCACCCGTTGTGGTGGAATTCAATCTCTGAACACGCAGATTATCCGAGATTTCAAAACAGCGGATCAGGGAAGCCTAATCCGCTGTTTTGTCATGTGAAATAACTTGATTGTCTGGCCGATCAGCGCAACTCTTCTGGTTGAACGAAACCGGATGCGTACCCATTTGCACCCTAAGGGTTGAATTTCGCGTATTTTCGGTGAGGCACTACGCAGGAAACGGGCAATGAAAAAGATACTGATTGGTCTGGCCGTGATCATCGTTTTGGTCGTCGGGGCCCTCGTCTATGTTTACGTCAATCTTGATAACATCGTGAAATCCACCATCGAAGAGGCAGGCACGCGTGTGACGCTGGCCGATGTCGCGGTTGACGGTGTGTCGATCGAACCGACGCAAAATACCGCGGCGATCAACGGGCTTGTGGTCGGCAATCCGGACGGGTTCAACTCTGATTATGCGTTCTCGCTTGGTAATATCTCAGTCCGTCTTGATGGTTCGACCCTGACCAGCGACACGATCCGTATCATCGAAGTGGTGGTTGATCAGCCAAGTGTCATTTACGAACTGGGCAATGGCAGTTCGAACATCGCAACCATCCAGCGTAACGTCGAAGCCTTTGTCCAACGTGTTTCCGGTCCGACCGGTGCGGGTGGCGCTGATGGTGCCACATCTGGCGACGATGCCGCGGGTGGAACCAAAATCATTATCGACAATGTCTATGTCCGCAACGGTGATGTTGGCGTTTCGGCCGACTTCCTGCAGGGCAAAAAGCTGTCGGCCAGCCTGCCGGAAATTCATCTGACCGATGTGGGCAAGGAAGAAGGCGGCGCGACCCCGGCCCAGGTTGCCGGTGAAATCCTGACGGCGATCAACACCGCCGTCTTCAAGGCGGTTTCAAGCTTGAATGTCGATGGCCTGTTGCAGGGCGTCGGTGACCTTGGCAAAGGTGTCGTCGGTGCCGTTGGTGGCGCTGCAAGTGGCGGTGGCACCAAACTGAAAGAAGGTGCCGATGCGCTTGGTGGCGCGGTCAAGGGACTGTTTGGCGGTTCCTCGGACTAGGTCATCGTATGATCGTCTTGATCTGATGTGATGTTCGGCCCGATGGATTTGTTTTTGATCCATCGGGCCGCTTTGTTTTTGGCGATTGCGTGATCAAATCAAAAGGACAGGCCGCGAGACCGGATGCCTGTCGATTGTGAATTTTCTCTATCCCACTGCTTTTTTTCATGAATTTGACTTCTATATATCTTGGGTTAGGGATAGTTATATCCACAATCTGTGTTGTCTTGGGGCTTCGACCATGGACGTGAGGTGGATCGAAATTCGGGGTCAGGTCTGTTGATCTGATTATGACAAGAACGGCATGGAACAGGACGGGCCACAAGGCCCGCCATATGGCCCGGCAAGACATTGGGAAAAATGTCGGCAGGGCCGAAAAAAATAGAATGGGATTGGGATCCCGATAGTCGGTCAGATCAAGGAGTAACACCGATGAGAGCCAAACTGCTTGCCGTTGTATCCGCCGCCGCCTTTCTGAGCGCGTGCGCGAACATGAACATTCCCGGAGTGCGCGATATGGCCGACCAAGGATCGGCTTTTGACGCAGCTCTTCACCAGAATTATGCAGATCTTGCCCAGGCAGAATATGACGAGGCAGACTGGGCCGATGCACGTTATTTCACCAACCGTTCAAAGACTGCGGCGATGGGCATGGATTCCGGTCCGCAGGCAATTGCCGAACGTAACCTGCCCGAAGGTTCCGAGGCCGAGGTTGAAGTCGCCCGGGCTGACCTGATGACGGCCCTTGAGGCCGGTGGCCGTGAAAAGGCTGCCAGTGCCGCTGCACGCGCACAGAGCAGCTTTGATTGCTGGTTGCAGGAACTCGAAGAAAACATCCAGCAGGAAGACATTGATAACTGCCGTTCGGCATTCTATCAGGCATTGGCCATCGTACAGGCCGAACTTGATACCGGCCCGGCCCCGATGGCCGCCATGTCGATGCCGGTTCCGATGAATGTCTATTTCGGGTTCGACAGTGCCGCCATCGATAGCAAGGCGATGTCTGTTGTGAACGGTATTGTCGAGGCGTATGGCAAATATGAGCCGAAAATGATCAGCCTTGTTGCCTATGCTGACCGTGCCGGTGATGCGATGTATAATGACATCCTTGCCAAATCGCGCGTTGATGCGGTGGTCAAGGCATTGCGTGATGCGGGTGTTCCGGCAAGCAAACTTGCAATCAGCATCAGCGGCGAGGCCAATGTGCCGGTTTCAACTGCTGACGGCGTGCCCGAACAGGGCAACCGCGTTGTGACGGTTACTTTCGAAGACGGCATGTAAGCACGTCAAACTAAAAAGGGGATTTCATCCATGCGTCTATTGATTGCACTTCTTCTGCCCTGGTTGCTTTTCTTTACCATCGGGCGTCCGATTGCCGGTGTTATCTGCCTGATCTTGCAGATCACGTTGATTGGTTGGGTTCCGGCAGCAATTTGGGCCGTTTACGCCCTCAGCCAGTATAACACCGACAAGAAAATCAGCAGCGCCATGGGTGGCGGTCAGGAATGATCGCTGCGGTTTGCCAAATGGCAAACAGCAGCGATCCCGACATCAGAAGGCAGGCTTTCGAGCCTGCCTTTTTCTTTATCTGAGTAGATCCAGCCCCCAGAACGCCGGGCGGATTGCCTAGTGCAGTTTACGGCGCACTCCGCCGATAAACCGGCCAATCAGCCGGGAGATGATAAATCTGGTCAGAAAAAACGTCACCGCACTGGCAACAGACGGCCAGTACCACGCCTGTATTTCCGGGCGCGTGCTTTGATCAACCAATCCATAGATGACTGCGGCAAGTGCGCTGGCGGCGAAAAACGCCGTTCTGCGTCGATAGCGGGCAATAAAAGAACCGAGGAGCCACATCGCCTAGTGCTGTCCGCCACCGATGTCACGTGCAAGGCGGGCGGCAAAATCATCGGTCATACCTGATACGTAATCGAGAATGACCAGGTAAAGATCATAAAGCGACGCCCCGATGGGCATGGCATCATTGCCGATCAGTTCACGCACCCGTCCGGTTCGATAGGAAATATCGGCTTCTGATTGTGCGTGATGCACATCAAGGGCAGTTTTGCAGAATGTCTCGAGCAAGGTTTCAAGATGGGCAAAGGCGCCGACCTCGATCTGGACCTTGCGGCGGTTCAGAATGATCTGCTTTTCGGAGAATGACTTGGCCTGCGCGATCAGGTCGTTAAAGGGCCCCTTGGCACATGCCAGAAGATCTCCCTTCCATTCGCCAGCCAGAAGCGCCTCCTCGTTCGCGACAAAGGCATCAACCAGTGCATCAAGAACACCGGCAATGATTTTACCCCGAAGGAAGGAAATCTTGCGGCTGATATTGGGTTCTCGGTCGTACTCGGCCGGCAGGTCATCGGTGATGCAGGGCAGCAGCATCTTTTCAAGAATAGCGAAATCTACAAGTTCCAGTTCAACGCCGTCCTCGATATCAATCAGGGCATAACAAACATCATCAGCAGCCTCGACCAGATAGACCAGCGGGTGACGGCAAAAGGCCTGATCGCCGGTGCGGATCAACCCGGTGGCATCGGCGACTTCTTCAAGCAGGCCGAATTCCTTTTGAAAGGCGCCGAACTTCTTTTTCTGTGGAAAAGGACTTCCGGCGGCTGACCACGGGTATTTCAGGAAGCTTGCCAGGGTTGCATAGGTCAGGCGCATGCCACCGTCGTACAGACCGGTCCGTTTGTTGGTCAGAAGGCGGAAACCCTGGGCATTGCCCTCATATGTTGTCAGATCGGCAAACTGTGCCTCTGTCAGGCCTTCGGTGAATTTGGGGTTTGCGTCGACAAACCATTGGCGGATGGCATATTCCCCGGCGTGACCAAAGGGCGGGTTGCCGATATCATGACAAAGTGCCGCTGCCTGCACGATGGCGGCCATATGGTCGGGCTCAATCGCGTCGGGCAGGCTGCCCTTTTCATGCAGGCGGTTTCCGACCATCAATCCCAAAGACCGGGCAACACAGGATACTTCCAGACTGTGGGTCAGGCGGGTGTGGACGTTGTCATTTTCCGGCAACGGATGAACTTGCGTTTTGCGCTGCAAGCGGCGAAAGGCCGCCGAAAAAATGATCCGGTCATAATCCTTGTGAAAATCGGACCGGCCAAATGTACCCACACTGGAATGACGCGACCCAAGCCGAGCTGCAGATAGCAATTGCTGCCAGTTCATCATCGCTGTCATCGTATTTCGCACCTTCCGGTCGGACTTCAGTTCTTGGATATCTGGGATGTTTATGCCGGGTTTTAGTAAATAAGCATTTTAAATTCTGCACAGAAGCAAAAGAAAACGGCGCATCTGATGACGCGCCGTTTTGCAAAGATCGGGCCTGTGGGGCGATTAAGCGCCCAGACCTTTTTCCATTACAAGATCAAGGCGACGGGCAAAGCTGACCGGATCGGGCAGGGCTTCGCCTTCTAGGATGCGGGCCTGATCAAGCAACAGCAGGGCTGCGTCATGAAGGATCGGGGCCTTGGCATCCTTGGTGGCAATGTCAGACAGCTTTTTGATCAGGCTGTGCTTTGGATTGATTTCAAGGATACGCGGGCTGATTTCATCGACACGGTTGTGCTGTTTCATCAGGCGTTCCATGCGCAGATCCATGCCCATTTCATCGGCAATCAGACAGCAGGCTGAACTGGTCAGGCGATCTGATTCCCGAACGTCCTTGACCCCGGTGCCAAGGGCAACCTTGATCGCGGCAATCAGGGCACTGACCGATGCCTCATTTGCGGCATCATCCTTTTTCTCGTCCTTGGCGTCATCCTTGTCATCGGACTTGATGTCGTTCAGGTCGGCACCGCCACGGGTAACCGACTTGAAATCTTTGCCATCAAACTGGCCGACAGACGGCATCCAGAATTCATCAACCGGATCGGTCAGAAGCAGGACTTCGATCCCCTTGGCAGCAAAGCCTTCAAGCTGCGGGCTGCGTTTAAGGGCGTCGATATCCTCGCCACTGATGTAATAGATCGCCTTCTGGCCGTCTTTCATGCGTTCGACATAGTCGGCAAGCGTGGTCCAGCCGTCACCATGGGTCGAGCGGAACCGGGCGAGTTTGAGGATACGATCACGGTTGGTCTGATCTTCGTACAAACCTTCCTTGACGACCGAGCCAAAGTTTTCCCAGAAGGTTTCATAACCCTCGGCATCTTTCTTGGCCGCGGTTTCAAGTTCGGAAAGGACCTTTTTGGTCAGGCCGTTCTTGATCTTGGTCAGAAGCGGATGGTCCTGCAACATCTCGCGCGAGACGTTCAGTGGCAGGTCCTGACTGTCGACCACGCCGGATACGAAACGCAGCCAAGGCGGCAGCAATTCGTTGGCACCTTCGGTGATGAAGACCTTGCGGACATAAAGCTTCAGATGGCCTTTGCGCTGCGGATCATAAAGGTCAAACGGGCGCATGGTCGGAAGATACAGCAGACCGGTATATTCAATCGCACCTTCTGCCTGATAGTGGATGGTTTTCCACGGATCATCAAAGGCGTGCGAGGTATGCTTGTAGAATTCCTTGTACTGTTCGTCGGTGATCTCGCTTTTCGGGCGGGTCCAGAGTGCGGATGCCTCGTTCAGCGTTTCATCACCGTCGCCCTTCATCAGGACCACCGGAATGCCAATATGGTCGGAATAGGTTTTGACGATATGGCGCAGACGATTTTCGTCTGTGAATTCCTTGTTGTCATCGGTCAGATGCAAGGTGATCTGGGTGCCGCGGCCTTCCATTTCGGCATCAGTGATGGTGTATTCGCCCTTGCCGTCAGATGACCATTTCCATGCCTGATCATCGCCGGCCTTGCGGCTGACGACTTCGACCTTGCTCGCGACCATAAAGGCGGAATAGAAACCGACCCCGAATTGACCGATCAGGTCGACATCCTTGGCGTTGTCGGATTTCGAAACGGCATCCAGGAACTTGGCGGTACCGGAATTGGCAATGGTGCCCAGGTTTTCGACCAGATCTTCCTTGTTCATCCCGATCCCGTTATCGGCAATCGTCAGAACATTACGGACATTATCTGTCAGAAGGCGCACCTTGAAATCGGCATCACCAGCGAGCAAATCCGGTTTGGCAATCGCCTCATAGCGCAGCTTGTCGCACGCATCCGAGGCGTTGGAGATCAGCTCGCGCAGGAAGATGTCCTTGTTGGAATAAAGCGAGTGGACAACGATATCGAGCAGTCGGCTAACCTCGGCCTCGAACCGCATTTTTTCTTCCGTCATGACCTCTTTTTTCTCCTTTGTTTCAAGCGTCTGTCAGCCTCCTCCGATATTGGCAGAAGGACCGACACCTTAACGGGGTGAACTTTAAACCGAGCTTGATATGCGTCAACGCATCTTGCAGCGCAAGTCTTGTATCCTAAGTATAAATATAGAGGCTTTAATAACAGGGGCGCACGCCACATTTTGGAAGCGTTCCTGAAAGTTCCCGAGCAGCAAAAGTGCTAGGGTAATCGGCAGGGTGCAACGCCCTGTCTTGCGTCCAAGGCTTTACACAGGAGGCCGTACCATGAAGGTTCCCGTTCAAATCACCTACCGTGATGTTGATCAGTCTGATGCGCTGGACGAGCGCATTCGTTTCAAGGTGCAAAAACTGGAAGAAACCTTCGATCGCATGACCAGTTGTCATGTTGTAGTGGAACGCCCGCAGGCATCTCATAACCATGGAAACCGTTTTGCCGTGCATTTCGGCATCAATGTGCCGGGCAAGGAAATCATGGTGAAGCGCGACAGTGCCGATCATGCCCATGAAGATGTCTATATCGCGCTGAAAAACAGTTTTCAGGCCGCACGTCGGCAGCTCAAGGAATATGCCGACAAGATGCGCAACCACTAAGGTCACTGAATACGTTTGAAAAGGAAGCGGGGCGACCGGATGGTCGCCCCGCTTTATCGTGTGGTGGCACGAGGTGGTTGGAAAATGTATCAGCCCGACACCGCCGGGGTTGGGGGATTTAAACAGTGCCGGACTGATACGGGGGGTGAATCGACCGGGGAAGTCGCTTCAGCCACGGAGAGGACGTGCGTTACGCAATCGCCTCAAGAAGATGGTGTTTGCTTTGCGGGTAACGCGCATCGCGCAGCGCGCCAGCCCACCATTTGAAGTCGGTCATCATGTGATGAAGGGCGTTATTCGTGCCTTCGAGGTCTTTTGGCCGACCGGTATCATCGAACTTGTCCCAGGCGTGGGCAAAGCTTATGACATCGCGCATGGTCACCGCATGCAATTCGGCAAAGACAAGACGCAATTGTTCAACGGCGCGCAAACCACCTGACATTCCACCATAGGATACAAACCCGACGGGCTTGCGTTTCCATTGTTGCTTGGCGGCATCGATCAGAAGCTTTAGCTCACCGGTAAAGCTGTGATTGTATTCCGGGGTAACGACGATAAAACCATCGGCCTCAGTCAGGGCAGTATGAAGGTGCGCGACCGCAGGGTGATCAGCGCCAACATGGGCCGCAGGCAGGTTCAAAACAGCGGGATCAATCGTATCAACAGAAAGTTCGTGATCCGATTTTAGGGTTTCAACGACCCAGGTCCCGACCGTATCGCAAAAGCGACCTTCACGCGCGCTGCCAAAGATGACGGCGATATTAAATGTCTCTTTCACGGCGTTCTCTCCTTGCCAATTTCGCTTCAATGAGTAAGGTTCTAAAACCTCAACTAATGTTAAGGTCAAGCGCGTTTTGGAACTTTTTCAAGGCAGGCAAGGGGAGCAGGGAAAATGGCAGAAAAAGGCGTGTTGCAGCGCTATCTGAGCGTCGGAGAAGTCGCAAGTCGTTGCGGCATTGCCGTTTCGGCGGTGCATTTTTATGAACGCAAAGGTCTGATCAGTTCGATCCGGACCGACGGCAACCAGCGCCGTTTTCACCGCGGCGTGTTGCGCAAACTTGCCATTATCAAGGTCGCGCAGAAAACCGGTATTCCACTGTCGGAAATCGGTGCGGCGCTCGATAAGCTGCCTCCCAATACCGTGCCGACCATCAAAGACTGGGAAAAGCTTTCATCGCAATGGCGCGATGATTTGAATGAACGCATCGAACAGTTGACCCGTTTACGCGATCAGCTGGGGCAATGCATCGGGTGTGGTTGTTTGTCGATCGCGGCATGCCCGTTATATAACCCCGCCGATGCTTTGGGACGGCAAGGCCCTGGCGCGCATTTGCTCGAGAGTGGGCGTGTGTAACCCTATCACCCACTTTTTTTGACTTGGATGGATTCACCAATTGTCCATTTGTACTGCCGCGACCACTTGGTAATTGCATCGTCCAATGTTTTAAGGCAGTCGGGTGCTTTTTCTTGAAGCTTGCTGTAGTAGGTTTCATGGAACTTAATATAGCTGCGATCACAACCAAGCGAGTCCATAGGATCAACGACCGTCACAATTTCGAAGAATGAATGGTTATCATAAGGGCTTGAAAGTGCACAGGCACACAGCGCTGTGCAAAACATTCTTATCCCTTTTTCTGCGTCGGGCGGGATATCAATTTTTGACTCGCGAACAAGGTGTGAAATTAGCCCCCACATGCGTTTACTTGTTCCACTTGGTCCTGAGAGTAGACCCAGTTTGTCACCGATTGCTTTGCCGTAATATTCCGCAGCTGTGCCAGATGGACTTTCGACAACCAACTGGTTCATCAAATAGCCACGGATATAGAGCTCCCCGCCGATTTGTGGTTGCACAATCGGACTTACCGACCCCGCTCCGGCGATACATTTAAACAGATCAAGGCGTGAAAATGCCCCCGTTTCGTTAGACGTTGGCGGTGCATCTGCATACCATCCAGGGATTTGGGATAAATCGTCAGGTTTTTTAGTTTTTTTCGAGAAAATCGGATCGTTGATATTTTGCGTAATTGACCTGTTCAAGCTAGATGTCGATCGCCAGCGCCCTTCGATGTAGCCTTTTATATGTGGGCTGACACTGTCCCAACTTTTGGACCATGGTTTTTCATCATACTGAGCCGCCGTCTTGCCAAAAGGACCTGCTGTGATTGGCTTGCCATCAAGGTTCAGGTAGGCCTCACTAAAGAAAGCCTTTCGCTTGTTCGTGCTATCACCATCGACAAAGCGCGCGAGATGGAAGAACTTGCCCAAAAAGTTCTTGTCCTCCCCCCGGACTACGCCCGAATAATTGTGGTAGTCGACCTTTGGCATCAAAGATGTAATGTCGGTGATACCTGTGTTAAGTAGCTTGTAGGCAAATGAATCAATGTTTGCCAGTGCCCGCCATTCATTAATCACAGACGATTCGTTTTGCGCATTTGCGAGGGCAGTCTCATATTTTTTTGAGTCTAGAAGCGGCATCGGAAATGTCCTTAGTTACCTATTTCTCTTGGCGATACATGCGCCAATGACGGCGAGGCGCGTCAAATGGACCAAGACCGATATTAGGTAGTCCTGGTTTGTGCTGGTCGATTTTGGGCATCAACTCGTTCACCCACTTGTAGTTCCATTGTCCATCTGAAGCAGGCAAAGCGGGTTTGACGTCTGGGTTTCTCGGGTCTATCGGCTTGGTATCTGCGGTAGGCTCCCAAACGTCTCCACTCGGATTTATGACTTGCTCAATTTTCTTGAGGGCCGTGGTTGCGCTTCCCTCGTTGTTTTTTAAAATCTCGGCGATTTCCTGAAGTTTGTAGAAATTTGCCCAGTCCTGGACGGATGGATCGGTTTCACTCGCCTGGTTTGTCTCAGTTGTTTGGTGTGTTGTGGTCGGGCTTTTCTTTGAATGTTGCATGTGGGCCTCAAAACTTGCGTAACCATTTCGCAGACGCGGTTTGCAGCCTTCTGTGACAAGACAACTTCAACGAAGTCCGAAATGGCTCGATAAAAGTCACATGCCGCTAAGTGCGGTGGTTGCCGCCCTGTAGCATTGCTTGACATTCCTTCTAGAGGTGTGTTGAAAGGCCCAATGATTGCGATGGCCCGGATCATTGGGCTGTCGATTGGAAAAGTTTGATGCAGATTTCAACCCGAACCGGTCCTCGTATCCTTGCCATATTGGGGCCGACCAACACCGGCAAGACCCATCTCGCCATGGAACGGATGTTGGCACATACGACCGGGATGATCGGGTTCCCGTTACGGCTTCTGGCGCGCGAAAACTATGACCGCGCGGTCGCCAAGGTCGGCAAGGGTGCGGTGGCATTGATCACCGGCGAAGAACGCATCCTTCCGAAAACTGCGCGTTATTTCCTGTGTACTGTCGAAGCCATGCCGGTCGCCAAGCAGGTTGATTTCCTGGCGATTGATGAAATCCAGATGTGTGCGGACCCGGAACGCGGTCATGTCTTCACCGACCGGCTTTTGCATGCGCGCGGACGTCATGAAACCATGTTCATGGGGGCGGAAACCATTCGTCCAGTGATCCGCAAGCTGGTTGATAATGTCGAATTTGATCGCCGGGAGCGGTTTTCGACTCTGACCTATAACGGGGCGAAGAAAATCCAGCGCCTGCCGTCCCAGTCGGCGGTGGTGACATTTTCAGCCCAGGAAGTTTACGCCGTTGCCGAACTGGTGCGCCGTCAGAAGGGCGGGGCAGCTGTGGTACTTGGCGCGCTGAGCCCGCGCACGCGTAACGCCCAGGTCGAGATGTTCCAGAATGGCGAGGTCGAACATCTGATTGCGACGGACGCAATCGGCATGGGCTTGAACCTTGATCTCAACCACGTGGCCTTTGCCGCGATGAGTAAGTTTGACGGCAAGTTCAATCGTGGCCTGACCGCGGCTGAAACAGCGCAGATTGCCGGTCGTGCCGGGCGGCACATGAATGATGGCACGTTTGGGGTAACCGGAAATCTTTCGGGGATTGATCCCGACATTATCGAACAGATCGAAGAACACGAGTTCGAGCCGCTTGCAAAAGTGTTCTGGCGCAACGCGCGACTTGATTTTCGCACCGTGGATGCGCTGCAGAAATCGCTGCGCCGGCGGTCGGATGACCCGACCCTTATTTTGGCGCGCGAACCGGTTGACGAGATCATGCTCGATCATCTGGCGCGCAACGAGGACGTCGCACGCATCGCAACCGCCCCGGATCGGGTGCAATTATTGTGGGAAATCTGCCAGATTCCCGACTTCAGAAATATCCATACCGATGCCCATCCGAGGCTGCTAACATCTATCTATCGCTATCTTGCGAAACCCGGAAGCAAACTGCCCATTGACTGGTTGGGCGAACAAATCTTGCGTCTGGATCGTTATGATGGTGATATTGACCAGTTGTCATCACGTTTGGCAGGTATTCGCGTCTGGACATATGTATCGCATAAGCATCACTGGCTCGAAGATGCCAATCATTGGCAGGAACGCACGCGGGCCATTGAGGACAAGCTCTCAGATGTGCTACATGAACGCCTGACCCAAAGGTTCGTTGACAGACGGACCTCGGTTTTATTGAAAAGTCTCAAGGACAAGTCTGAACTCATGTCTACCATCACTGCGAATGGTGAAGTACAGGTCGAAGGTGAATTTGTCGGCCGTCTCGACGGATTCCGTTTCATTGCTGATGAAACCGATGCTGCTTTTGAAGGCAAGGCGATTGCCAGTGCCGCACGTCGCGCGTTGACCGGCGAAATCGCCCAACGTGTCAAACAACTTGAAACTGACGAAGACGACAAGTTCGCAGTAAACGGCCAGCTTCAGGTGCTGTGGAACGGTTCGCCGGTTGGTGTGCTGAAAAAAGGTGACACGGTTCTGTCGCCCGAAGTTCAGGTCATCGACAGCGAGTTCTTTGACGGTCCGACCCGCGAACGGGTACGCACCCGTCTGCAGAATTTCATCAATTCCCATATCGAAACGCGCCTTAAAATGCTGACCCGTCTGCGCGACTGTCAGCTGTCCGGGCCGATTCGCGGACTTTTGTTCCAGTTGAACGAAGGTCTGGGCTGTGTGCCGCGTTCGGAACTCGAAAGTCTGGTCAAGGACCTGTCGGACGAAGACCGCAAGGCACTTGCCAAGCTTGGCGTGCGTCTGGGTGTTGAAACCGTCCATGTGCTCGATGCGCTCAAACCAGATCCGGTTGAGCTGCGCGGCATTCTGTGGGCGGTTGCACGTGAACTTGATGCCCTTCCGGAACTGCCGCCGGCAGGCCGGACCTCGGTCCCCAATGACCGTGCGAATTCCAAGGGCTTCTACCTGGCTGCCGGTTACATGCCGGTTGGCCCGCTTGCTGCGCGTGTCGACATGCTTGAACGTTTTGCCGCCCTTCTGCGTCAGAAGGCGCGTGAAAACGATGGCAAGGTGCGCCCGGATCCTGATCTGCTGTCGCTTTTGGGCTGCACGGTCGAACAGGCCGAAGGTGTGTTTACCGCACTTGGCTGGCGTGCCGAGGTAACCAAGGTCAAGAAATCCGAACTTGAAGCCAAGGAAGCTGAGAAAAAGGCTGAAGAAGCTGCCAAGGCAGCCAAGCCTGAGGAAGCAAAGCCTGAAGCGGGCAAAGCCGAACCTGAAACCGCAGAGGGTTCCGAGGCGGCTGCAACCGAAGCCAAGGCTGATGCCCCGGCCGAGGAGCCAGCCGCACCGGCTGAAGCAAAGGCAGAACCGGCAGAGGTTGCTGCGGATGCGTCTGCCGAAGCAACTTCGGAAACGCCGGCGGTTGAAACCGACGCCGATGGTGACGAACTGGTCGAAGTCAAATACTTCGTCCGTGTTGATCGTCGCAAACGCGGTGGCGGACAAAACCGTGGTGGTCAGCGTGGCCCGCGTCAGGAAGCCCGTGGTGGCGGCAAAGGTGGCCCGAAAGGCAAGGGCGGCAATCGTCCGAACCAGGGCGGTGGCAAAGGTGGCCGCGGTGGCAAGCCCGGTGGTGGCCGCAATCAGGCGCCGGAAAAAGCCAACCAGATCAATGAAGATTCGCCGTTTGCCAAGCTTAAGGAAATGCTTGAAGCCAAGGGCTGATCGTTTCAGATATCATGTATCGAGCGGCGACCCTTGTGGGTCGCCGTTCTGCTTTCCAACTGTATAATATCCCGTTGATTTCAGGAAATCGGTGGCCGTGAAGGAACAGGCAGAGAAGCTTCGTATTGATAAATGGCTTTGGCATGCGCGGTTTTACAAAACCAGATCGCTTGCCAGCAAGGCTTGCCAAGCCGGGCATATTGTTCTGAATGGTCAGTCGGTTTCCAAGGCCAGCGTCACGGTGGTTGCCGGTGATCGCCTGCAGTTCTTTCAGGGGCCGCACCTGCGCGTTGTCGAGGTTGTCGCCCTTGGTGAACGACGCGGCCCAGCGCCCGAGGCCCAGGCGCTTTATGCCGATCATTCCCCGCCGCGAACACCCAAAAAGGAAGTTGCGTCGGATATCCGTACCGCCCCCTTGGCCGAACGCGAAGCGGGGGCAGGGCGCCCGACAAAGGCCGAGCGACGGGCGTTGGATCGCTTGCGCGGTGATGGCAGTAATGAATAGTATGTGCGGGTATCGTTGATATGTATCCCATAACTGACCCGTGCCCGTTTACACCGGGTGGAATGGATCACATCAGGTTGTAATCTCGTCACGATTTTCTTGCTTTGGCTGGTGCAATCCGGTATGCATCCTATCTTATTGTATATATCCCCCACTTTGGGGTGGTAAACTTTGTCAAGATCTGGAGCTTGCCTGCGTGATGAGACGTCGGTCTCGATTGAATATCGGTACATTGTCGCACTTGCGCACCGGCCGTTTCGCACTGTTGATCACAGCGTTGGTGATCAACCTGCTGACGCTTGCGCTGCCGATTACCCTTTTGCAGGTCTATGACCGGGTCCTGCCGCACAGTTCCATCCCGACACTGACCCTTTTGATTTTCGGGGTGCTGGGCGCGCTTGTGCTTGAGGCGATCCTGCGTCTTGGCCGGGCTTATATCTCCTCGCTCTCGGCGGCAAAGTTTGAACATTACAGTTCCCAGCAGGCGGTCGGACATTTGCTGTCGGCAAGCTTGACCGACTATGGCAAAACCGCACCGGGTCTTCATCTGCAACGCCTTAACAGCCTGAATATGCTGCGCGACTTCTATTCCGGGCAGGCAATTGGTGCGGTGGTCGATCTGCCGTTCATCATCTTGTTCCTGGCCCTGATTGCAGTGATTGGCGGTCAATTGGTGCTTGTGCCGCTGGGCATTCTTGCGGCCTTCCTTTTGACCGCGATGTTCCTGGGCCACCAGTTGCGTGGCGCACTTGATGATCGCAGCCAGTCCGATGAACGACGCTATAACTTCATCATCGAAACCCTGACGGGTATTCACACCATCAAATCGATGGCGATGGAAAACCTGATGATCCGCCGTCATGATCAGCTCCAGACACAATGTTCGGGTGATGATCTGCGTGCCGCACGCTCTGCCCACACAGCGGTCAATGCCAGCGCGACCTTTTCGATGCTGACCATGGTACTGGTGGCTTCTGTCGGGAGTGTTTTTGTGATTAACGGGACTTTGACGGTCGGTGGGCTTGCTGCCTGCACGATGTTGTCGGGCCGTTCGATCCAGCCACTTCAGCGTGCCATGACCCTGTGGACGCAATTCCAGAACATTCGTGTTGCGCGTCAGCGCGTCAACGAGCTGTTTGAAATCGAAGAAGAAGACCAGCTTGGCGCGGCGGAAATGCCACTGCTTGATGGCAAGATCGAGTTGCGCAATGTCGCGTTTTCCCATGCGGATGGCAAAAAGATCTTCGAAAACCTTGATCTGGTGGTGGAGCCGGGCGATTCCATCGCCATTACCGGCGACAACGGAACGGGCAAAACCACACTTTTGTGGCTTCTGATGGGGGCCTTGCGCCCGGATCGGGGGGAAGTGCTTCTGGATGGCAAGGACCCGGCCGATTACACCGCCGAGTCCACCCGTCGTCAGATCGCCTATTTGCCGCAGCATGGTGTGATGTTCAAAGGCACCATCCTTGAAAACATCACCGGGTTTCGCAAGGAAATCGGCGTCGACCGCGTGATCGAGATTTCGCGGCGTCTGGGGCTTGATGACATCGTCATGCGCATGCCCGAAGGCTATGACACGGAAGTTGGTGGTCAGGCCTCCGAAACCTTGCCGCGCGGTGTAAAACAGCGCATCGCGGTTGCCCGTGCCCTGATTGATTACCCACGCATTGTGCTGTTTGACGAAGCCAACAGTTCGCTTGATATGGCGGGTGACAACATCATGACCAGCCTGATGGTGGAGCTTAAAAAGCACTGCACGCTGGTGATGGTGTCGCATCGCCCTTCCCTGATTGCCATGGCCAACAAGCAATACCGTCTGATCGACAAGCATCTTGTGCCTGTTTTGCGCCGCACGAATAAAACTGCCGATTCCGCCAAAAATACCGGCACCCGGGCAGCAGCGGGGTCGAAGGCATGATGAAAAAGCTCGAAAACATGGACTATGCGATGAACTATCGGATGGGGCTGGAAAGCACCGATGCGCTGTCCGATTTTGACGCATGTGTCTGGCCGCTGCTTCAGGCCTTGGGATGGCGCGGATTGCCGCGTCAGGTCGCAGAGGCCCTGCCACATATGGATCAGGCGCTTGATCTGACCGATTTCCGCAATGTCATGGCGCATCTGAATTATCAGTCGCGCGAAATCGACGCGACGCTTGACCTGATCGACGAACGCCTGATGCCGTGCCTGTTTGTCCCGGACGAGGGAACGGCCCTTGTCGTGATCCGGCCCGAAGAAAACGGTGTGCGCGTCTTTGATGGTGGCACGGATCGGGAAATGGTCATCAGACTATCGGCCCTTCCGGGCAAGATTTATCAGTTCTCGGCGGCGGATCGTCGTGAACGTTATCTTGAAGATGATAAGCGCGGCTGGTTTGGGGGTATTGCCGACCGGTTTTCGGGGCTGCTTCATCAGTTGCTGGCGATGACGTTTGTTTTGAACATCCTGGCACTGGCGACCCCGATTTTTGTCATGGGCATCTATGACCGGGTCATCGGCACGCGATCGATCCCGATGTTGATCCAGTTTTCCATCGGGATTGGCATCGTCCTGATCCTGAGCTGGGTTTTGCGCACACTTCGCAGTCAGATCGTCAGCCACTTCGGTGCGCGCCTTGATACGCTTGTCAGTGGTGCCATTTTCGAACGGCTATTGTCCTTGCCGCCGGCCTTTACCGAACGTGCGCCGGTGGGGGTGCAGATTTCGCGTATTCGCGACTTTGAAAGCGTGCGTGAATTCTTTACCGGACCGATGGCCCTGGTGATCATGGAAATGCCGTTTGTGCCGCTGTTCCTGATTGTCATGTTCTATCTTGGCGGCTGGCTGGCATTGATCCCGATTGCATTGATCGGTGCGTTCGCACTGATCGGCATCGTTGCGTTTCCGATTGTTGCACGCCGTGTTTCCGAACTTGGTCGTCATGGTGCCAACCGTCAGGAATTCCTGGTCGAGACCGTCGGAAAGATGTCGGCACTGAAATACACCGCATCCGAGCAACGCTGGTTGGCACGCTTTCGCGATATTTCCGCTGATACGGCCTATTCCGGCTATCGGGTGGCGATGGTCAATAACGTCATCAATACATTGGCCCAGGTTCTGATGATCACGTCCGGTGCCCTTGTGCTGGCCTTCGGCGCGCAGCGGGTGATGGAAGCCCAAATGAGTGTCGGTGCACTGGTGGCATCGATGATGCTGGCCTGGCGGGTTCTTGGCCCGATCAATCAGGCGTTTCTCGGCATGCCGCGGCTGGCGCAGTTGCGCGGCAGTGTGCGCCAGATCAACCGCCTGATGACCATTGCGCCCGAAGGGGACCTTGTCCCACGTTCGGTCGAACAACATCGCTTTGATGGTGCCGTGACATTTTCACGGGTCAGTTTCCGTTACAGTGCGGATTCCGATCCGGCTCTGGTGGGGGTCAATTTCGATATCAAACCGGGGCAGGTGGTTGCCGTGGTCGGGGCGAACGGGGCGGGAAAATCATCGCTGATCAAGCTGATTGCCGGGATGTATCAGCCGCAGGCGGGGGCAGTTTTGATTGATGGTGCGGATATCCGCCAGATGGACCCGCAAACCTTGCGTCAGGCCATTTCCTATGTGCCGCAGGATATCGAGTTTTTCCGTGGGTCGATTGCGCAAAACCTGCGTCTGGCCAATCCGGTCGCAACCGATGACGATCTGCGCATGGCCTGTATGTCAGCAGGGATCCTTGATGACGTCGAAGCCCTTCCCAACGGGTTCAAGACCCGTGTTGGTGATCAGCATTCGTCCCGCTTCTCGGCCAGTTTCCTGCAACGACTTGCGCTGGCGCGTGCGTTTGTGCGCGAAGCGCCGATCATTTTGTTTGATGAACCCACCAATGGTCTCGACCAGCGGGCCGACCGTGCCTTCCAAAGCACGATCAATCGTCTGCGGGGCGGTTCGACCATTTTCCTGATTACCCATCGACCAAGTCATCTGGATTTGGCGGACCGCATTCTTGTGCTTGAAGGCGGCCAGTTGCGCGGCGACGGGCCGCCCGCACGGATCAAGCAGCAAGTGATAGACGGAGGCTACCTATGAACGAAGCAGCAGTTCAGGATACTGCGATCCAGCGGTTCCGGCGATCCCGGCGCATGGCGCGGTATTTGTCGCACGCGGTCCTGCTTGAAGAAGGCGGGATTTCCGTCTTTGTGCGATCTGCGATGGTGATGCTTTCGGTTGGCTTCCTTGCCTTGATCGCATGGTCTGCGACCACCGAAATCAAGGAAACTGCGATCACATTCGGGCAGGTCATGCCAACAAGTGCGGTCAACAAGATCCAGCATCTTGAAGGCGGCATCATTGAACAGATCATGGTGCGCGATGGTGACCTTGTGGAAAAAGGGCAGGTTCTGATCCGTCTCAAGGCCGACGGGGCGCAGGCGGAACTGTCCCAGACCGAAACACGGCTTGGCAACTTGCAGCTTGAAGCCGAACGTTACCGGGCCCTGGCCGAGAGCCGCGAACCGGATTTCACCACCCTGATGGTGCAATATCCGGAACTTGCGCAGAATCAGGATGAGATCTATCGCATCCAGACCGAGCTTGATGCCAACCAAAGCGAAATCCTTGAGGTCCAGATCAAGGAACGCAATGCCGAACTGGCCCAACTGAGCGAGCAGGAAGCAACCCTTCGCAAATCGGTTGATCTGCTGAGCCAGGAAGTCACCATGCGCCGTTCGCTCTATGAGCAGGGGCTTAATTCCAAGGTGTTGTTTCTTAATATCCAGCGCGAACTGAACGAGGCCCAAGGCAACCTTTCGGGTGTGATTGCCGAAAAGGCGCGGGCGCGTGAAACCATCGCCGAGGCAAATTTGCGCCTGAACGAGCTTGAAAAAACACAACGCGAAGAGGCCATTACCGAACTTGGACGTCTGGGTGGCGAAATCGCCCAGGCCCGCGAAGCGCTTCGCAAATTGCGGGACCGTGTGAACCGGCTTGAAATCATTGCGCCCACGCGGGGCTATATCAAGGGCCTTCAGTTTACCACGATTGGCGGGGTGATTGCCCCTGCACAGGTGGTGATGGAGCTGGTACCGGTTGATGATGTTTTGATCGCCGAAACCCGGATTTCGACCGAGGATATCGGCCATGTTCACCTTGGGCAGCCGGTCACGGTCAAGGTCAGTGCGTTTGATTTCATCCGCTATGGCGGGATTCAGGGTGAATTGGTATCGATATCGGCCTCTACTTTTGTTGATGAAGATGGACGTCCGTATTATAAGGGTAAAGTTGCGCTGGAAGCCGATGCAGTTGGCGAAGGTGCGGCAGCTCAGAAGATCATACCCGGTATGACGGTTCAGGCCGATATACAGACCGGGGAGCGGACCCTTCTTCAATATCTGTTGAAGCCGGTCTATGTCTCGCTTGATCAAGCGTTTAGCGAACGCTGAGCAATTTTGGTCCCGCTGGAAATGGTACTCATTTCTACTGCCTGGCCGTACATTTCGCTGGTTGCTACCAGTGAATCTATACTATGGTATAGAAGTGTGGGATGAGCCTATCCTGTTCCGCACTTTACGGAGAATGGGTTAGATGGCGGACGACGCGCGCGATACTGAAAATTCCCGCTCTGACGAAGGTCGGAGTGATCTTGACCACCAGGCCTCGACAGAGGATCTGGAGCGTTCGCTTGGTCAGGATGGCGAGGGTGATGAACTGGTCGAATTGCATGACGACCAGGACAGTTCCGCGCGTCCGCAGGAACAGGAACTGGGATCGGTTCATTACGGTACCCAGATCCGAAATCCGCAAGGCGAGGAACAACAAGCTTTCCAGCGCCAGAATGCCGCTGCCCAGCGCCAGGAACGTGCGCAGGCCAGAGAAGCCACCGAACAACAGACCATTTCCTTGAACGAAGCAGCCGAGATTGAAAACAATCTCGATACCGGCGCTGACACATTCCAAAGCAATCTTGGATCAGACGGGGCAGATGACCTGTCCCTGCAATCGGAGCCGAGCACGGTTGATTTGCCGGAAATTCCGCTTGCGACCAATGATACCAATGCCCTGCGCGGTGACCGCGACGAACCTGGCCCGGGCACGGACGAGGGTCTTCGGCCCGATTTCATTCCAACTGTTGAACAAGCAGCAGCTCCAGAAGCCGCGGTTGCCGAAGACGAGCTTGAAGAAGAAGACGAGCTTCTTCTTGAGGATGAACTTGATACGGAGGACGAGCTTGAGGTCGAAGACCCCAAGGTCGCTGATGCGCCGTCTCTGAGTGCGGATGATGTCACCGGTGCTGAAGACAGTGCCATTGCCCTTGATCTGTCGGCATCGCTTAATGACCTTGATGGCGGCAGTGAAACGCTCACCATCACGATTTCCGGTTTGCCCGACGGGGCTGTTCTTTCGGCTGGTACCGATAATGGCGATGGTACCTGGACCCTCACGCCCGGACAGCTGAGCGGTTTGACCCTGACGCCGCCGGATAATTTCAGCGGATCGATTGATCTCGACATATCGGCAACCAGTCGCGAAGCCAATGGCAGTGTTGCGACAACAAATGCCAGCTTCACCGTTGACGTCACCGGTGTCGCGGACGGCGCAACGCTTGATGTCTCCGACGCCAGTGGTACTGAAGACAGCGCGATCGCGCTTGATATCGATACCGAACTTCTGGATGGCAGTGAAAACCTTTCGATCACCATTGAAGGTGTGCCAGATGGTGCAACGCTCTCTGCCGGGACGGATAATGGGGATGGCACCTGGACGCTGAGTTCGGATCAACTCGAAGGCCTGAGCATCACGCCTGCGGAAAACTTCAGCGGCGAAATCGATCTTTCGGTTTTGGTTTCGACCACCGATGGTGATGATACCGCCGTTGTGATGCAAAACCTCACTGTTGACGTTGAAGGCGTCGCCGATACACCGACGCTAGATATCAGCGATGCATCCGGCAATGAAGATGGTGCGATTGCACTTAATATTGATGCGGGCCTGACCGACAATTCCGAAATACTCACCATCACGATAAGCGGCGTTCCGGATGGTGCATCGCTGTCTGCCGGGACTGACAACGGTGACGGGACATGGACGCTAAGCTCTGAGCAGCTTGCAGGACTGACGATCACCCCGCCTGAGGATTTCAGCGGATCGTTTGACCTTGGCGTGACGGCGACTTCGGCTGACGGCGAAGATGTCGCGACGACGACCGGTTCGATCTCTGTTGATGTCACGAGCGTTGCTGATGCCCCAACGCTGGATTTGTCTGATGCTTCCGGAAACGAAGACAATGCCATCGCACTTAATATCGATGCAGGCCTTACGGATTCCAGTGAAACCCTGACAATTACGATCTCCGGCGTTCCGGAAGGTGCTGCCTTGTCGGCTGGTACTGATAATGGTGACGGCACGTGGACGCTGAGCTCTGAGCAACTTGAAGGGCTGACGATCACGCCAGCGGAAGACTTTAGTGGTTCTTTCGATCTTGGTGTAACGGCGACTTCGGCAGATGGATCGGATGTTGCAACAACGACCGGCTCAATCACCGTTGATGTTGCGGGCGTTGCCGATGCACCGACGC
>NZ_LPXK01000003.1:0-56879 GCF_001618185.1 Thalassospira sp. MCCC 1A02898 | reverse complement strand
ACCCCCCCCCCGCCATAGGCGGTTGCCACAACATCGGAAACCTCGGCAGTTGCCAGATCGGCGATGGCATGGACTGCGGCGATCTTCATTTCTTCGTTGATCTCGGTAGCGCCGACATCAAGCGCGCCACGGAACAGGAACGGGAAGCAAAGAACGTTATTCACCTGGTTCGGATAATCCGTACGACCGGTGGCCATAACCGCGTCCGGGCGGATTTCCTTGACCAGTTCCGGGGAAACTTCCGGTGTCGGGTTGGCCAGCGCCATGATGATCGGGCCTTCGCCCATCTTGCGAAGCTCATCCTCGCCCATCACGTTCGGCGCTGAAAGACCCAGGAAGATATCAGCGCCTTCGATCACATCGCTTAACGTACGGGCGTTGGTTTCAATCGCGTATTCGGCCTTCCACGGATCCATTTCCTCGGCCCGGCCCTTATAGACCACACCAAACCGGTCGGTGACCGTGATGTTGTGCTTGGGCAAACCCATGGAAACCAAAAGGTTCAGACACGCCAAGGCGGCTGCACCGGCACCTGATGTGACAAGGCGAACCTTGTTGATATCCTTGCCGGTCACACGCAGTCCATTGAGGACCGCGGCGGCAACACAGATTGCCGTACCGTGCTGGTCATCGTGGAAAATCGGAATGTTGCAGCGCTTGCGCAATGCCTCTTCGATGATGAAGCATTCCGGTGCCTTAATGTCTTCGAGGTTAACACCCCCGAAAGTCGGCTCCAGCGCTGCGACAATATCGATAAATTTCTGCGGGTCGGTTTCGTTCACTTCCAAATCGAAAACATCGATATTGGCGAACTTCTTGAACAGAACCGCCTTGCCTTCCATCACCGGCTTGGACGCCAGCGGGCCAATCGGACCAAGGCCAAGCACGGCCGTACCGTTCGAAATCACCCCGACCAGGTTGCCGCGCGCGGTGTAATCAGCTGCGGTATCGGGGTTTTTGACGATTTCCTCGCACGCAAACGCGACGCCCGGCGAATAGGCCAGGGCAAGGTCACGCTGGTTTGCAAGGGTGGTGGTTGCCGTTACGGACAATTTCCCCGGGGTGGGATACCGGTGATAGTCCAAAGCTGCTTCGCGCAGCTTGTCATTTCTATTTGCCATTATAATACCTTTGATTTCAGGTATTTACATAAATTAACCGTCAATCGGTTAAATCCTGATAATTCACTCTAGCGGGACCGGTAGACTAAATGAGTTTGGCCCGCGATTGAAGCACTCAGTTCATTCTTCGCCAAGGGGCTGCATTGCGTAATTTTCAACGCGGCACCGCACAATAAATCAATTGTTTATGCCGCAACCGCGTGATGACGCACACCAACCGATCCATTGCCGTATTCAAACCATTGTAGGGGATATATGGGGAAGGTCCACAAACGAAAAAACCCGCCATTGCTGACGGGTTCTTTTTCGTGACCTTCCCGATTGACCGGGAGGCCAGATAATGGTGCGGTCGAGAAGACTCGAACTTCCACGGGGGTTAGCCCACAGCGACCTCAACGCTGCGCGTCTACCAATTCCGCCACGACCGCATATGTTTTGCAGCAAAGCCCTTGAGGTAATTAAGTGGGCTTGCCTTGGTGCGGAAAGGGAGATAGCAAATTGGTATCCCCTGATCAAGGGCTCATTTCACTTATTTGACAGGAAAAATGCAAAGCAACGCCCCAACCGCGCAAATCCCCGAGTGGCGCACCACCCCGGAGTTGGTTTCCTACCCCGAAGCCCTTGCAGAAATGGAAGCCCGCGCAGAGGCCATTCATGCTGGCGAAGCCCATGAACTTGTTTGGTTTCTTGAACATCCGCCACTTTACACGGCCGGCACCAGTGCCCATGCCGAGGACCTTGTCGATCCGGATCGCTTTCCGGTCTATGACGCGGGCCGCGGCGGGCAATATACCTATCACGGGCCGGGTCAGCGCACGGTTTATCTGATGCTCGACCTTAAGAATCGCGGTCGCGATGTCCGGGTCTATGTTCATAACCTTGAAGAATGGGTGATTCGCACCCTGGCGTTGTTGGGCGTCAAAGGCGAACGGCGCGATGGCCGTGTTGGCATCTGGGTGGTGCGCGATGATGGCCGCGAAGACAAGATCGCCGCCATTGGCGTACGCGTGCGCCGCTGGGTGACGTTCCACGGTATTGCGATCAATGTCGCCCCGGACCTGACGCATTTCGGTGGAATCGTGCCGTGTGGCATCTCTGAACACGGTGTCACCAGCCTGAAAGATCTTGGCGTCGATATTCCTATGGCGGAACTTGATCGCCTGTTACAACAGACCTTTGGCGAAATCTTTTCGTAACACCAATCCGGGCCTTCCGAATGAGTGACAAGTCGCAACCGGCCAAGGCAGATACCCCGCCAGCTAAAGGCAGATCCAAGGGCCATAAAATGCCCGAAAGCATTGCCGATGGCGGGATGGCCGATGCCGAACGCGACATTCTTGCCGAACTTGAAAAGGCACTGGGTGAACATATCGCCCTTTTGCTGCGCTGGAACCGTAAGCTGGTTCTGGCGGATTCGGGGACGCCATCTGACACCGACGAAGACGATCATGATTGTGATTTCGGGGCGTGGTACGCGCTTAATCGCCATAACCGCCTGATTGACCAGCCCGCCATGCGCGCCCTGGCAACCACCCATCAGCAACTTCACGAGTCGGCAAAACGACTTTTGAGTGCACATGATGTCGATCACGAAGTCGATTCGGCCGAGTTCGACATGATGGCCCTGCGCGCAGAATCGTTCTTTGCCCAGCTCCGCCGCCTTGAACGTGCGTTTCGCACCGCGCGCTCAGATGTCGATCCTCTCACCGGCACCTATAACCGGCAGACCATGATGGGTGATCTTAATGCCGAACGCGAACGTGCGATCAGGACCGGGGTCCCGACCGCGATCGCGCTGGTCGACCTTGATCACTTTAAATCGGTTAACGATACCTATGGCCATCAGGCCGGTGATCTGGTTTTGCAATCAGTGGCGGGGATCCTGCAATCGCATGTGCGCCCGTTTGACAAGGTGTATCGCTATGGCGGTGAGGAATTCCTGGTCTGCCTGCCCAATGCCGACATGAAACAATGCGCCCGCGTTCTCGAACGCCTGCGTCGCGTGATCGAGGCATCGCCGGTCGCCATCTCGGACGAGACGATATTGCCAGTCACGGCCTCCATCGGTGCCGCCCCGATGACCAAGAACCGCACGACCGAGCAAATCATCGAAAAGGCCGACAAGGCCCTATATGCCGCCAAGGAAGGCGGTCGCAATCGCGTGCGCGTCTGGCGCAACCCGGATGGCAAGACCGCGTCCACGGCCACAAAACCCGGCAAGAACGCGACCTGAGGCGATCTGCGCCGATGCACCAAGGCCGAGAGTGCTGCTACCTGGCCCAAGCCACACCAAATCAGGAAAAATTTTCACCAAATTCTTCCGCAGCGCAGCAACGGCAATAGGCACCTGTTTTCAGATTGTTACGCCGTCAAAGTGTTTTTGTTCACTGCCAAGAACAAAAAATTCCGCATAAGCGAAATCTTGTCTTCACAAGTTGGCAACATATCTGCAAACTATAATAAGAAAAAGCAGCAGGGCTTTGCCTCCGCTCAAGACCAAGAGAGCAAGACCGAGAGAGCAAGGCCAAGAGATAATCGCTGCCGACTTGGGAGGGAATTCGTTTAGACCCGAACGGAGGCCCATGAATGTCCAGTTCTATGGATTTCGCGCCTGGCGACCCGACCTTGATGCTGACCGTACTGCGCAGCGCCGAGGCAAATCTTGATCGCAGCATGTTGCTGCGCCGTGTCCTGTCCCTTTTCTGTACCGACGATTATGGCAATCAGGTTGCCATCCAGGACGGCCCTGACTTGCAGCGCCGCATCGACAATGCCATCGCCAATCTTCAACTGGCCGGCTTGATCCGCATGACGGCGGGTGAAGAATTGTCGATCACCTCGCTTGGCACCGCCATGATGATGGCCTACCCGCTTGGCATCGATGATGGTGTGCTGTGTTCGTTGCCGGCATTTCGCAACAGCCTGTATGAAACCCATGCGCCGGTGGTTCAGGAACGCCATCTGCCGAATTCGGCCTATGGTTCCGGTTTCTCGGCCGGGATCGATGCCCACCGTCTGACCGAAAACCCCTATCCGTCTGACTGCCGTGATCATGAAGACTGGTTGATGGGATGGGATGAGGCCCTTGATCAGGCCAAACGCGAAGCGGAAACGCTGCTGAACTGATCCCCGTGATCCGTTCATATTGCGCCTGAAGACTTGCGACCGGCAGACGGAATGCAATTTCCGATGCCGCGATTTGAATACCCGGCACTGCCGGTGATGCCGAGCCACCTTGTGCAACGGCCGACACCTGCCCGTTTGATCCGCAACGATGGCAACACGCCATTGCCACTGCACATCACACGCGGGCAACGGTTCTCTGCCCCCTGATCACATCTCACTGACCAACAAAGCAACCCACGCGGTTTATCCGCATGGGATCGGCATCGGCATCTTCTTGTTCACTTGAATGATTGGGCCGCTATTTGACTTCGCTGTCGAACGGATCATCAGATGCGAAGATTGAAACCACGTTATTTTCGCTGACCTCGGAGGCTTGGTCTTCCTCACCACTGGTCGGCTTTTCACGCTTGTGCCCGTCATGCTGCTTTTCGGCGTTCTGGCGTTCGTGCTCGGTCACGGTACGTTCGCCACGCGTGCGCCCGTGCAGCAAGCGGTTCTGATCGGCCTTGCGCGCCTTTTCGTCGCGTTGCTTGCGTTTGCGTGCCTGACGCAGATTAACCAGATCGCCCATATCAGCCTTCTGTTTTCTGGCTTCTGTTTTTCCGGCTGACCGGATCAGGCGAAATAACCTGACCGGCATGACCCGAAATAAAAAACGGGTGCTTCGATCTCCCGAAGCACCCGCTAGCCGTTCTTAAAATCCGTTGGTGTCCGACAGGACTTAGCGCACGAAGACGTGCACCTCGTTTGCCGAGACAGATGCGCTGGTCGCATCGGAAGCACGCACGCGCGAGCTTGGCATGCCCATATCGGTCAGTGACCGAAGAACTGCCTGCGCGTTGCGCTTGGATTTATTGGCATTCAGCGCAACCTGCGCCGGGGTACCACGATTCGGTGTCACCGCAACCACATCAAAGCTTGCCTGCGGGCGACGTTCAAGAACGCGGTTCACCGCGTTATACAACGCCTGCTCGTACTTGACGCTCGCCGTATCAAAACGGATCACGACAAGCGGACGGTCGCTTGGTGCGGTTGCCATACGCTGACCGCTTGATGCCGGTGCAGCCTGCGACTGGAAGACACGTTTGGAAAGGGAATCCCCGAAGATCTCGCCATTCTTGACAGCCAGAGCCAGCGCATTGAGGTTCGCGCGTTCTGTGCTGACATAAGACGTCTGACGGGCAAGGCTTTCGCTGATTTCGTTCAGAAGACGATCAATCAGCACCGTGGTGCGGTTGGTTTCGTCTTCAAGCAGGGCCAGCTGACGGTGGTCTTCGTCAACAGCGCCTGAAACCTGATAGGCCGAACGAACCGACTCAAGCAGGAAGGTCGACAGCGTGCTGTCGGCAGCAACCTTGTTGGCCAGCGAGTTCAGCGCGGCAATGTCATCATTCACACGATCCAGTTCGGACTGTGCGGTGTTCCACTGCTGCACCAGAACCGGGTTGCCCGGCGTGGTGCCTACCTGCAGACGGGCACTGATCGCGGCAACCGTGCCGTGATAGGCCTGCGAGTGCGCGACGGTCTGTCCACGCAGCTGCTGCAGTTCGTTGCTATGATTGCTCAAAGCGGATTTGAGACGGTTCAGCTCCTGCTGCATGTTCTCGACCTTGGTACCAACAAAGGTTCCGGTCTGAGATACCCCAGTCAGCGGTTCCGTGCTTGCAGCAACGTCATAGCTGGTGATGGCATCGGCACCAACCGGCTGATTGGCAACGACGTTTTGCTGCGTCGTTTCCTCTTCACCGGCAAGTGTCGGCCACAGGGCCTCAGAAGAAAAAGAACATCCCCCCAGCATCAGGGCGGTGCCGATTACGGCGAGGTAGGTTTTACGAACGGCCATTTCGATCTATTACCTAAGTAGAAATATGCGAATCTCCCTGGGCCTGCCTTTTTATCTAGGTGAAACAAGCCCCTGCTCCCCCGGGATTGAAAGCATCTTAGTCTACGACCACTTATGGAACAAGACGCATTTGCCCCTTTTTTGCCGAGTCTTGTCCTTATTCACTTCAAAGCGAACAAAGCCGGGCAAAACAGGGGCGTAGCAGTCAGGTAAACCGCGCCTTCGGAAAAAATGGCAAAAATTCAAATTTACTGCTTGCAATGGCATGCTCGTTTGCATAAGTTCCGCTCCGCCGACGGGGAGCAGCCCTTTGCAAACCGCCGGAAATTAAGGCAAGCGCCCGTAGCTCAGCTGGATAGAGCATCTGACTACGAATCAGAAGGCCGGAGGTTCGAATCCTTCCGGGCGCGCCAGTGAAAGGCTCGACGTCACCGCGTCGGGCCTTTACCATTTATACAAGCGTAAAAGCGCCCGTAGCTCAGCTGGATAGAGCATCTGACTACGAATCAGAAGGCCGGAGGTTCGAATCCTTCCGGGCGCGCCAGTCAAAGGCCCGACGTTACTGCGTCGGGCCTTTGTTCTTTCGCCCACCTGCTTTGCGCTTGCTTGTTCCGGCGTACAATCTGCAAACAAGCCCCAGCAGAAAAAAAGCCCGGCACACATTTGCACCGGGCTTCGTATCTTATATCGGGTATTTTATGTCGATGTGTGCGGGCTTACATGCCCGGCATGATCACGGTGTCGATCACGTGAATAACACCGTTGTCAGCCTCGATATCGGCATTGACCACAGTGGCTTCATCGACCATGACACCATTCATGGCATTCACATCAATGCTGTCACCCTGGACACTGGCAACCATCATTTCCTTGCCTGCGATGTCACCCGACATCACTTTGCCCGGCACCACATGATAGGTCAGGATGGAAACAAGCTTGTCCTTGTTCTCCGGCTTAAGAAGGTCTTCAACGGTGCCTGCCGGCAGTTTGGCAAAGGCTTCGTCGGTCGGTGCAAAGACCGTAAACGGACCTTCGCCTTTAAGCGTATCGACAAGTCCGGCCGCCTGCACGGCCGCTACAAGCGTGTTGAACGAACCGGCGGCAACGGCGGTATCAACGATGTCAGCTGCTTTGGCGGACATTGCACCAAAGGTCAGGCTGGCAGCGGTCGCAACGGCAATGAGAGACGATTTGATCGCAGACATGGTCCTATCTCCTGTTAACCAACGTGGAATTTCAACGTCGAATTGTTGCTGTCACAGGAAGGCATACGGCCCATCATCGCGTATCAGTTCAATCATATGATTGTGATAACAAAGGCGCATCCAATCACCTTTGCACAACGTATTACACCCTTGGCGCGTAGCCATCCGGTCGACAAAATCACTGCATCTTGTATCGCTGCGGTGTTATGGTCAGCTGATCACAAGGGCAAAGCCCGATAAGGGACCTAGGACGGAGCGCACCAATGAATGCCAACACCCGGATCACCATTTCCTGCGATGACCGCGTCGGTTTGATTTCCGATATCACCGGACGACTGTTTGATATCGGCACAAACCTTGGCCCAACCTCCTTTTCGCTCGACGGCGATGTCGCGAAGTTTGAAACCAGTTGCGAACTTCCCGACGAATGCCCGATATCCGAATGCGAGGCTGTGCTGCGCGGACTGTCCCTTGGCAATGCCGACATCATGGTCGAAGCCATTGCCGCCGCCCCGGAAATGACAACCGCGCCGGGTGCGACCCATCTGATCGAATGTTCGGGGATTGATCAGCCGGGCCTGATCGCACGCCTGTCGGAAATCTTTATCGAATATAACGCCAACATCGTCCGTCTGGGGGCATCGGCAACCGATGAAAAGGATGCGCGGATTTATACCCTGCGCTTTGCCGTCGCCATTCCGCCGGAACGCGCCGCCAACTGTCTGGCGACCCTCGCCAACACGGCGGGCTCGATGCGTCTTGTCTTCAAATTTGACGAACTTTAAATCACCACGCGATTACGGCCGGATTGCTTAGCCTGATAAAGCTTCTGGTCCGCACTTTTAAGGACCGCCCACGGGTCGGTGGTGTCTTCATCGCGTTCGCACACACCAACTGAAATGGTGACGGAAACGGATTTTGATTTTTCCGGCGGAGTGATCTTGTTCTCTGCAATCCGTTTGCGAAGCGCATCAAGCGGCTCTGCTGCCCGCTCGGCACTGCGTCCGGCAAACAGCACGGCAAATTCTTCGCCGCCATAACGGTATGCCTTGCCACCTCCGCCGACGCGCGCAAGCTCCCGCGCGACCTTTTTCAAAACGATATCGCCAACATCATGGCCATAGGTGTCGTTGAACTTCTTGAAGTGATCAACATCAAGCATCGCGATCGCATATTGATTGCCAAGTTCCGCCATCGCATGACCAAGGGCACGCCGCCCCGGCAATCCGGTCAGATCATCAACGAATGCCATCCGCCAGGCTTCCTGCGCAAGCCCCGCCAGAACCACGCCGGTTGCTGCCAGATATCCATATTGAATAATGCCGGTGCCCATCACCGTTGCCACATCAATGGCGATGATCGCGGCCGCAAAGCTGGTTTCAAGCGGCTTGTGCCGAATCAGAAGCAAGATCACCGAGATGACGGATATGATCATCGCCGGATGGGGCATTGCGCCCAAAATACCGGTACTGACAAAAAAGCGCGTATCAAGCACGCGATGCAGGGCTGACCCGACATCGGGTTGGCCGGCCAGCATCAGCATGACAAAGATCTGCAATCCCAGAACCAGCATCCGGGCAATGCCCCGCGGGTTCAAAACGCCGCGTTCGGCCGTAAAGCCCAGCAAAAGCAGATTGATCGGGATCAGATAAAGTGTCGCGACCCGCAAGAACGCCAGCCCCTCGGCCGAAATGCCGGCCCCGTTACCCACCAAAAGCCAGTAGCAAACCAGCAGCAGCAACATGACAAAAACCGCGCGCCCGCGGTTAAACCACCAGCCAATCGCCCCGCCCAGCACGGCAAGCAAGAACGGCCCATATCGCACCAATCCGGAAAGCTCGGCTGGCACCAGTGTCGGTGAAACGGCCAGCACCAGGCACGCACCCAGAATGAGCGCAGGTGCCAGTCCGGCAGAAACAACAATGGAATAAGCGCGACGCATGGGGCGTTCGATACTACCTGCTGATGGGGTCTAAGGGCCCGCAACCGATGGCGTTCCCGGTATCGCCGGTAATCTAACGACAGTCCGGTTAAGGGGCTATTGCTTTATCCGGCTTATCTCGAGTTTTTCTGATTTACGGGTCGCGTGCGCCAAAAGCACTAGAGACATAAGTGTTTTAAAACTTGCCAGCATTCGCATCCGCACCCTAAATTACCCACAGGTTTACTGCGACGCACAATGATCGCAGGCCACATAACTGTCACGGCGGCCACGGTACGATCCCGAAAACGGGACGCAAGAATACGCCACATGCTTCGCGCGATGATCAATTGATGATCCATCGCCTGCGACGCACTGATTGAAATGACAGGTTCTGGAGAAACGTTACCATGAGCTTCACCACACCGACCCCGGCCCCGGCACGCCTGAACCGGTCCGAACTTGCCGTTCCCGGCAGCCGGATCGAACTGTTTGAAAAGGCCGCAAAATCCAAGGCCGATGCCATTTTCCTTGATCTGGAAGACGCCGTTGCGCCCAGTGACAAGGAACAGGCGCGCAAAAACATCATCGAGGCCATCAACGATATCGACTGGGGCGACAAGGTCCTGTCGGTGCGCATCAACGGTCTTGATACCCATTATATGTATCGTGACGTCGTCGATGTTCTCGAACAGGCCGGTGACCGGCTTGACCTGATCATGATCCCGAAGGTCGGAACCGCTGCCGACGTCTATGCCCTTGATATGATGGCAACCCAGATCGAAACGGCCAAGGGCCGCAAAAAGCGCATCGGGTTCGAGCTGATCATTGAAACCGCGCTTGGCATGCAAAACATCCATAAAATTGCCGCGGGCTCCCCGCGCAATGAAAGTCTGCATTTCGGTGTCGCCGATTACGCCGCCTCGACCAAGGCGATGACAACCGGCATTGGCGGCCCGAACCCGCATTATGGCGTTCTGACCGACAAGGATGGCGATAATCCGCGCGATTATCACTGGGGTGACATGTGGCATTACGCCATTGCCCGCATGGTGGTTGCGGCCCGCGCCAATGGCCTGCGCCCGATTGATGGTCCGTTTGGGGATTTCTCCGATCCGGACGGCTATCGCGCGCAAGCCGCACGCGCCATGGTTCTGGGCTGCGAAGGTAAATGGGCGATCCACCCAAGCCAGATCACCCTCGCCAACGAGGTCTATTCACCTTCTGATGCCGAAGTCACCAAGGCAAAACGCATCCTCGAAGCGATGGAAAAGGCCCAGTCCGAAGGGGCCGGTGCCGTCGCCCTTGATGGTCGCCTGATTGACATCGCATCCATCAAACAGGCCGAGGTCATGGTCCGGCAGGCCGAAGCCATCGCCGCACGCGATGCGGGTTAACCGCCTCATATACAGATCACATCAAAAGGGCCGGAATTTTCCCCGGCCCTTTTCACTATTATCTAGGATGCCAGTCGGCGTGATTGCCTGACCTGCCCGTGCAGGACTTCCTGGGGATCGCCTTCACGCACCAGATGCATGTTGATGCCATCCGACCCACCACCGAGTTCCGGTTTCAGGCGCTGCTTGCCATCATAGTGGCCACCATTTTGGGTGCGGTACGGGATTGGATCATCGGTGAACAGACCGGCAAGGCGTTGCTTGAACGCGGTCTCGATTTCTGCCCAGCCGTCCTCATCCATGCGATCGGTGCTGTAAACCGGGAATGGCGGCATAACGTCCATACCGGGATAGAAAAGCGCACCATGCTGGATCGGCCACAACACATCATCGATGCTGCCATTAACGCCTCGGTCACTGTAATGCGGCAAATGTCCGCCAATCGGCACAATCAGCATCGCGCGGCGTCCAGCAAGGGTGCCCTCGCCATAGCGATCGCCCCAGTGCGTCTCACTATGTTCGCCCACACCATAGGCAAAGCCATAGGCAAACACCCGATCAAACCAGCCTTTCAAGATGGCGGGCATGCCAAACCACCACATCGGAAAGCTGAACAACACTGCATCCGCCCACAGAAGCTTATCCTGTTCGGCGGCGATATCCGCCGTCTGAAAGCCGGATGCATAGGCATTTTTGGACTCTGCCACATAGATCAGCCGATCAGGATTGCGACGTTCGGTGAAATCGTGCGCATCAGCCAGCGGCTTCCATCCCATGGCATAAAGATCAGAAACCTGCACGGCATGGCCGTCAGCACGCAGCGTTTCAACCGCAACATCCTTTAATGCGCTGGTCAGGGATGCGGGTTCGGGATGGGCATGGACAATCAAGACATTCGACATTGGGCCGTCCTTTCCAAAGGGGATCACGTTCGATGCGTGATCATGGCCTGATGTTCTGCTATCTTTGAAATTCAATAACTTTTGATCTGGTATAAATATGACAGATATCAGCAAGCTTGATCTGAACCTGCTGGTGACACTCGACACGCTGCTGGCCGAACGCAATGTCACGCATGCTGCAAGGCGCCTGAACCTAAGTCAGCCGGCGATTTCAACCCGGCTGACCCGCCTGCGTGATTTGCTGGGCGATCCGTTATTGCTGCCCGCACAGCGCGGCATGATCCCCACCGAACGGGCACTTGAACTGCAAGAACCGCTGCATCAGGCACTGGAAGCTGTTCGCCGGGTCGTTGCGGAAAACAGTCCGTTTGATCCATCAACAATCACCGCCACCATCGCCATTGCCGCCAGTGACTATGTGCAATACGCGATCCTGATGCCGCTTCTTGAAGTTTTGCGGCGTGATGCGCCGGGGATCAAGGTCGCCTGGCGCACGATCAACACGTCCATGCTTGATACCCAGATGGCGCGCGGTGATGTCAGCCTTGCACTTTCAACGCCTGAAACCGCGCCAGAAACGCTTCGGATGCGCAAAATCTATCGCGAGGAATATGTCGCAATCGCCAGATGCGATCATCCGGCAATCAACGAGCCACTTGATCTTGATAGCTTTTGCGCACTTGACCATGTCGTGGTGTCCCCCGAAGGCGGCGGCTTTAAGGGGCCAGCGGATGATGCCCTTGCGGCACTTGCACGCAAACGCAATGTGGCCCTGTCTGCACCGGGCTTTCTTGTTGTCCCCGAAATCGTCGCACGCAGCGATATGATCGCCCTTGTGCCCAGGCGGGTTGCCCGCGGTCGCACCGGTCAGATCCAGATATTTGATCCCCCGATGCCAGTTACCGGTTTTGACATGGCGCTGATCTGGCATGACCGCACCACCACCCATCCCCTGTATCGCTGGCTCCGGGATCAGATCACAGCATTGATCGCAGATGCCTCCGCCGACTAGGGCCTGAACCCACAATAAAAAAGGCCGACCCGCGACATTCACGCGGATCGGCCCGTAATTCTGATGCCTGTTATCTCAAGGCACTTCGATCAGTCGGCAATACCGTCAAAGATGATCTTGCCAATGCCCTTGCCACTTTCAAGCAACGCATGCGCTTTCTGCAGGCTTTCCGGCGACAGCGCGCCAAAGCTCTCATTCGCCGTATTGGTAATGGTACCCTCATCAACCAACTGGGCCACCGTCGTCAGAAGCTTGTGCTGTTCAATCATGTCCGCCGTCTGGAACATCGAACGGGTAAACATGAACTCGTAGGAAAAGCTCGCCGACTTGGCTTTCAGAAGATCCACATTGTGATTTTCCTGTGCCTCGGTGATCGTCACGATCCGGCCCTGCGGCGCGATAACAGTCGCCATCACATCAAAATACTGATCGGTTTCCGACGTGCAGAAAATGTAATCAACATTGGCAACATCAATCGCAGCCAGTTCTTCATCCAGCGGATTACGATGGTTGATCACCTGATCCGCGCCAAGCTTTTTGACCCACGCAATGGTTTCCGGGCGCGATGCGGTCGTGATGACTTTCAGACCGGCAAGCTTGGCCAACTGAATGGCAATTGATCCAACGCCACCAGCCCCGCCAATGATCAGGATCGTTTTGTTTGCATTGGCGTCAACCGCCTTGCGATCAATCATAAGGCGATCAAACATCGCTTCCCAGGCGGTAATCGTCGTCAATGGCAGGGCTGCGGCGGCGGCGAAATCAAGTGACTTCGGCTTGGGCGCGACAATGCGTTCATCAACAAGTTGCAACTGGGCATTGGAACCCGAACGGGTCACATCCCCGGCATACCAGACTTCATCGCCCGGACGGAACAGGGTGACGTCTTCGCCAACAGCCTCGACCACACCGGCTGCATCCCAACCAAGCACCTTGAAGGCACCGTCATCCTGCTTGCCCTTGCGGACTTTGAAATCGACCGGGTTCACCGCAACGCCCTTTACCCGCACAAGGATATCGCGACCCTCGGCAACCGGAGCATCGGTTTCGATCTGGGTGAACAGGCCGTCGGTTTCGACCGGGGCAGATTTATAAATACCAATGGCTTTCATCTTTGGCATTTCCTTCCATCAAAGGTTTGATTTGTGAATGGCCAAGTTTTAACGCATAATCCTCTTTGAAATAAGTACGCACAATTTCAGCATATAGTATCAATTTGTATACTATTGTGAATTTCCGGGCATTACAGGCACGTTCCCTGAACCGGTCTTGCTGATTTGGAGGTTAATGATGAATAGCTGCCCACCCAACAGAAGCCCCGGCTGCCCGGTTGAAGGTGCGCTTGATATGATTGGTGGCAAGTGGAAAGGCGTTGTGATGTTCCATCTGCTTGATGGCACGAAACGCTTTAACGAGCTGCGCCGTCTGATGCCCGGCGTCACCCAGCGCATGCTGACCCGCCAGCTCCGCGAACTTGAAACCGACGGCTTGGTGCATCGTGAAGTTTACGCCGAAGTCCCGCCGCGCGTTGAATACAGCCTGACCCAAAAGGGTGAAACGCTGCGCGGCATTATTCTGGCCTTAAAGGACTGGGGCGAAACCCACGTTCCGTATTATGCGATGTCAAAACGCCCGATGCCCGAAAGTGAACCCGCCTGATCAGATTTGCTGCAAATCGCGCGCCATTTTCCAGAATGTCGTTCTGTCATATCCCTCATGGACGCCTTCGCCGGCAATCGCAAACCCGCGTGATGTGAAGAACGCGATATTGTCTTCAAGTTCGATCCGAACACTAAGCCGCATATGCTGCTTGCCGCGATCACGCGCAAACGCGCAGGCGGCCTCGACCAACGCCTTGCCGATACCAGCCCCCTTGACCGCCGGGTCAACCGAAAGCTTGTAAAGATAGGCGTCCTTTCCGACATCCTCGATCCAGATTTGGCCGATGATGTTGCCACTGCCATCCCGGGCGACGAACAGCGTGTCGCGGGCAAAGCGCCATTGCAGTTCGGAAACCGAAACCGATTTGGCCGAACTCGGCGGATCGACAATATCGTCCTGAAAGGCAAAGGCTGCCAAAAGAATTTCAACAAGCCGCTCGAACGAAACGTCGTCCGGGGCGTTGATGTGTGTGATCTCGATACTGGACGTCATGGGGTTCCACGTGCAAACTGTCGGGCGTAATGAATGTATGAACACTACGCCATAATTATTACGTAAACGGAAAATATGGACTGTTCATAGCTCCGCCCTTGACGTGGCGGGTCGATATACTATGTTCCGCCCCATTGTTTCCCAGTCGGATATGATGCCCTGATGCATAACTTCCTCGATTTTGAAAAGCCGATCGCCGAACTTGAAGGCAAGATCGAAGAGCTCCGTCATTTGACGGGCAGTGACGAAGTCAACATCGCAGACGAGGTTTCCCGCCTGCAGGAAAAGCTGACCAAGCTTTTGCAAGGCACCTATGGCAAGCTGACCCCCTGGCAGAAAACCCAGGTGGCGCGCCATCCTGATCGTCCGCATTTCACCGACTATATCGCCAACCTGTTTGACGATTTCACCCCGCTTTCCGGTGACCGCCAGTTTGGCGAAGACGCCGCAATCATCGGTGGTTTCGGTCGTTTGCAGGGCCGCACGGTGATGGTGATCGGCCATGAAAAAGGCCGCGATACCGAAACCCGTGTGAAACACAATTTCGGTTCCGCCCGTCCCGAAGGCTATCGCAAGGCAATCCGCCTGATGCGCATGGCTGAGCGTTTCAACATCCCGGTTGTCACCCTTGTTGATACTGCCGGTGCCTTCCCGGGTGCCGATGCCGAGGCGCGTGGCCAGTCCGAAGCCATCGCACGTTCGATCGAAGCCTGCCTTGATATCAAGGTGCCGCTGGTATCGGTCATCATCGGCGAAGGTGGATCGGGTGGTGCGATTGCGCTTGCGGTTGCCAACAATGTTCTGATGCTTGAAAACTCGATCTATTCGGTGATTTCGCCAGAAGGTTGCGCATCCATTCTGTGGCGTTCTGGCGACGAAGCCAAAACCGCCGCCGAGGCGCTCCGTCTTACCGCACAGGATCTGTTGCAGCTTGGCGTGATTGACGAAATCGTGCCAGAGCCGCTTGGTGGCGCACAGCGCGATGCCAAGGAAGCCTGCAAACGGGTTGGCAAAGCGATCATCAAGGCACTTGAAAGCATGGACGACGTCGAAGGTGGCGTGCTCAAGGCGCGCCGTCGTGACAAGTTCCTTGAAATGGGCCGCAAGGGCCTGAACTGATTTTCCATTCAGGGCGCAGACCATCATCAATGATGCTGCGCCCTGTTGTCATTTTCCGGCGCAGTCTGTCCGTCGGTTATATCCGGCAAAATGAAGCGCCCTTTTCCGGCCTGGTCGGGAGGCACCATGAATTTTCTTCGCCGGATTGTTGAATCCAATCGCTTTCAAAACTTCATCACCGCCGTCATTGCGATTAACGCCATCATCCTCGGGCTTGAAACTTCCCCGACCGTGATGAATGCGGCGGGGTCGGTGTTGCATGTGCTCGATCAGGTGGCGGTGGCGATTTTTGTCATCGAACTGGTGATGAAACTTGCGCTCTATCGGCTGGCCTTTTTCAAGCGCGCTTGGAATGTCTTTGATTTCACGATTGTTGCCATCACCCTGATGCCGGCAGGCCAGGGCGTCTCGGTCCTGCGTGCGCTGCGTATCCTGCGTGCCTTCCGCCTGATTTCGACCGTGCCCTCCATGCGCAAGGTGGTCGAAGCCCTGATGCGCGCCATCCCCGGCATGATTTCCGTCCTGACACTGCTGTCGCTGGTGTTTTATGTCTCGGCCGTGATGGCGACCAAGCTGTTTGGCGAAGGCTTCCCCGACTGGTTTGGCACTATTGGCGAATCACTTTATTCGCTGTTCCAGATCATGACGCTGGAAAGCTGGTCGATGGGTATTGTCCGCCCGGTGATGGAGTCTTATCCGCTGGCCTGGCTTTTCTTCGTGCCGTTCATTCTGGTAACGACATTTGCCGTCCTGAACCTGTTTATCGCGATTGTGGTTGATGCGATGTCGACACATGTCGATGTTGAAGAAACCCAGACACGCGATGTGATCGAACTCGATCATCAGGAAATCATGACCGAACTGCGCGCTCTGCGTAGTGAAATGAGCAAACTTGCCAGCGCCCGGAACGACCATCCACAAGACGTCCCATCCGATCAAAACAAGACATCGACACCATCCTGAACCGTCGGTCAGGCCAGGCTTGCCGGGAAAATTGAGCGGTTACTCATAAAAAGGGGGTGGTTAAACGCCCCGAACCTCGTCTAATCTTTCGACAAATATCGGGAGATCGGGGAATGAAGCTAACGTTTGCGGGGACAGGATCGGCCTTTTGTATGGCCGCTGACAATTTTCAGAGCAACATGGTTCTGGAAACGACCCCGTCGGGCAATGACCAACCACAGCGCCTGCTGATTGACTGCGGTTCAGACGCGCGCCATTCGCTGCGCAACATTGGTCATATGCCAAACGACATTCATGGTGTCTATGTCAGCCATCTGCATTCGGACCATATCGGTGGGCTCGAATGGATGGCGCTTGCCAATTATTTCGTCTTCGAAGGTCACCGGGCGGAACTGTTTGCGGTCGACGAACTGCTTGAACCGCTGTGGGAACACTCTTTGCGCGGCGGCCTTGAAATCAGCGATCACGGCAACAGCAAACTGTCATCCTATTTCGATGTGGTCCCACTTTCCACCAAGAACGGTTTTGACTGGCATGGCATGCATTTCGATGTCATCCCGGTTGCGCATGTCGTGACACCGGAAAGCACGATGTATTCCTATGCCCTGTTCGGTCACGGCCAGAACAAGTCCTTCTTCCTGACAACAGATGCGATCTTCAATCCCGAAGATCATATGCCGTTCTACAAAAAGGCCGACATCATCTTTCAGGATTGCGAACTCGGCCCCCGTCATTCCGGGGTCCATGCCCATTACGACCAACTTGTGACCCTGCCTGCCGAGATCAAGGCGAAGATGTGGCTCTATCACTATCAGGCTTATGATAAACCCGACGCCGTGGCGGACGGTTTCTGCGGGTTCATTGAACCGGAACAAAGTTTTGATCTTGGTTGATCAGACAACCGGCGCATAACCTGCACATTAGGGTCCTGACCCTGCCCAACTATAAAAACGAGCAAACGGAACAAAAATGTTCCACAACCACAAAACGGGACGTGCGAATGCCCAAATCGGTTTTTGCCTATATATGGCGTCATAGCCGCCTCCAGCAGATCATGCTGACATTGGTCACGCTGGCCTCTTTCCCGTTTCTTTATTACTCGCTTGATCTGCCCAAGCAGATCGTCAACGAGGCCATCGGTGGTGCCGGTGCGCCCTATGACATCCTTGGCGTCGATCTGACCCAGATCGAGTATCTTTTCGCCCTCTCGGGCATTTTTCTGGCCCTCGTCTTCGTTAATGGCGGCTTCAAATACTTCATCAACGTCTATCAGGGCGTGATGGCAGAACGCATGCTGCGTCGCATGCGCTACGAGCTTTTTGATCGTGTTCTGCGTTTTCCGCTGCCGCATTTCCGCAAGACCAGTCAGGGCGAAATCGTTTCCATGATCACCGCCGAGGCCGAACCGTTGGGCGGCTTCTTTGGCGAGGCCTATGCCCTGCCGCTATATCAGGGCGGCATTCTGATCACGATTTCGGCCTTTATCTTTATTCAGGACCCTTTGATGGGGCTGGCAGCGATCGCGTTTTATCCGTTGCAGGGTTATCTGATCCCGAAACTGCAACGCCGCGTGAACCTGCTTGGCAAACAGCGCGTTCAAAACGTGCGCCGCATGTCCGAACATATCGGCGAGACGGTTGGTGGTGCGACCGATATCCGCGCAAACGAAACGCAAGGGTTCGAACTGACCCACTTCACCCAGCGTCTGGGCCGGATTTTCGAGATCCGCAAGGAAATCTATTTCCGCAAATTCTTCATCAAGTTCCTGAACAACTTCATCGCCCAGATCACCCCGTTCTTCTTCTATTCCATCGGTGGCTATCTGGTGATTACCGGGGATCTGAGCTTTGGTGCGCTGGTCGCGGCCCTTGCAGCCTACAAGGATATGTCGGCACCGTGGAAAGAGCTTCTCGCCTATTATCAACGCCTTGCCGATGCCAACATCAAATACGAACAACTGCACGAACAGTTCGAACTGCCTGATCTTGCACCGGAACACGAACTGATTGCACCGGTTTCGCCAAAACTGGCCGGCCCGCTCGATGTCAGTGCCCTGTCATGGACGGACGAGGACGGCACCCGTGTTGTCGAAAATGTTTCCTTTAACATGGGATTGCCGGGCAAGGCCCTTTTGACCGGCGCATCAGACAGTGGCAAATCACAACTTGCCCGTCTGATTGCCCACATCATGACCCCGACCGGCGGGCGCATTCAGTTTGCCGATTTTGATGCCACCACCCTTCCGGCTGCGGTGGTCGGGCAACGTCTGGCCTATGTCGGGGCGGATGCGTATCTGTTTAATGGCAGTATTTCCGATAACCTGTTCTATGGCCTGAAACACCGGCCCGTCCTTCTGGAACAGGATAACGACAATCCCGCACCTGATAGTGATGCGGACGCCAAAGCCTATCCCGATCCCAAATTTGTCGATGTCGTCGAACTTGCCGATCCAGCCGACCTGCCCTGGAAGCTGACGCGCGAAATGTATGACGAGATCCAGATGTCGGGCAACATCCCCTATGATCCGTCTGCCGAGTGGATCGATTATGTCGGACCGGGATTTGAATCGCGCGAAGACATGCAAAAGGAACTGATGCGCCTGCTTGAGGTGGTCGGCCTTGATCGTGATATTTATCGCATTGGTCTGTTGCGCCGGATCAGCCCCGAAGAACGCCCGAACCTTGTTCAATCGGTACTCGATGTCCGTCCGCGCCTTAAGGAAATTCTGGCCGAACGTCAGCTGTCCGACCTTGTCGAACCGTATGATTTCGACAAATACAATGATAACGCGCCGGTCGGCGTGAACATCCTGTTCGGGACGCCATCACGCACCGAATTCAAGCGGATGGACTTCCTGTCTCATCCCTATATCCAGAAAAGCCTGCGAGAAAGCGGCCTGTATGAAAAGATGATCAAGATGGGGCGTGAAACGCTTGATCTGATGATCGAACTGTTTACCGGCCTACCGCCGGGGCATGAATTCTTTGACCGATACAGTTTTGTCTCGGCCGATGAAATGCCCGAGGTCAAGAACATCCTGAAACGCACCGACGGTGTGCGTGTCGATGACATGCGCAAAGAAGACCAGTTGCGTCTTCTCGACGTTGCCATGCAACTGACCCCGGCCCGCCACCGCCTGCGCGTGATCGATGATGATTTCCGCGAACTTGTTCTTCAGGCCCGACCCAAGTTCCGCGAAAACATGCCCGATGATCTGGCAGGCTATATCGACTTCTTCGAGGCGGATGGCTACGCATCGGCCGCACCGATCCTTGATAACTTGCTGTTTGGTCGCTTTGCCTATGGCCGTGCAAATTCCGAGGAACGCGTTGGCGAGGTCCTGTTTGAAATCGCCCACGAAGGCGGTCTTTACGAAGGATTGGTATCCCTTGGCCTTGAAAGCCAGGTCGGCGTTGGCGGCAGCCGCATGTCCCAGACATTGCGTCAGAAAATCGCCCTTGTCCGTGCGCTGATCAAGAACCCGGATCTTCTGGTCGTCGACGAAGGTCTTTCGGCGCTGGACCGCGAAACCCGCGAAAGCATCATCAACTACCTGACGGGTGAAAGTGACCATACCAGTCTGGTTTGGGTCGATGATGATGATCATGCCGGTGAAAAGTTCGATACCTTGCTCTATATGTCGAACGGAAAGCTGGTCAAACGCAAAAGCGTTGCCGATGACAGTGAAACAACAACCGAAGAAACCGAAGACGAAGCCGCAGCCGCACTGGCCGCAGGCGACATCGATCAGGAAGTCCGGTTGCTGCGCACGATCCCGCTGTTCGCCGGCCTCGACCCCAGTGTCGTCAAGCTGCTGGCCTTTACCAGCCCGCGCCTGACCTTCAAACATGGCGAGGTTCTCGTCAAACAGGGCGATCCGGGTGATGCCGCCTTTATCGTCATTTCCGGGCGCGGTGAAATCTGGCTGACCACCGATGAACACCAGACACTCAAACTGCGTGACGTTCATGCCAAGGAAGTCATTGGCGAAATCGCCCTGCTTGTCGATGCACCGCGTTCGGCAACCATCCGCGCGGTCGAAGACATGACGGTTCTGAAACTCGACAAGACCGAATTCCTCGGCCTTGTTCGACAGGACCAGGCTGTTTCCAATCAGTTGATCCGTGTTCTTGCCCAACGGCTTGATCAAACCACCAAACAGCTGACCAACCGCAACAACGACAAGAACTGACAAAACGAACGGACGGAGCTCCCCGGTAAGGGGGAGGCTCCGTCCATCCTTCTTTTGCCTGACCTTATGAACTGCGCCTTATGAACAAAATCGCCTCCATTTTTCTTGCCGTATTGCTTGGCATCATCATGCTGGGCGGCTTTTTCGCCCTTGTTGGCGGCAGTGTTATCGGCGCACTGGCCTTTGTTATCGGCATCCCGGTCGCCTTCCCGATGACGACAAGCGTCGTGATCTTGTTTTTTGCCGCCATCATCATCCGAACCCTCATTGAAAAGCGCCGCCAGAAACGCGAAATGCGCAAATATCTGGATCAGTCAGAAGACTGATTTTCTGCGCGTTTTGGCGCTCAGCAGAAAAAACATTCGCTTTTTGCCACTCCGCGCCAAAAAAAACGCATCAAATGGCGCCGAGTTCGGTCACCTCCTCTGATCGCCTGTTGATACCTTCCTCTCAGTTCAATGACATGCTTCGCGCAAACCGCGCCAAGCTTAAGGAAGGAGGCCACCATGACGGCACAATCAAAGGAACAGCGTTGCGTTTCGCTCAGCCAGCTTTCCGATCTGCGTTTGCTGCGCGAACATGCCTATATTGATGGTCGCTGGTGCTCGGCTGACAACCTTCAGGTGATCGAAGTCACCAACCCGTTCGATGGCAGCTTCATCGGCACCGTTCCGAACATGGGCGTTCACGAAACCCGTAAGGCCATCGCGGCTGCCCGGGAAGCTTTCCCGGCATGGGCGGCCCTTCTGCCCCAGGAACGCAGTGCCGCTTTGCGGCGCTGGCATGATCTTCTGATTGAAAACAAGGAAGACCTGGCTCTTCTGATGACCCTTGAACAGGGCAAGCCGATCAACGAAGCCCGCGGCGAGATTGATTACGCCGCAAGCTTCATCGAATTTTACGCCGAAGAAGCCAAACGGGTGAATGTCGAAAACATCACATCCCACCTGCCCGGCCGCAACATGACCATCAAGCGTGAGCCGATCGGCGTCACCGCTGCGGTCACACCATGGAACTTCCCGTGTGCGATGATCACGCGTAAGGCCGCCGCGGCCTTGGCCGCTGGTTGCACCATGATCGTCCGTCCGGCCACCGAAACGCCGTTTTCGGCAACTGCACTGGCTGAACTGGCCGAACGTGCCGGCATCCCGGCCGGTGTGTTTAACATCGTCACCGGCGATCCGAACCCGGTCGTGGGCGAGCTTTGCGGCCATCACGATGTCCGAGCACTATCCTTTACCGGCTCGACCGAGGTTGGCCGTCTTCTGCTGTCGCAAGGTGCCCAGACGATCAAGAAAATGTCGATGGAACTCGGCGGTCATGCCCCGTTCATCGTCTTTGATGATGTCGATCTGGACGAGGCAGTCGCCCACGCGGTGAACGCCAAATTCGCCACCAGTGGTCAGGACTGCCTGGCGGCCAACCGCATCTTTGTTCAGCGCGACATCTATGACGACTTCCTTGATAAGTACGCCAAGGCCATCGCCGATCTGCGGGTTGGCAACGGCATCGAGGAATATGTCGAAATCGGTCCGCTGATGCATGACCGCGCAGTTGCCAAATGCGAAGAACATGTCGCCGATGCGCGCGCCAAAGGTGCCCGTGTTGTCACCGGTGGCAAGAAAATGGGCGGGCTGTTCTTTGCCCCGACCCTGCTTGCCGATGTCACCGACGAGATGAAAATCTTTTCCGAAGAGACCTTTGGTCCGGTGGCCCCGGTCATGGCGTTTGATACCGAGGACGAAGTCGTCGCCAAGGCCAATGACAGCGAATACGGCCTTGCCGCCTATCTGCTGACCAAGGACAACGACCGTGCCGCACGTGTTTCGAACGCCCTTGAATACGGCATGGTTGCGCTGAACTGCGTGAAAATCACCGGTGCACCGATCCCGTTTGGCGGCGTCAAACAATCTGGCCTTGGCCGAGAAGGATCGCGCCATGGCCTCGAAGAATTTACCGAACTGAAATACGTCTGCGCTGCTTACAAAGCCTAGGTTTCAACCTTGGTGCGCGCAAAAGACATCAACCGCATTCACATGGGAGAATTCAAATGAATGTCATCAAAAACACCACTGCTGATCTGCAGGAAATGGATCGGGCGCATTTCATGCACCCCTCGACCCACATGCGTCAGCACGCCGCCGGTGAAACCCCCAACCGCATCATCAATGGCGGCAAGGGCATCTATATCCACGACACCGAAGGCCGTGAAAGTCTTGATGCGTTCGCCGGTCTGTATTGTGTAAACGTCGGTTATGGCCGCACCGAAATTGCCGATGCGATCTATGCGCAGGCAAAGGAACTGGCCTACTACCACACCTATGTCGGGCACGGGAACGAGCCGGTCATTCGTCTGTCGGACCGTATTATCAAAAGCGCGCCCGAAGGCATGCAGCGCGTCTATTACGGCATGTCCGGATCGGATGCCAACGAAACCAACATCAAGCTGATCTGGTACTACAACAACATCCGCGGCCTGCCGCAGAAAAAGAAAATCATCTCGCGTTGGCGTGGCTATCACGGCTCGGGCATCATGACCGGCAGCCTGACCGGCCTTGCTGCCTTCCACAACGCATTTGATCTTCCGCGTGCGCCCATTCTGCACACCACCTGCCCGCACCATTACTGGAACGCAGAGGCCGGCGAAACCGAAGCAGAATTTGCCAAACGCTGTGCCAATGATCTGGAAAAAATGATCCTGCGCGAAGGTCCGGAAACCGTTGCTGCCTTCATCGGCGAGCCGGTCATGGGCACGGGCGGCATCATCACCCCGCCAGAAGGCTACTGGGAGGCCATCCAGGCCGTTCTGAACAAATATGATGTTCTGCTCGTCGCCGACGAAGTTGTGACCGCCTTTGGCCGTACCGGGTCTTACTTCGGATCGCTTCACTATGGCATCACGCCGGACCTGATCACGATCGCCAAGGGTGTGTCGTCGGGTTACCTGCCGCTGTCAGGTGTGATCATTGGCGAACGCGTCTGGAAAGTGCTGGAACAGGGTTCCGACCAGATGGGCCCGATCGGCCATGGCTGGACCTATTCCGCCCATCCGGTCTGTGCGGCTGCGGCCAACGCAAACCTTGATATTGTCGATGGTGAAAACCTGACAGGCAATTCGGCGGAAACCGGTGGTTACTTCCAGAAACGCCTGCATGAAACCTTTGACAACCATCCGCTGGTTGGCGAAGCCCGTGGCGTTGGCCTGATGGCCGCTCTTGAGTTTGTCGCGGATAAAACCAAGAAGGAACGCTTCGATCCGAATGCGAAAATCGGTCCGCGCGTTTCGGCCGCCTGCCTGGAACGTGGCATGATTGCGCGCGCCATGCCGCACGGTGACATCCTTGGCTTCGCCCCGCCGCTTTGCATCACCAAGGCCGAAGTCGACAAGGTCATCGACATCGCCAAACAGGCTGTTGATGCGGTCGCAGACGAAGTTGCTGCTGGCAAATAAGCCAGCCTGATATCACTGCGACATCAGAAATACCCTCCGCGTCAAACCTTCTTCCCGACGCGGCGGTGCACAGGGGCCGGGCCCATGACCGGCCCCTATTTTATGTCCGAGCAACGATGATCTCACTGCCACGATCTCACTGCCACCGGGCGCAAACCTTTGGTTACTGACAGGTCGTCGCAAACTTCCCGGCAGTATCTTTCTTGGAAGTCACCGTACAAGCAGCGGTGACGCTGCCCGATGCATTTCTGATTTGAAGTTGGATCTCGGCATTGCCGCCATCTGCCGACGGCCACCAGATCGAACCGGCACCATCAGAACCAAACAGGTTCAGATAAGGTGCCGCACCCGCATTGGTCACACCGGCAACAACCGTGGCATTCCCAGAATTACTCAGCGCATCCTTTACCGTCACCTTGGCTGAGTCCGGGGATGTTTCGGCCCATTCGCTCGACGAGATCGGCACGCCATTGGGATTGTAAACTTCCGCCTTTGGCGACGACACAAGCGTACCAAGCGCCATCACGGCAAACATAATCGCCGGGAAGATCGCGTCACGGACAGTTTGAAGCAGGTTGAGCATATTCACAGCCAGTTCCTTTCACGTCAGTTTCATCACCACAGTCCGCTTATCGGAAAGGGCACGTATGAGACGCAGAAACGCTGATGTTGTGAGCATCACCGGGATCACCGACCGACCATTCAAGACAAACAAAAACCCCCGCAAGCAGTGCCTGCGGGGGTTTGCGATATCTTATGAAATCGGGAAGGCCCGATTACATGTCGGTACCAAACTCTTCACGAAGCGAGTTCAGTACTTCTTCGGTGTCACCACCGACTTCCTCAACAAGGCTTGCGCCAACGCCTTTGGAAGCTTCCTTGAAGACCGAACGCTGTTCGTCATTAAGACGGATCACTTCGATTTCCGGCTTGGCTTCCTTGATGCGTGCAAGGGCTTCGTCATTAGCCTTTTTCTGGGCTTCATAGATGAAGTCATCCAGTTCGGCCTTTACTTCCGCCAGCATCTCTTTGCGTTCATCCGACAGGCCGTCATAGAACGCCGCGTTTGAAACCACGGTGGTGGTGTATTGCTGCTGACCGGCATAGATCAGATGGTCGGTCACTTCGTAGAATTTCGCACTTTCAACGAAGAAGATCGGGTTGACCTGTGCGTCAATCACGCTGGTCTGAAGACCGGAATAAACTTCACCCCACGGCAGGGCGACCGGATCAGCACCGAAAGATTCATAAGTTTCGATCAGGATCGGCGAGGTCATGACACGGAATTTCACACCATCGAAATCAGCCGGTTTTTCGACCGGTTTCTTGGTGGTCCAGACCATTTCGCCTTCCGGGTACATGGTATAAAGCTTCAGCCCCTTGGACTCGAAGTCCTTGGACAGACCTTCGTAAATGGTCGGGCTCGAAGACAGAACCTTCTTGTTCACCTCGTTATCCTGCGACAGCAGGTAGGGAACGCCAAAGACCTGAATTTCCGGAACGAATGTCCCCAGATGACCCGGCGATGCGTTCGAGAACTGAACAGCACCGGCTGCGGTCAACTCGGTAATGTCGTTCTCGGTGCCAAGCTGGCCATAGGTGTAAATGGTCACATTTACGTCGCCATCGGTCTTTTCTTCGACCAGGCGTTTGAATTCCTGAGCGTAAAGGTCCTGAACATCACCCGGGCTTTCTTCGTGGGCGAATTTCCATTCCTCGGCGTGGGCAGCGGTCCCTGCGACGGCAAACAGTGCAGCCGCCGATAGGGTCGCTTTAAGGAGTTTGTTCAGACTCATATCGAAGTCTCCCGTGTTATCGCGCTCAACGATCGGCGCCAACGCTTATGAAGGCACTCGGATCGGAACGCTTAATTTCAACATCACTGTGATGAACGCCCAAAGTTTTGAAATGTTCCTGCATCAGGTCAATGTTAGTTTTGTCTCATGACAAATTAGTCCGAACACCTACACAGAACCCGCCTGTCATGTTAGGGTCGCGAAAACATCAGGGTGGAAAAACAATCATGTGGTTACCTGACATCGACCTCAGCGGCGAAACAGGCCCGAAATACAAGGCACTGGTCGAAGCAATCATTACCGATATTGAATCAGGCAGATTGCGCCACGATGTCCGCATGCCAACACACCGTGAACTGGCCTATCGCCTGAAAGTCAGCGTCCAGACCGTCAGTGCCGCCTACAAGGAAGTCGAACGCCAGGGCTATTTGCGGTCCGAACGGCGTCGCGGCACCTTTGTGCAGGCCCGCCTGACCGACCGGGCATCGTCCTTTATCCTCGATAGTCGCCAACCCGATCTGGTTGATCTTTCAATCGTGCGTGCGGCCTATACCGATTTTCACAATGACCTGTCACGCCAGATGCACGCCAAACTGGCCGAAGAACCCCACCACGGCTGGATGGAAAGTTGCCGGCCGGTTGCCGGGTTTGATTATCACCGCGACATCGGGCGCAACTGGCTTTCCGGCATGGGGGTCGATGTTGAAATCCCCAACCTGCTGATTACCAATGGCGCGGCACAGGGCGTCTTTACCGCCCTTTCCACCGTCATTCAGCCCGATGACGTCGTCCTGACCGAAAGCCTGACCGATCATGGTGTGATTGGCTCGGCCAGCATCCTGCGCTTCAAGCTGGGCGCATTGCCGACTGATGATGAGGGCATCCTGCCCGATGCGTTTGAGCAAGAATGCCGCACGCGCCAAATCCGGGCCCTTGTCGTCACCCCGATCTTTACCAATCCGACCAACTGCCTGATGGGGTTGGAGCGGCGCAAACGCATCGCCGAAATTGCCGAACATTACGGCGTCTACGTCATCGAGGACGATGTTTATCGCCCGCTGCTCGAAGAGAACCTGCCGCCAATCACAAGCTTCCTGCCCAAGCTTGGCTTTCATGTCTCGAGCCTGACCAAGGCAGTTATGCCGGGCCTTCGAACCGGCTTTCTGGCTGTCCCGGCGCATTTGTCGATTCGTGCCAGCAGCGTTTTGCGCGTCACCGGATGGATGGGGACTCCATTGATGGCAGAGATCGGCGCACGCTGGATTGCCGATGGCACGGTCGATCAGGCGGTCACCGTCCAACGCGCCCTGATGCGCGAACGCCAGGCACTGGTGGCCGATATTCTCGGCGATGCGGTTGTGCGCCATCACCCGACATCACTGTCGGCCTGGGTGCGCATTCCCGAACATTGGCAGGAAGAATGGTTTGCCTCCGAACTGCGCAAAAACGGCGTAGCTGTCACGATTTCCGACCCGTTCATGACCGTCAAGGTGCCCCGGCCAAACGCCATGCGGATCTGTCTTGGCGGTGCTCCTGATACGCCAACGGTTCAGCATGCCCTGATCCAAATTCGCCATACCATGGATCAGATGCCCGGCGTTCACGCCTTCGACGTGATGTATTGATTTTGTGTCATGACAAAAATCTGATTGAACCATCACAAAGCGTTTTTATTCTGACTGAACCGGCGTGAAGCGAACGACAATCCGTGTGGGAGGGAACCAACATCCGCACACAGCGTTCCACAAAAATGTCTCGCACACGCATCAAGGAGGTTCTATGTCAGGTGCAAACGGGGAGGCCCCCGCTCCGAGTGGCGGGGCGTTGGGGATTTTAAGAAAACTCGACCACGGCTTGTCCGTCGTCGAACGACAGCTCCTCGGATGGAGCATCATCATCATGGCGGTGAACACCGTCGCCAATGTGATCATGCGCCTGGGGTTCAGTTCGAGCATCTTCTTTTCCGAAGAGCTCAATCAGTTTCTGATCATTCTTGTGACATTTGTCGGCATCAGCGAGGCCGCCCGCATGGGGCGCCATATCCGCATGTCGGCCTTTACCGATATGCTCGGCCCGCGCGCCAGCAAGGTCATGATGATCTTCATTACGCTTGGTACGGCCTCTTTGCTGTTCCTTCTGGCCTGGTATTCGATTGATTATGTTTCGTCGCTGATCACATCGAACCGGCTGACCCCGGCATTGCGCATCCCCTATTACCTGACCGTTCTGATCGTGCCGTTTGGCCTGTGCGTAACCGGCATCCAGTTTGTTCTGGCCGCACTGACCAACATCCTCAAACCGGGGACGCACCTGTCCTATCAGGTCGAGGATACGTTTGACGACGCCGACGAGCATCATCTGTAAGGGGGAATGGAAAAATGGATTTAGGAACAACAATCCTTCTGGTGATGCTCGGGCTTCTGGTGTTGGGCTTCCCGATGATGGTGCCGCTGGCAACCGCCAGTGTCGTTGCATTCATGTTTTACATGCCCATTCCCGAACGCATTCTGATTCAGCAGATGGTCACGGGCATCTCGCCGGTCGCCCTGATCGCGGTACCGATGTTTATCTTTGCCGCCGATATCGTGACAAAGGGGCATACGGCCAACCGGCTGATTGACCTCGCCATGACCTTTGTCGGCCATGTGCGCGGCGGCCTTGCGGTTACCACAGCCCTTGGTTGCACCATGTTTGGCGCGGTATCGGGCTCGACCCAGGCGACTGTGGTGGCCATGGGTGGTCCGCTGCGTCCCAAGATGCTCAAGGCCGGCTACGAAGACAAATTCGCCATGGCGCTGATCATCAATGCCAGTGACATCGCGTTTCTGATCCCGCCATCGATCGGCATGATCGTCTTTGGCGTGGTGGGCAAGGTTTCGATCGGTGAACTGTTCCTGGCCGGTATCGGCCCGGGCATTCTCATTCTGATCATGTTCTCGCTGTACTGCATGTACTACGCTAAAAAGAACGACATCCCGACCATCCCGCGCATGACCTGGGCTGAACGCGGCAAGGCCGTGATCAATGCTGGCCCCGCCATCATGTTCCCGGTTCTGATCGTCGGCGGCATTTATCTGGGCTGGGTCAGCCCGACCGAGGTTGCGGCTGTTGCCGTGGTCTATGCCATCATCCTTGAAGTGCTGATCTTCAAGTCGGTCAAATGGTCCGAGTTGCTGGCGATTGCGCGTTCAACCGGTCTGATCACAGCGGTCGTGTTCATTCTGGTCGGTGCAGGCACGACATTCTCGTTCGTGATTTCCTTTGCCCAGATCCCGCAACACGTGATTGGCGCATTGGGGCTTGAAGGGGCGAACTCCTATGTCATTCTGGCCGCGATCTGCATTGCCTTCTTCATTGGCTGCATGTTCGTTGACCCGATTGTTGTCATTCTGGTCCTGACCCCGATCTTCATGCCGCTTGTCAATGCGGCTGGTCTGGATCCGGTGCTTGTCGGTACGCTGGTCACACTTCAGGTTGCCATTGGCTCTGCCACACCACCATTCGGGTGTGACATCTTTACAGCCATCGCAATCTTCAGGCGACCCTATGCCGAGGTGATCAGTGGAACACCGCCCTTCATCATCATGCTGCTGCTTGCGGCCGTGATCTTGATCTTTGTTCCGCAGATCGCACTCTTCCTGCCAGAGCTTGCCTTCCGCTGATCAAGTTCTGGCCCGTAAATTCCGGCTGCGACCGGAAGCATATTTGAAAATTTGAAACTGGGTCGTCCTGATAAAATCGGGACGACCCGCTTCTGGAGTTCAGGATGATTTCCGTATCCCGTGCGGTTACGCCAGAGCCGGCAGACGTGCCCTATTCCCCTGATCCGGTCGGACCGGCAGGGCGGATTGGCCTGATCACGCTGGCAACCGACTTTAATAGCGAGGATGACCTGCGCGCCATCCTGCCGGGCGACGTGCGCCTGTTCACCACGCGCATCGAAAACGCCAACCCGGTCACGGTCGCAAACCTGCAATCGATGGCGGCCGACCTGCCACGCGCAGCCAAAACGCTGTTGCCGGGATATGGCGTTGATGTTGCCATTTTCGGCTGCACATCGGGCACCGCTGTGACCGGTTCGGACAAAATCGCCGAACTGATCAATCAAGGCATGCCGGGGACCAAGGTCACCAATCCGCTTCTGGCGAGTGAATTGGCCCTGCGTGCGGTCGGTGCGCAAAAAATTGCCATCCTGACCCCCTATCTTGCCGATGTAACCCAATCGGTTGCCGACGGTTTTCACGAACGTGGGTTTGATGTTACCCGTGTGATGGGTTTTGGTCTTGATAACGACTTTGATATGACCGCCCTGCCGCCCAAGGCGCTGCTGGAAGGTGCGCTCAAGGTCGACACGCCTGATGCCGATGCGGTGTTTATTTCCTGCACCGCGATCCGGTCTGCCGAAATCATTGCCGAGGCCGAAAGTCGTCTTAAGAAACCGGTCATCACCAGCAATCAGGCCCTGATCTGGCATGCCTTGAACCTGATTGGGTACAAAAATCCGATCACAGGGTTCGGAACCCTGTTTGATCATGCCCCGCAACCAACGAACCAAGTCGAGGTCCCATGAAAGACCCCATCACATTTGTTGATGTTCTTTCTGCCCGCAAAACCATTGCGGGTCATGTGATCCACACACCCTTGCGCCCGTCCGCCGCCCTGTCTGACCGTATCGGAAGCCCGGTCTGGCTGAAATGCGAACAACAACAATATACCGGCAGCTTCAAGCTGCGCGGTGCCGCCAACGCTGTGCTGCGCCTGAATGACGAGGAAAAGGCCAAGGGTGTCGTTGGCGTATCAACAGGCAACTATGGCCGTGCACTGGCCTTTGCCGCGCGCAATGCCGGGGTGCGATCGATCATTTGCATGTCCGAACTGGTGCCGCAAAACAAGGTCGATGGCATCCGGGCACTCGGTGCCGAAGTCCGCATCACTGGCCAGTCACAGGACGAAGCCCAACACGAAGTCGACCGGTTGGTCGAACAGGATGGCATGATCATGTTGCCGCCCTTTGACCATGCTGATGTCATTGCCGGCCAAGGCACCCTTGGCCTTGAAATCGTCGAAGCCCTTCCCGACGTGGATACCTTGCTGGTCCCGCTGTCCGGCGGCGGGTTGCTGGCCGGTGTGGCGCTGGTCGCCAAATCGGTCAATCCGATGATCCGGGTTGTTGGCATTACCATGGAACGTGGCTGTGCGATGATCACAAGCCTTCAGGAAGGCAAACCGACATCGGTCAAGGAATTGCCGACACTGGCCGACAGCCTCGGCGGCGGCATTGGTGAAAACAACCAGTACACGTTTGATATGTGCGGCGATCTGACCGACGATTTCGTTCTGGTCAACGAAGCCCAGATCGCCGACGGAATCAGGGCCGCCTACCATGATGACCAACAGGTCGTCGAAGGTGCCGGTGCCGTGGGCATTGCCGCCCTGCGTGCCGGTCTGGTCGACAATCCCGGCCGCACGGTCGTGCTGACGACGGGGTGCAATATCGACATGGACCTGCACAAACGCATTGTTGGCGGCGAAGACGTCGACCTGATGGCGGAGTAACAAACCATGCCGACAATCAGAATTCTGACCGAAACCGACCTGCGCAAGGTCATTGATCTCGATATGGATGCCATCAACTGTGTCGAAGGCGCGTTCAAGGCGCTTGCGACACAGGATGTCCGCATGCCGCCGATCCTGCGTCTGGATATTGACGAGTTTAATGGCGAGGTCGATGTCAAAACCGCCTATGTGCCGGGCATCGACAGCTTCGCCATCAAAATCAGCCCGGGCTTCTTTGACAATCCCAAGCTCGGCCTGCCATCGGTCAACGGATTGATGAACCTGTTTTCATCGAAAACCGGCCTGCTGGAAGCCGTCTTGCTCGATAACGGCTATCTGACCGATGTGCGCACTGCCGCCGCCGGTGGCGTTGCTGCCAAGCATCTCGCCCGCGAAGACGCCAAACATGCCGCCATCTTTGGTGCTGGCGTACAGGCCCACTTGCAGCTTAAGGCACTGACACTTGTGCGCGATATTACCTCGGCGACGATCTGGGCGCGTGACATCGCCAAGGCCGAGGCGTGTGCCAAAAAGGCATCACTTGAACTGGGCATTCCGGTGACCGTCACCACGGATGGCAAGGACGCCGCAAGCCATGCTGACATCATCGTCACCACGACGCCTGCGCGCGAACCGGTTCTGATGGCCGATTGGGTCAAGCCGGGCACGCATGTGACGGCGATGGGGTCCGATGCCGAACACAAAAACGAAATTGATCCTGCCCTGATCGGGCAGGCCGACCTTTATGTCAGCGACAGTCAGGCACAGACACGCATTCTTGGCGAACTGCATCACGCCATTGATGCCGGTGTGGTGCCAACTGACGCGACATTCCCCGAACTCGGCCAAATCATTGCCCAATCCTTGACCGGCAGGACAAGTGCGGGTCAGACTACGGTCTGTGATTTGACCGGAACCGGTGTGCAAGACACCGCAATCGCCACCCTCGCCCGCAGCCGCTGCGAAGCAGCATCTGCCGGAACCGAGGTCATCTCGTAACAACAAAAGGAAAATGGGTCAGGTAGCTGAAACCCCGCCTTTATCTGGAGGCCTGCGATGAGCCAGGTAGAATTGAATTTCACGCGTGAGGAATATGCCGAGCGCCTGGAGAAAACCAAAAAAGCCATGGTGGAAAAGGGGCTCGATCTTTTGATCGTCACCGATCCGTCAAATATGGCCTGGCTAACCGGCTATGACGGCTGGTCGTTCTATGTCCATCAATGCGTACTGGTTCCAATCGAAGACGACCCGATCTGGTTCGGGCGTTCGCAGGATGCCAACGGGGCAAAACGCACGGTCTATATGCCGCATGACCGCATCATTCCCTATGCGGATTACTATGTGCAATCGACCACCCATCACCCGATGGACTACCTTGCCGAGGTGATCGAATATCGTGGCTGGGCGTCGCGCCGTATCGGTGTGGAAATGGACAACTACTATTTCTCTGCCAAGGCCTTCCTGCAGCTCCAGACCCATCTGCCAAACGCCAAGTTTTCCGATGCCACGGCCCTTGTAAACTGGCAGCGCGCAGTCAAATCCGAGACCGAGATTTTCTATATGCGGCAAGCCGCCCGCATTGTTGAAAACATGCATGAACGCATTTTCGAAATCGTCGAACCGGGCATGAAAAAGAACGAACTGGTTGCGGAAATCTTCCGTACCGGGATCGCCGGTGTTGATGGCATTGGCGGTGACTATCCGGCGATTGTACCGCTTCTGCCATCGGGCGCAGATGCCGGTGCACCGCATCTGACCTGGGATGAAAAACCCGTTCCGGGCAATGCCGGGACTTTCTTTGAAATTGCCGGCTGTTACCGCCGCTATCATGCGCCGCTGTCGCGCACGATTTTCCTTGGCGAACCCGATCAGCGGTTCCTGGATGCCGAAAGTGCCCTGATCGAAGGCCTTCAGGCCGGGCTTGAAGCCGCCAAACCGGGCAATGTCTGCGAAGACATCGCCATCGCCTTCTTTGGGGTCTTGCAGAAATTCGGCATCGAAAAAGACAGCCGCTGTGGCTATCCCATCGGGCTTTCCTATCCGCCGGACTGGGGCGAACGCACCATGAGCCTGCGCCCCGGTGACCGCACGGTTCTTGAACCGGGCATGACCTTCCACTTCATGCCGGGCCTTTGGTTTGATGACTGGGGCATCGAGATCACCGAAAGCATGATGATCACCGAAACCGGGTCGAAAACCCTGACCAGCTATCCACGACAGCTGTTTGTCAAAAACTGACCCTGAAAAACCGTTCCGCACGCCATGACATCGCGACATTTGCGCGGGTCATGGTGTGCGCGACCCGACGCCACAGCCTGACGACGACGGTCGCGAAGTCAGGCTTTTTAAGGATACGACCATGACAAAACCATCGCCCATCAGCCCGACGATCCCGCTTGATCAGGATGGCATTCACCACGGCTTTCTGAAACTTCCCTATTCGCGTGATGATTCCGCGTGGGGTGCCGTGATGATCCCGATCACCGTGGTCCGCAATGGCAATGGCCCCACCGCCCTTCTGACCGGCGGCAACCATGGCGACGAATATGAAGGCCTTGTATCGCTGTTCAAACTGGCGGAATCCCTCTCGGCAGGTGAAATCACCGGTCGTGTGATCATTCTGCCAGCCATGAACTATCCGGCATTTCGCAGTGCATCTCGGACATCCCCGATTGATGCCGGCAACATGAACCGGTCCTTCCCGGGCAAACCCGATGGCACGGTGACGCAAAAGATCGCCGATTATATCTTCCGTTATCTCGTGCCCGAGGCCGATATCGTTCTTGATATCCATTCTGGCGGCAAGACGCTTGATTTCATCCCGTTCGCGGCGGCCCACGTCCTGCCCGACAAGGAACAGGAAGCACGTTGCGTTGCGGCTATGAAGGCATTTGGCGCCCCCTATTCGATGATGATGCTCGAACTTGATGCGGTTGGCATGTTTGACACCGTGGTCGAGGAAGCTGGCAAAACCTTTGTCACCACCGAACTGGGTGGCGGCGGTTCAACCACGGCCGAACGTGTCGCGATTGCCGATCGCGGTGTGCGCAACATCCTTATTCATGCCGGCATCCTCAAGGGTGAAATTGAACCGAGCCCGACCGGAACAACCATGCTTGATATGCCCGATGACCGTTGCTTTGTCGCATCCGAGGCATCCGGCCTGTATGAGCCGTGCGTTGATCTGGGCGATAGGGTCAAGGAAGGCGATCTGATCGCGCGCATTTATGATGTCGAACGCACCGGCACCCCGCCGCGTGAATATTATGCCCCGCGCGCAGGCATCGTTTCATGCCGCCATTTCCAGGGCCTGATCAAAACGGGTGACTGTTTGATTGTGATTGCCGAGGTGCTCTGACCATGGTCCGGCTTGATGAGCTCGATCTGAAAATCCTCAAAACCCTGCAACGCGAAGGGCGCATCACCAAGGTCAAGCTGGCCGAGGCGGTGAACCTTTCGCCAAGCCCGTGCTGGGAACGGCTCAAACGCCTCGAAGATCTTGGGGTTATTTCGGGGTATCACGCCCATATCAATCTGGAAAAGCTGGTCAAACCGACACTGGTCCTGACCGAAGTAACGCTCCGTCATCACCAGCATGACGACTTCCAGATTTTCGAACGCGCCGTGCAAGACATCCCCGAAATCGTCGAATGCTATGCGCTTGGCGGCGGGGTGGATTACATGCTCAAGGTGCTCTGTCATGACGTTGATGCCTATCAACGTCTGATCGACCGGCTTTTGGTGTCCAATATCGGGATTGACCGCTATTTCACCTATATCGTCACCAAAAAGGTCAAAACCACCTCAATCACCCCGATTGAAAATCTGGTCGAGCCCCCCGAACGCAAATAAAACCGGACCAGTGGGCAGGATGATTTTTCCTGCCCCGTCTGCATCCGCGCCCCAAAAAAACGGTATGATTGTTCATATTAACAATTAACGTTTAAGGCGAATTCGCGGCTAATTGCGGACCAATTCGCCGCAATTACCGATAAAATCGCCGTAAATTTGCCCGCACGTCTGCGTAACCTTTCTGTCAAAATACACGGAGGTTATGCGTGCCTGATACTGGTCAATACGAAGAGTCCAACACCACCAATACCGGTGATCGCCTGTTTCTCACAGCTTCTGTGATCGGAATTGCCGCGATCAGCTTTGGGCTTGGCGCGTTTGTGGTACTGGCGGAAGTTCCGCCGTACCAGTCTCTGAAAAATGCCTGGCGTGCCGGAACAGCACTTTGGGAACAACGGACCAAATATACCGATGTCGAACGGCTTGATTTCTGGTCACCGGCGCGCACCGATCAAACCGGTGTCACCATCCACGACCAGGACAAGGCACAGGATGGCCTGACACTGTATTCATCGGGCGATGGGCCGCATGCGGTTCTCATCGATATGGATGGCAACATCGTCCATGAATGGCGGATGCCGTTCAGTGCCATTCACGATGAAACATCCCCGATCCCCAATCCGCAAAAAGATGAATTCATGCATTGGCATACGGCCAAGATGGCGCCGGATGGCAATCTGATTGTCCAGTATACCGCGGCTGGTGACACGCCTTATGGCTATGGCATGGCCAAGATAGATCGCAATTCAAAACCGATCTGGAAATATCTTGGCACCGCGCATCATGATTTTTCCATCGCCGATGATGGGCGTGTTTATGCGCTGACACAGGAATTCCGCTTCAACACCTATCCCAACCGCAAACAACTCAGGCCGCCGCGCCTTGATGATTTTGCCGTGATCCTGTCACCCGATGGCAAGGAGATCAAACGCGTCTCGATCCTTGATGCGCTGATCAAGTCCAACTACGCCAACATGGTCGATTTCGCGCCGTATTTTGCCAATGAAGACATCCTTCACACCAACACGATCCAGTTGATCGACGACAAAACAGCCGCCAACTTTGCCTATGGCAAGGCGGGCGATGTCGTTCTGTCCTTCCGCGATCTTGGCATCATTGCCGTTCTGGATATGGATGCGGAAAAGATCACCTGGGCAACGCGTGGGCCGTGGCTCGGCCAACATGACCCGGATGTTCTGCCCAATGGCGAAATCCTTTTGTTCGATAATCAGGGACAGTTTGCCGATCCCGATGCCGGGTTCTCGCGCATTCTGCAAATCGATCCGCAAACAAACGCCATCACCTGGCAATACAAGGGCAACGCCGATCAGAAGTTTGACAGCAACATTCGTGCCGATCAGCAACGTCTGGCCAATGGCAATACGCTGATTACGGAATCAAGTGGCGGCCGCCTGCTGGAAGTCACCGATAGCGGCGAAATCGTTTGGGAATTCCACAACCCGATCCGCCGCGATGATCCCGACAATCCCGGTAAGAAACTCGTCCCCGTCGTCTCACAGGCCGAACGCATCAGCGATGCGCGTGCCGACCTGTTTCGCACTACCGCCCCCGCCTCAAATACAGGCACCTCCAACGCAGGAGAAGCACAATGAAACCGCAAATGAACAGCTCGATAATTCCGGCATCTAATGCCAAACAATCCCAGACATTTCTGACCATTGGCACTGTAACGCTTGCGGGCGCGATGATGCTGATTGCCTTTCCGGCCCAAGCCTATGTCGGGCCGGGTGCCGGACTTAGCCTGCTATCCGCCTTGTGGGCAGTTTTGGCGGCAATCGTCGTTGCAGTCGGTTTTGTTTTGATGTGGCCGCTTCGCAAGATGATGCGCAAACGCAAGGCAAACCGCGCGGCAAAGCCTGCGACCGCCAACCCATCCGAACATCAAAATTCCTGATTGGGCAGGCAGATGAACTCATACCGGACTATTTGCCATGGGATTGTTTGATTGGCCCGCCCCGGCATTTGCCGCCCTTGATGACCTGATGGCAACGGCCATTGGTCCGTTTGGCCGGGTGCTGATCTGGGCGTTGATCTGTGCTGGCGTGTCCATGGTTTTATATCGCCTGATCTCGCCGCAAACCCGCATCAAGCAGGTAAAGGCCGAAGTCAAGGCAGCCCAGCGCGCCATGTCCGATGACGATGGCGAGGATTTCGGGCAGGGCATGCAACTTGCCAAGGCGCAGCTCGCCAAATCCTTCAAACTGGTTGGCTTTGTCATTGGCCCGGCGGTTGTGGCATCCCTTCCCGCTCTTGCCCTGATTGTCTGGCTGGACGGGCAATACGGATATAGCTGCCCGCCGCCCGGCGAACCGGTTCAGATCGACGTAGAACCCAAGGATACCGAGATCGAACAGATCGGCGGCAACCCTGATGCGGTCACTGGTGCCTGCCCGATTGTCCAGATCCCCGGACATATCGAAGGACACAGCCATATCGTCGAGGCAGCAGCCCCCATTCCGGTCATGCATCATAAAGTCTGGTGGAACAGCCTGATCGGCAATCCGGCGGGTTATTTGCCCGATGACACCCCGGTCACACAGCTTCGCTTTGCCCTGCAAAGTCAGGAAATCCTCTCTGCCGGTCCGGACTGGGCCCGCGGGTGGGAACTGACATTCTTTATAAGCCTGTTGCTGGGGTCACTTGCCATCAAGAAAGGGTTTCGGATCGAATGACCAATGCGACCGCGAAACAGGCATCAAACAGCAATGCGTTTCATGTATCTGGCTGGGATCACTGGCTAAGCGGGCTGGTATCACGCCACCCGCAACACTGGATCCGGCTGGGCAATTTCGAAACCAGACTGGCCGCCGACGCGATTGAAGATATCAAGATCGAAAAGCCGATCTTTGTTGCCGGTCTTGCCCGATCGGGCAGCACCATTTTGCTTGAAACACTGGCCGGGCACGCGGATGCGGCAACCCATCGCTATCGCGATTACCCGCCTGTTTTCACGCCCTGGCTGTGGAACCGCTTTGTCGATCTGGCACCCGGCAAGAAAAATGTCGCGGTCGAACGCACCCATGCAGATGGCATCAATGTCACCCCCGAAAGCCCCGAAGCGTTCGAGGAAATGATCTGGATGGCCTTTTTCAACAATCTGCATGAAATCGGCAAAAGCAACGTTCTCGATGGCCATATCAGCAACCCGGGTTTTGAACAGTTTTATCGCGATCACATTCGCAAACTGATCCATGTTCGGGGCGGCCAGCGTTATGTTTCCAAGGCCAATTATCTGGTCACGCGCATGGAATATCTGCTGTCGATTTTCCCCGATGCCCGGTTTGTCTTACCGGTGCGCGATCCGGTCTGGCATATCGCATCCCTGATCAAGCAGCATAAACTGTTCTGCGCAGGCGAAGCCGACAACCCGCGCGCCATCGCCCATATGCAGCGCGTCGGGCATTACGAATTCGGACTGGACCGCCGCCCGATCAATACCGGCGATTTGCACGAAACCTTCGCGATCATGAAGCTCTGGACCAATGGCGATGAAATCGAAGGCTGGGCGCGGTATTGGTCCAACCTGCATCATTATCTGGCCGACCGGATGATCGTGAACAAGGATCTGGCAAAGGCGACACTGGTCGTGCGCTATGAAGACCTGGTCGCCGATCCTGCCCGGCAACTCGCATCTCTGTTTGACCATGTCGAACTGGATGATGCTCAGGCCCTGATTGATCGTGTCGCGCCGACCATTCATGCGCCGGACTACTACCGGCCGAAATTCGATGAGGGTGAAATTGCCCTGATCCGCGATATCACAAAGATCGCCGCCAAACGCTTTGGCTATGACGCGGTATCTGTCTGATACCGCGTGACCCGGCCCGCGCGAACACCGCCAAATAAAAAAGCGGGACAGGATCATCATCATCCTGTCCCGCAAGTTTGCTTGCATCCTCAGGGATTACTCCCCGTCAGATCAGTGTTTGTCTTCCTTGTTGCCCATGGCGACATGCCACATATCCCACCCGGCAAGACCAACCGTCAGCGCTACAATCAACGCAAGGTCAAAGCGGGTGACATAGCCGACAAGAATGCCGACAAATCCGACAAGCACAGCAAAGGACAGAAGTGCCATGGCACGGTTCAAAAGACTGTTTTCCATTATGCGTTCTCCTGACTGCTGAGATGTGATTTCAACCAGTTGGCGGTCCGCATCAAACGCGCATCATCGCCAATGCGACCAACAAGCTGCACGCCCATCGGCATCCCGCCTTCTGACCACAAAAGCGGGATGGTCACGGCGGGCGTTCCGCAGAACGTCCACAACCCGTTAAAGATCGGATTGCCGGTGGTCTGATGGTTGGCCGGTGCCGGGCCCGTGGCCGCAGGCGTGATGATCGCATCACAGCGATTGAACACTTCGTCTAGCCCGGCATTCAGGACCTTGCGCCAGTCAAGGGCCGCCAGATAATCGCGCGCCTTGACGTCATTGCCCTTGTCGATGGCCTCAAGGATTTCAGGCGACAGATGATCACGGCCACGCTTTTCATAACCGTAATAATCCTTGGCCATTTCGGCAAAGTTGATCCGGGCCCGCAGCGCATTTGCATCTTCAAACGCCTTGGGCAACGGGACCTCGAAACATTGATCGCCGAGCATTTCGGTAATTTCACGAAATGCCATGATGGTTTCCTTGTCCGCGACCTCGTCAAATTGCGGTGGCCGGACAAAGGCAAACATCGGGGTCACCAAGGGATCGCTTTTGGCGACATCGACCAACCTTGGTGTCGGGCTCGGTTCTGTTGCCGGGTCCCCTGCGTCATATCCAAACAGGCTTTCGGCCACCATCGCCGCCCCGGTGATCGAATTGGCGAAAACACCGATTGTATCAAGGCTCGGACTTTGGCTAAGAACGCCGGTCCGGGCAATCGCGCCAAAACTCGGCTTGAACCCGACAACCCCGCAAAACGATGCCGGTCGAATTACCGATCCGCCGGTTTGCGTCCCGACAGCAAGCGGCACCATGGCGGCTGCCACCGCCGCTGCCGACCCGGCCGATGATCCACCGGGTGTATGATCCGGGTTATGGGGATTGCGCGTTTTGGACGGATGCATGAAGGCAAGCTCGGTCGAAACCGTCTTGCCCATAATGATGGCACCTGCCGCCTTCAGACGCGATACCAGAACCGCGTCTTCTTCCGGCACGCGCCCCTTATCAAGGACGGTGCCGTTTTCAGTCGGGATCTTGGCGGTATCGATGACATCTTTCAGACCGACAGGAAGCCCATGCAACGGACCAATCGGCGCACCTGATTGACGCCGCGCATCAAGGGCACGAGCCTGGGCAATCGCATGATCACTATCAAGCCATGCCCATGCCTGAACCTGTGGTTCGATCTCGGCAATGCGCGCCAGGCAGGCTTCGACATATTCAACCGCGCGCACCGCCCCGCTGGCAAGGCGGTCGCGCAGTTCGACGACTTCAAGTGTCAGTAGCGGGTTGATATTACTCATCTCATCCCTCCCTTAACGTGCGCCATAGAACAGATCCGGCAAATGGAACACGATTTGCGGGAAGGCGTACATCAGAACCATGCTGACGATCACCATGAACAGGAACGGCATGATCCCCTTGAAGATATCGGTCAACAATATCCCGCTTGGTGCCACCCCCTTAAGGTAATAGGCCGACATCGCCATCGGCGGAGTCAGGAACGAGGTCTGCAGGTTCAGCGCCACCAGAATGCCAAAGAACAGCGGATCGATATCAAACAGCGGCAGAAGCGGCAGGAAGATCGGAACGAAGATGATGATGATCTCCGACCATTCCAGCGGCCAGCCCAGCAGGAAGATGATCAACTGTGCCAGCAGAAGGAACTGAAGCGGTGTCAGGTCCAGACCACCGACAAACTCGGCAATCACATGTTCACCACCAAGATAAGAGAACACCGAGGAGAACGTATAGGAACCGACAAACAGCCAGCACACCATCGCCGATGTCCGCACCGTCAGATAAACTGATTCACGCAGGCGATCAAAGGTCAGCGCCCGATAGGCGGCTGCCAGCAACATCCCGCCAAGCGCACCAATCGATGCTGCCTCGGTCGGGGTAGCCAGACCAAACAGGATCGATCCCAGAACAGCCAAAATCAGGAAAGCCAGCGGGAAGAACGAGGTTGCCAGCATCCAAAGGACTTTCGGCAACGGCACTTCCGGAATCTCATCGCTGGTCGGACGGGGGGCCGCCTTTGGCTGCAACATTGCACGCCCCATGACGTACAAAAGATACAAACCAACAAGGGTCAGACCCGGCAACAGCGCCCCGGCATAAAGCCGCACGATCGAAACACCCGACGCCGCGGCATAAACAATCAGCATGATCGACGGCGGGATCAGAATGCCCAGCGTCCCGCCAGCGCAAATGATGCCCGATGCAAAGCTTTTGTCGTACCGCGCCTTAAGCATCGCAGGCAGCGCCAGCATCCCCATCAGGGTTACCACCGCGCCGACAATCCCGGTTGCGGTTGCAAACAGCGCACAGGTAATCAGGGCGGCAACGCCAAGCGATCCGGGAATGTTACGCGCCGCAATGTTAAGGGTGGAGAACAACCGGTTCACGATATTGGCGCGTTCAACGATATAGCCCATGAACAGGAACAACGGCACGGCGGTCAGAACTTCGTTCGACATCACCGTGTATGTCTGGTTGATGAACAAATCGAATATTCGGTTGTTAAACGCCCCTTCGAACCACGTTATCACCGAGGTCAGGGTTTCGCTGTCCTCGGCCAGCCGGTTAAAGGCCCGCCACATGCGGCCTGCATCGAAATAAGCGTAATATCCAAACCCGATGCCAAGCGCCATCAGGGTAAAGGCAACCGGGAAACCGAGGAATACCAGTATAATAAAGATGCCCAGCATCATCAGGGCGACATGTGCGTCAATCACGTTGGCTGCTCCGTTCGGGGGCGTGTATCGCGTATGGCTCAGCGTTCTGGTTGATCTTGATCGTCATGGGATCAGTCTTCCTTGGCCACTTTTTGCTTCATCAGCAATTCTTCGGTTTCCTGAACATCATCGTCTGCATTGCGCCAGTACCCTTCACGGATACACAAAATGCAGCGCATCACCTGTGCGATGCCCTGGATGAACAAAAGAATGCCGGCTGCGACAATCACTGCCTTGAATTGAAAGATCGGAACACCCGCCGGGCTGTTCACGCTTACTTCCCCATAGCCCCAAGAACGGGCGGCATATTTCCAGCCCGACAGGATCAGGGCGGTCACACCCGGGAAGAAGAAGAAGATATAAAGAACCAGATCAACCTTGGCCTGGGTTGTGGGTTTCCACAGACGATAAAGGAAATCGCCGCGGACATGCCCGCCACGAGACAGGGTATAGGCCCCACCCATCATGAACAATGTGCCATACATGATAAATGACACATCAAGCGACCATGTGGTTGGCGCATTAAATAGGTATCGCGATGCCACCTCATAGCTCATGCCAAGCGTCATGAGGATAATCAACCAGCCAAAGGCCTTGCCAAACCAGGCCGAAAGCTTGTCCGCGAATTCAATAAATCCAATCATGAAATCCTGTCCGTTCGCGTATTGACTGCTCCGCCAGCCAAAAGATCAGGCCAACGGAGCAGTCAGGATCATCAAAACACTGAAATCCGAAACAGGGATCAGAGTTTCAGTTTGCCCGGGAAGTAGTGTTCATAAGCGAGCTGATAATCAGGCGAGTTCATCAGTTCATAGAAGGTCACACGTTCGACCCAGGCACGCTGGCTGTCGAGAACCCGTTTCATGAACGGATCTTCTTCCAGTGTCGGGATCAGTTTGTCCCAGGCTTCAAGCTGTGCGGCCAGGATCTCTTTCGAGGTCCGGTGAACTTCCACGCCCTCATCCTGCAATTTCTGCAGATCCGAGGAATAGTTGTCCATCGCCAGCGCCGTGTTCGAAGTCGACGCCGCCTCAACCGCGTGACGCAGGATCGCCTGCAGATCCGGTTCAAGGTCTTCCATCAGGGATTTGTTGAACAGGAACTCGAAGCTTTCCGATGCCTGATGGTACGAAGACAGATAGTAGTTCTTCGCAACATCCTGTGCACCAAAGCGCATGTCAGACGACGGGTTGTTGAATTCGAACGCGTCGATCACGCCACGTTCCATCGCTGGCACAATCTCGCCGCCCGGAAGCTGTGCGACCGACATGCCCATCGACTGCAGAAGGTCTGCTGCCAGACCCACGGTGCGGTATTTGAAGCCTTCGATATCGGCAACGGTGTTGACCTGCTCCTTGAACCAGCCGAACGGCTGTGCTGGCATCGGGAAGCCAAGCAGACCAACAACATCCAGCCCCATCACATCCTGGGTCAGTTCGCGATAGAACTCTTCACCACCGCCAGCATAGAACCAGCTCAGCATGGTGGTTGCGGAACCACCAAACACCGGACCGGTGCCAAACAGCGATGCCGCCTTGTTCTTCCCGTACCAGTAAACCGGCACGGAATGGGCGATATCGATCACGCCGTCATTGACGCCATCAAGAACCTGGAAGGCAGCAACAACAGCACCCGCCGGCAGAAGGTCGATTTTCAGACGACCACCCGACATGGCTTCAACACGGTCAACATACTGCTGGGCAAAGGTCATCCAGATGTCGGATGACGGCCAGGAAGTCTGCATCTTCAGAACCATCGGTGCCGGCTGCGCGTGGACAGCAGGTGCCGCAAACATCCCGGTTGCCGCAGCACCACCCGCCACAACCCCGGTCGCCCCTTTGGTCAGGAACGAACGACGGGATACTTCCTTGGACTTCACGTCTTCAGATTTGGTTTTCATTTCCATTTTTCCTCCCAGATATACCGTTGTTTGCCGTCCACCATTGGCGGGAAACAATCGGTAACTGTCAGCCTTCAAAAGCCCCTGATCTTGATATCCAAGACCATTTTTGATGCGCTTGGTCCGTTCCGGGACCGCAAAAACGGCGCGCATTTTGTTATTGTTAAAGACTTCAACAAACTGGACGCAGGCAGTCTTCCCGCCTTCTACGCCACCCGGTCGCCGGGTTCTTTCCCCTGAAAATAGGCATCAAGGTTATCAAGTGCGCGAAACCCCATGGCATCACGCGTTTCTTCGGTAGCAGACCCTATATGTGGTAACAGAAAGACGTTATTCAACGCGCTAATCCGTTGATTTCCACCGGGTTCGTTGCAAAACACATCAAGGCCCGCTGCAAACAGCTTTCCGCTTTGAAGGGCGGCCACAAGCGCATCCTCGTCCACCAGGTTGCCACGCGCTGTATTCACAAGGATCGCGCGGTCAGGCAGCATCGCAATTGTCTTGCTGTTGATGATGCCTTTTGTTTCTGGCGTTGACGGGCAATGCAGTGACAGCACGTCGGAATGGGCAAACAGGTCTTCGACCGTCTCGTGGAAAATTGCGCCCTTGGCCATATGATCAGGCAGTGGCTTACGGTTGTGGTAATGGACTTCCATGCCAAATCCGCGCGCCCGTTCGGCCGCGACCTGACCAACCCGGCCCATGCCCAGAACACCAAACCGCTTGCCGGTGACCTGACGCCCGACCATAAAGGCCGGCGACCAGAAATCCCACTTCCCGGCCCGCACCATCGCATCGCCCTCGGCCCCGCGACGCGCCGCACCCAGCATGCACAGCATGGCAATCTCGGCGGTGGCATCGGACAGCACATCGGGCGTGTTGGTCACGACAATCCCGGCATCCTTGGCCGCAGCCAGATCAACGTGATCCACCCCGACCGAATGGTTGGCAATGATCTTGAGGCTCTTGGGCAGTTCGGCAATGACATCAGCCGAAAAATGCTCGGAATGGCACGGCAGGACAGCATCGACCTGCTGGCACTTTTCAATAAGCTCCTCACGCGTGAACACGCGATCTTCGGCATTGGTCAGAACCTGATAGTCCCGCGCGGCGCGTGCCTGAACGGCATCACGCAATCGTCGCGTTATCAGAAGCTTTGGCTTCTCGGGCATGCGGACGCTCCCGGTGATTTCCCTGAAAGTAGTCTTATTTTTTATGGTCTAGGGTCAGTACCCATTACTTTGGTTTGAATGGTTCACCGGATTTGTGCGGATACGCGGAGCAAAACCGCAGGAAGATATACATCTTTCAAGGTTTTACGACAAAGTAGCCCGTGCAAATCCGGTTAATCCGAAGGACAGACGTTATATTTGCAAACTTCGGCGTCAAACCCCTTGGCCGGGCCCCAGCCCGCCCTGCGAGCTTTTCCTTGGATTTCGCAAATATAACGTCTGCCATTCAAATCAAAGTAATGGGTACTGACCCTAAGGAAACACCTTTACGGAAAATCCAGCAATAGGGGATCAACCAAGAGGCAAGTCTTTTTCACTTCGTGGAAAACCACAAGGCGCGCGAAAGCCATAATATTCACGCCATTGGATATTCAAGCCGTTGATTTCAAATCCTAAAATTCAGAACAGCCCGTTATTTTGGAGTTGCCCCAGAAACAACCAATGTAAAGCAGTTCACACCTCCCGTTTCACCGGCCGCAAAACCTCCACCAAAACAAAAAAAGAGCCGCAACCAATAAGGCTGCGGCTCAATGCCGACAGAGCGCCGGACGGGAAGAACACGTTTCAATGGTGAATTCGCGCACACGGAAATCCCCAGATTTCCCGATTGCGCGAAATGATCACATTTTGACCCAAACGGCCCCGTCCCGACCGGAACGCACGACGGCTTCGACAAATTTCATGCCCTCAAGACCTTCCTTGACGCCGGGCACCAACATGGCGGCGGCATCGGCCTTTTCACCCCCCAGATGCGCAACCAACTGATCGGCAAAATCGGTATAAAGGTTTGCAAAGCCTTCAAGATACCCTTCCGGATGGCCCGGTGGCACGCGCACACCATGAAGACCTTCTGCCCCGATGCCTGCCCCACCGCGGGTCAGCAATTCCGGTCGGCCGTCCAGCGGGCGGAAATGCATGTGGTTTGGATGTTCCTGCGCCCATTCAAGGCCGCCCTTGTCACCATAGATCCTCAGGCGAAGGCCGTTTTCATGGCCAATCGCCACCTGGCTTGCCCACAGCATGCCGCGCGCGCCATTTTCATAACGCATCAGGATCTGCACATTGTCATCAAGCTTGCGACCCTCAACGATGGCATCAACATCGGCACAAAGTTCGCTCGGCGTCATGCCAGACACAAAGTTCGCAAGGTTATGGGCATGGGTTCCGATATCGCCAAGTGCGCCGCCCATCCCGGCCTTGGCCGGATCTGCGCGCCAGTTGGCCTGCTTGTTATCGGTATCCTCGACCTTGGTTGCCATCCAGCCTTGCGGATATTCGACCTGCACCAGCCGGATATTGCCAAGCTTGCCATCGGCCACCATCTGGCGCGCCTCGCGCACCATCGGGTAGGCGGTGTAGTTGTGGGTCAGGGCAAACAGAAGTCCGGTTTCCTTGACCTTGGCCGCGATCTTTTCGGCCTCATCGACGGTCATGCAAAGCGGCTTGTCGCAAATCACATGAATACCGGCATTCAGCATCGCCATCGCGGCCGGGAAATGCAGGTGGTTGGGTGTCACAATCGCGCAGACATCAATGCCGTCTTCACGCGCGGCTTCCTGCTTGGCCATGTCTTCAAAACTGGCATAGCTGCGATCACTATCGATAAACAGTTCTGCCGCCGAGGCCGCTGCGACATCGGGCTTGGATGAAAGCGCACCTGCCACCAGTTCATAGCGATCATCCAGTCGTGCCGCGATGCGATGAACGGCCCCGATGAAGGCCCCCTGCCCGCCGCCAACCATGCCCAGGCGCAAACGACGGCCAAGCGATGTTTGTTTGCTCATATCTGCCTCCAAAGTCGAAATGGACGAGTATTGCCCGTGATGTAGCTAGTCGATGCCAAGGATGCGGCGATTGGCCGCCTCGTCCGTGCCACCATCGGCAAAGTCATCAAAGGCTTTCTCTGTCACACGAATGATGTGATTTTTAATGAATTCGGCCCCTTCGCGGGCACCGTCTTCGGGATGTTTGAGCGCGCATTCCCATTCGAGCACAGCCCAGCCATCAAAATCAATCGCCGCAAGCTTCGAGAAAATGGCGCCAAAATCAACCTGCCCGTCGCCAAGCGATCTGAACCGGCCCGCACGATCGACCCAGCCCTGATACCCGGAATAGACACCCTGTCGGCCGGTTGGATTGAACTCGGCATCCTTGACGTGGAACATCCGGATGCGATCAGCGTAAATATCGATGAAATCAAGGTAATCAAGCTGCTGAAGCACGAAGTGGCTCGGATCATACAGGATGTTGGCGCGCGGATGATTTTTCACCCGTTCCAAAAACATCTCGAACGTCGCCCCGTCAAACAGGTCCTCGCCCGGATGGATTTCATAGCAAACATCAACACCCGCCTCGTCGGCGGCATTCAGGATCGGTGTCCAGCGCCTGGCAAGTTCGTCAAACGCGGTTTCGATCAATCCGGCCGGGCGTTGCGGCCAGGGATAAACAAACGGCCAGGCCAGCGCGCCGGAAAATGTCGCATGGGCGTTGATTCCCATATGTTGCGAAGCCTTGATCGCGGCCTTGACCTGTTTGACCGCCCATTCCTGACGCGCCTTTGGATTGCCGCGCACTTCTGGCACGGCAAAACCGTCAAACATCTCGTCATAGGCGGGATGGACCGCCACAAGCTGGCCCTGAAGATGGGTTGAAAGTTCGGTCACCTGCACGCCGTGCCCGGCAAGTTTACCGATCACTTCATCACAGTAATCCTTGCTTTCGGCGGCCTTTTCGACATCAAACAGGCGCTTGTCCCAGCTTGGAATCTGAACACCTTTATAGCCGAGTGACGCCGCCCAGCGACCAATCGCGTCAAGACTGTCGAACGGGGCTTCGTCGCCGGCAAATTGCGCCAGAAAGATCGCCGGTCCCTTAAGCGTTTTCATCTCAGACCTCTTTAACTGCGTTCTGGTGGAAATCAGTGGAATTCAGTGGAAATCGGGCTGCGTCGGGCGGCGACCGCCCGACGCAAGAGTGCTTGTCCCAACCAAAGTTCGTTTAGAACGGGCTGTCCGGGAAATAGAAGTTCTCGGCATTTTCCTGGGTAACAACGGTCGCACCCAGGATATAGCGACCTTCAACCGGCGCATTGGAGGTGAACTTCATAACGGTCACGTCCATCGCAGTTGCGATCATTGCCGGCGGATACAGAACATCAATCGGGGTCAGTTCATCGCCATCCATCACGCGTTTGATGATGTCTTTCATGCCCGCACCGCCAACGATGAACATTTCATCGGTACGATCGGCCTGTTTGACCGCCTCGATCACGCCAAGGGCAATGTCGTCATCCTGTGCCCAGACCGCGTTGATTTCCGGGAAGCGCGACAGGAAGTCCTGCATTACTTCATAGCCGTCATCACGGTTCCAGTTGGCATGTTTCATATCAAGGATTTCGATGTTCGAGCCGTCAAGCGCTTCGACAAATGCGTCCACACGTTCGGTATCGATCGTGGTCGGAATGCCGCGCAGAACAACGATCTTGCCTTCGTCATTGAGACGTTCACGAATGTACTCGCCCGAAACACGGCCAAGTTCCGGGTTGTTGCCCGCAACATAAACGTCTTCAATCCCCGGAAGCGAAAGACCACGGTCAACCACGGTGACAAACTTGCCCGCCTGTTTGACCTGCTGGACCGGAACGGTCAGCGGATCAGACTCAAACGGCAAGACGACCAACGCGTCGATATTCTGAACCGACACCAGATCTTCAAGATCGTTGGCCTGTTCGGTTGCACCATTCGCGCTGACCACAATGACATCGATATTGGGATAGGTTGCCTCAATGCGCTTTTCGGCCTGTTCGGCATGCCAGTTCAGGCCACCTGCCCAACCATGGGTCGCTGCCGGGATCGAAACCCCGATCTTGATCTTTTCCTGTGCGATTGCACCGGTCGATGCCAAACCAAGGCCCAGAACACAGGCGGCCCCCAGATATTTTGTAAACGTTTTCATCAATGTTTCCTCCTGATCAAAAAAATGATGCGTTTTCACATTCTTCCCGGACGTTGATCGCCGGTTATTTGCTCTTTTTGCGTCGCCAGTCCCCGCGCTGCAGGAATACCGCAACGATGATGATCAGCCCCTGAACTGCTCCGTTCAGATAGTTACTGATCGCATCCGTCAAATTCAGAATATTGCCAATCGTGGTCAGCATGATCGCGCCGATCACCGTGCCCCAGATCCGGCCATAGCCACCCTTAAGCATCGTGCCACCAATGATCACGGCAGCAATCGCTTCAAGTTCCCAAAGCACCCCGGTCGAGCTTGAAGCAGACCCAAGACGCGGCACATAAATGATGGTCGCAACCGATACGCACAGCCCCTGAATGACATAGGTCAGGGTCTTCACACGGTCGACATGGATTGCCGAATACCGCGCAACCTGTTCGTTTGAGCCAATCGCAAAGCATTTCCGCCCGAACGGCGTCATGTTCAGCAAAACATAGCCCGCAACCGCCACGGCAAAGAACACAAGCACCGGCACAGGAATGCCCAGAATGTCGCCGTAATAGACCGGGCGATAAACACCGCGCACATCAAAATCAAGCGACAGGGTCCCGCCATCGGCCATATAGGTCACAAGCGACCGGTAAATCCCCATGGTGCCAAGTGTGACGATAAACGCTTCGATCTTGCCCTTGGTGCTGACCAGGCCATTAACGGCCCCGGCCGCAATCCCCAGCAAAACTGACAGCACCACACCGATCAAAACCGTCTCGATCCCGGCCCCCAGCGTTGCGACAAGTGTATTCATCACAACAATCATCGCACCCGAAATAAACGCCGCCATCGAGCCCACCGAAAGATCAATGCCGCCCGCGGTGATCACAAAGGTCGCACCCACCGCGATGATGCCGATAAAGGCCGCGCGGGTGAAAATGTTCGAAAGGTTGCCGCCGCTCAGGAACGCGTCATTAATACCCGTGCCCAGAACAAACAGGCCAACGAGGGCCAAAAACGGACCCAAGGCTTTGAAATCGATATTGAAACCACTCGAAGTCGAAGCTTCAGAGCGCTCAAGGCTACTCATGAACAGACACTCCCTGCTTGCCTGAAATTCCTGTCGCGTGCCGCATGATTTCATGCTCGTTGCGGTCGTTTCCTTCGAGAATGCCGGTAATACGGCCCGCCGCCATGACCGCGATACGATCAGACAGGCCAAGCATTTCCGGCATTTCAGACGACAGGAGAATGACGGATTTACCGCGTTTGGTAAGATCGCCGATGAAATGATAAATCTGGCTTTTGGTGCCGATATCGATGCCGCGCGTCGGCTCGTCGATGATCACGACTTCCGGGTCGGTTTCCATGACTTTCGCCAGCAGAAGCTTTTGCTGATTGCCGCCGGAAAAATCACCGACCTTGGCTTTCGGGTCGGCCGCGCGAATGTCAAAGGCCTCGATCGCGTTTGCCAGTGCGGCTTCTTCGGCCTTGCGATTGAGGATCACGGTCCCGAATTTTTCAAGTGCCAGCAAAGTCAGGTTGGGCCGCATATCCATATTCAGCAACAACCCGCTGCCCTTGCGATCCTTGGTCAGATAGGCAATGCCGCATTTCTTGGCGTCTTGCAGGCTGTGGATCGAAACCGGCTCGCCATTGCGTTCGATCTCGCCAGATGATCTGTCACGCAGGCCAATGATGGCTTCCATCAAGGCTGTCCGCCCGGCGCCGACAATCCCGGCAAAGCCCAGAACTTCACCGCGACGCAGATCAAAGCTGGCGTCGCGCACTTGGCCCTCAACGGATACATTGCGGACAGACATGGCCACATCATGGGCCTCAACCGGCGCGCGGTCGGGGAACATCTGTTTGATATCCCGGCCGACCATCAGGCGCGCCATGTCGTCTTTTTCAACATCCGCCACCGGTTCGGTCGTGATCAGGCGCCCGTCGCGCAAAACCGTTACCCGGTCGGCAATCGCCTTGATCTCGTCAAGCTTGTGGGAAATGTAAAGGATCGCGACACCCTGTTCGCGCAGGCGGCGGATCTGATCAAACAGGATATCAACCTCGCGCCCGGTCAAGACCGCGGTTGGTTCATCAAGGATAAGAATATCAGCATTTTTGGAAAGCGCCTTGGCAATTTCGACCATCTGACGGTCCGAAACCGCAAGATCCTTGATGCGTGTGCGCGGATCGACATCGCATTGTAATTGATCGAGAAGCTTTTTGGCTTCCGCGCGCATCGCCGCCTTATCAAGGAACCAGCCCCGCTTGATCTCGCGGCCAAGGAAAATGTTCTCTTCGACGGTCAGTTGCTCGGCCAGGTTCAGTTCCTGATGGATCAGGATGACACCGTGATTTTCGGCAACTTCACTGTCTTCAAACGTGACTTCGGCCTGATCAAGGCTAAGCGCACCACTGGTCGGCTGATGATAGCCAGACAGGATTTTCACTAACGTCGATTTGCCCGCACCATTTTCACCCAAAAGCGCATGCACTTCCCCTGCGTGCAGATCGATGGAAACATCGAAAAGCACCTGTGCCGGGCCAAATGACTTGCAAATCTCCCGACCGGACAGCCGCACGCGCGCCTGCTGATCGGGATTAACGGCGTGAACAGCCGCATCCGTCATGAATATATCCTCCCTAGCGTCGCATTTTTTGCGATCAACTCTTGATTAAGCTCTGTGTAAACGTTTTCATTTTCGATGTAAACCTTTACATTTTGCTCGGAGTGATCAAAATCACCTGCCGATCCGGGCGTCGAATGCCGCTGGACAGCCTGCAACCGGCGGAGTAGGAAGAAGAATGACTGAAAAAATCGCGACGATTGAAGATGTTGCCCGCCAGGCAGGGGTGTCTATTGCCACTGTCAGCCGGGCCTTGCACAAACCCAATGTGGTTTCCGAAACCACACGCGAAAGAGTGCAAACCGCCATCGCCGCGACCGGTTACACCGCCAATGTCATGGCCCGGAACCTGCGTCTGAACCGTTCGGGGATGATTCTTTTGCTGGTGCCTGATATCGGAAACCCTTTCTTTTCGGCGATTCTGTCCGGCATTGAAAAGGGTGCCAGCCAGGCGGGCTACAACGTCCTGATTGGTGACACGCAAAACGATCCCGAACGCGAAGCAACCTATGCCGCCTATCTGCGCAGCAATCAGGCCGATGCGATGATCCTGCTCAATGGAAGGCTTCCGGCACCGCTTGCCAAGGCCCCGGCAAACGCCACACCACCCGTGGTGATTGCCTGCGAACGCATTCCGGGATGTGCCTTGCCAACCGTCATCATTGATAATGACGAGGCATCCTTTGTTGCGACCAACCATCTGATTGATCTCGGCCATACCCGCATCGCCCATGTCAGTGGCCCGACGGGCAATATCCTGACCACGGACCGCGTGACCGGATATCGCCGCGCCCTGAAATCGGCCGGCATCACCCACGAGCCAGGCCTGATTTATCGCGGCGATTTTTCCATCGATTCCGGTATTGCCGCCGGTCGTGCGCTTCTGGCCGATCCAAAGACCCGACCAACGGCCGTGTGTTGCGCCAGTGATGGCATGGCGATCGGGGTGATTGTGGCTGCCAAGGAAGTCGGGCTTCGCATCCCGCACGACCTCTCGGTTGTCGGCTTTGACGATATTCCGCATGCCGTGGCCTATGACCCGCCGATCACCACCGTGCGCCAGCCCCGCCGCCGTCTGGGCGAACAGGCGATTGCCCTGCTTCTCGATCGTCTGGGTTCAAAAACACCGCCGTCGCACGGCGAAACCGGGCCGGTGATCATCCCGACCGAACTGATCGTCCGTCAAAGTACGGGTCCATGCCCCAATTAGCGGCCCCTCTTAGGCATCTGCAATCTCAGGCACCGCTAAGCTCAGGCACTGGCAATCTTTTGCCATTCACCCATGACGGAACGCGCGTTTCCTTCATGATCCTCGCCGGATTTGGCAATTTCAGAGGCAAAGATTTCAAACCGAATGCCGTTGGGATCGCGCATAAATAACCGGCGCGACTTGCCGTCATCTTCGCTGTGATACACCACCTTGTGCTGGAACAGATGGTTTTGCCAGGCGATCACATCGCGCGGGGCAGAACAGCGCAACCCGATATGAAACACATCATCGGGCATGTTTGGATCATCCGGATAAGGCCCGGTATCGGCCGGCCAGTCAAAGAAGGACAGGCGCGTGCCATCGGGCAGCGCATAGGTAATCAGCAAATAATCGGATTTCCACGACGGGCTATAGCCACTTTCCGCGTGGACCAGTGTTGCGCCCACCACTTTGGAATAAAAATGGTCGGTCGCCTCAAGATCGCGGGTCGGAAATGCAAGATGGTCGACACTTACAGGTGCAGGTGACATGGGGCCTCCTCCGTCTGAATGTATCCGTGTTACGGGCGCGACACCTTGATGGTAATCATGAATGCGCCCCATGATCAACAGATGGGGCAATGGCCCTTCGAAATCAATGCGATTGCCCCTTGATCAAACCGTCATGAAACCACAACATGCACAGACGCGCGAAATCGCCTAATAAAGGCGACATTGCAGTATTGACCGACCCTGCCCCCGCTGCTATTGGGACGCAGCAAAACGCATTTGGCAAACCCGAAGGATGGAGGCATCTGATGAATGAATACAGTTTATCTGTCTCCGTCTATTGGATGACGCACCGTCAGGCTGACCACTAGAAAAGCCGGTTGCCCCCACCAATTTGGTGATTTTGCCCAAACCCGGAACCTGACAGCGTGATCGCGCGTTCCGAGTTCACCCGCATTCCCCGTGACATAGTTGTAGAGAGCCGTCCATGCCCGCAACGCCCTATTATCTGATCGACAAGTCCAAGCTTAAAAGCAACATGGAAAAGATCGCCTATGTGCGCGAACATTCCGGTGCCAAGGCGTTGCTTGCGCTGAAATGCTTTGCGACCTGGTCGGTGTTTGACTTCATGTCGGACTATATGGATGGCACCACGTCTTCGTCGCTCTATGAAGTCAAGCTGGGCCGTCAGAAATTCGGCAAGGAGACGCATGCCTATAGCGTCGCCTATTCCGATGACGAAATCACTGAAGTGGTTGAGAATGCCGACAAGATCATCTTCAATTCCATCAGCCAGCTGACCCGCTTTACCGATCAGGCATCGGGCATCGTGCGTGGTCTGCGCCTGAACCCGCAGGTCTCGACCTCAAGCTTCGATCTCGCCGATCCGGCCCGCCCGTTCTCGCGTCTGGGTGAATGGGACGTCGCCAAGGTCGAAGCGGTGATGGACCGCATTTCCGGCTTCATGATCCACAATAACTGCGAAAATGCCGACTTTGATCTGTTTGATCAGATGCTGGGCAATATCGAGGAAAAGTTTGGCTCGCTTCTCGCGCGCGTTGAATGGGTAAGCCTTGGTGGCGGCATTCATTTCACCGGCGAAGATTACCCGCTCGATAAATTCTGCGCGCGGCTCAAGGCATTCTCCGAGAAATTCGGCGTGCAGGTCTATCTCGAACCCGGCGAAGCATCGATCACCAAAAGCACCACCCTTGAGGTCACCGTGCTTGATACCCTGTTTAACGGCAAAAACCTTGCCATCGTCGACAGCTCGATCGAAGCCCACATGCTTGATCTTCTGATCTATCGTGAAAATGCCAAGGTCCTGCCGAACACGGGCGATCACCCCTACATGATTTGCGGCAAGTCATGCCTTGCCGGCGACGTATTTGGCGAATTTGATTTCGAAAACGAGATCAAGGTCGGCGACCGTATCTCCATTCAGGATGCGGCCGGCTACACCATGGTGAAAAAGAACTGGTTTAACGGGGTCGGCATGCCGTCCATCGTGATCCGGGAACTCGACGGAACAGAGCGCGTTGTGCGTGAGTTCAGTTTTGACGACTACGTTTCGAGCCTTTCGTAAAACACGAAAGCGCAGTTTTCATAGCGAACCGGGGAAGTGTTTCCCCACCTCTCAAAACAGGGGAGTTTTTGGCCCGACATGAAAAAGAATGTTCTGATTATCGGCGCAGGTGGCGTCGCCCAGGTCGTTGCACATAAATGCGCACAGCATAATGACGTGCTTGGCGATATTCATATCGCATCGCGCACGGCATCAAAGTGCCAGTCCATCATCGACAGCATCCATGAGAAGAAAAACCTTAAGAACCCCGGCGTTCTTGAAGGTCACGCCCTGGATGCCACCGACGTTGATGCCACTGCGGCCCTGATCGAAAAAACCGGCTGCCAGATCGTCATTAATGTCGGCTCTGCCTTTATCAACATGCCGGTCATGTCGGCCTGCATCAAAACCGGTGTCGCCTATCTCGATACCGCCATCCATGAAGAGCAGGACAAAATCTGCGAAACCCCGCCATGGTATGCCAACTATGAATGGAAACGCCGCGCCGAGTGCGAGGCCGCTGGCGTTACCGCGATCCTCGGTGTCGGCTTCGATCCGGGCGTGGTGAACGCCTATGCCAAACTGGCGGTCGAAGATTACTTCGATAAAATTGACTCGATCGACATCATCGACATCAATGCCGGCAGCCATGGCAAATACTTTGCCACCAACTTCGACCCGGAAATCAACTTCCGCGAATTCACCGGCACGGTCTATTCCTGGCAGGACAGCCAGTGGCAGGCCAACAAGATGTTCGAAGTCAAAAAGATCTGGGACATGCCGGTTGTCGGCGAAAGCCAGACCTTCATGACCGGCCATGACGAAGTCCATTCCCTGTCCCAGAACCTTGACGTGCCCAACGTCCGCTTCTGGATGGGCTTTGGCGATCACTACGTCAATGTCTTCACGGTTCTCAACAATATCGGCCTGCTGTCAGAAAAACCGGTCACCACGGCCGAGGGCCTCGAAGTCGTGCCGCTCAAGGTCGTCAAGGCCTGCCTGCCCGACCCAAGCTCCTTGGCACCGGACTATACCGGCAAGACCTGCATCGGTGATCTGGTCAAGGGCACCAAGGACGGCAAGGAAACCGAAGTCCTGATCTATAACGTGGCGGACCACAAGGACGCCTATAACGAAGTCGGAAGCCAGGGCATTTCCTATACCGCTGGTGTGCCGCCCGTCGCGGCTGCGATGCTGATCGCAACCGGCGAGTGGGACGTGAAAAAGATGGCAAACGTCGAAGAACTGCCATCCAAACCGTTCCTCAACCTGCTGAACGGCATGGGTCTTCCGACCCGCATCAAGGACGCCAACGGCGACCGGGCGCTCGACTTCTCCTAAGCGCACCACACAACAAACAAACGAAAATGGCGGGTCTCGACCCGCCA
>NZ_LPXK01000002.1:0-154928 GCF_001618185.1 Thalassospira sp. MCCC 1A02898 | reverse complement strand
TGCCTTTATCATGGTGGGTGATGAGAGATTCGAACTCCCGACCCTCTCGGTGTAAACGAGATGCTCTAACCAGCTGAGCTAATCACCCGTCTTCTTGGGGTCCATGGCCCCGAAGCGGAGCGGAACATAGCATGGATTTTCCAAAAAGCAATGCCGGTGACGCAAGTCACCGGCATTTTTTAGCTGAACATCGTCAAACTTAGTTGACGGCGTCCTTAAGGCCTTTACCAGCCTTGAACTTCGGCTGTTTCGATGCCGGGATGTCGATTTCTTCACCGGTGCGCGGGTTGCGACCTTTTGAAGCAGCGCGAGCAGCGACAGCGAAGGTACCGAAACCAACCAGACGAACTTCGTCGCCGGATTTCAGAGAATCGGTGATGGAATCGAAAACAGCGTCTACTGCCTTGGCAGCGTCAGCTTTGGACAGATCAGCTTTAGCAGCTACACTTCCAACGAGATCGTTTTTATTCACTTCCTGGCCCCCTTGTTTGGACGTTCGGAGTTATGAGGAAATTTGGTTTGCCCCAAACCTGTTGCATGGACAGTGTAAGCAGGTCGCAAACAGCTCGTCAATGCGAGAGACGCAGTTTTCTGCGGTTTTTGACGTTTTTTTCGATTTTTTGCGCTTTACACCAATCCCGACATGTTCCTGCGCCGATTCTTGGGCAAAGTTATCCACAGAAAAAGGGGGCCGACAGTGTCGGCCCCCTTGTTTTCTGCGCGTTCTGACGATCCCTAGTGAGTCGTCACACCGCCGATTTCCGATTCTTCGCCGTCCTTGGATTTGACAGCAACGTCATCAACCTCTTCTTCCCACTCGATCGGGACAAGCGGATTGACCAAGGCGTGGCTCAGAACTTCGTCAACATGCGACACTGGAATGATTTCCATGCCGCGTTTGACGTTGTCCGGAATCTCTTCGAGATCCTTTTCGTTTTCCTGCGGGATCAGAACGGTTTTTACCCCGCCGCGCAACGCAGCCAAGAGCTTTTCTTTCAAACCGCCAATCGCAAGCACACGGCCACGCAGCGTAACTTCGCCGGTCATCGCAACGTCCTTGCGCACCGGGTTGCCGGTCAGAACCGAAACAACCGAAGTCACCATACCAACACCTGCCGACGGACCGTCTTTGGGGGTGGCACCTTCTGGCACGTGAACGTGGATGTCACGTTTCTGGAACAAGGTCGGCTTGATCCCGAAATCAACCGCACGCGAACGGACAAACGAGGTCGCCGCCTGGATTGATTCCGTCATGACTTCACCGAGTTTACCGGTGGTTTTCATGTTGCCCTTGCCCGGCACGGTAACAGATTCGATCTGAAGCAAATCGCCACCGAACTCGGTATAGGCAAGACCGGTGACAACACCGACCTGATCTTCACCCTCGGTCTCGCCGAAGCGGAACTTGCGGATACCGGCATATTTACCAAGTGTCCGCGGGGTAACACGAACCGTTTTCAGGTTTTCAAGCATGATACGCTTGGTCGCCTTACGGGCCAGCTTGGCCAATTCACGTTCGAGGCTACGCACACCGGCTTCGCGGGTGTAATAGCGGATCAGATCACGAAGTGCTTCGTCCGAGATGCTCCATTCCCCCTTCTTCAGGCCGTTATCCTTGACCTGTTTGGGAATGAGGTGACGTTTGGCGATCTCGACTTTCTCGTCTTCGGTGTAACCGGAAATCCGGATGACTTCCATACGGTCAAGCAGCGGCTGCTGCATGCGAAGCGAGTTGGCCGTGGTGACAAACATCACATCCGAAAGATCGTAATCGACTTCGAGATAGTGATCGTTAAAGGTCGAGTTCTGTTCCGGATCCAGTACCTCAAGCAATGCCGAGGCCGGATCGCCGCGGAAGTCCGAACCCATCTTTTCGATCTCGTCGAGAAGGAAGAGCGGGTTGGAATATTTCGCCTTTTTCATGCCCTGGACAATCTTGCCCGGCATGGACCCGATATAGGTCCGGCGGTGACCGCGGATTTCGGATTCATCGCGAACCCCACCGAGTGACATGCGCACAAAGCTACGCCCGGTCGCATTGGCCATCGACTTGCCAAGCGATGTTTTACCAACACCGGGAGGACCAACGAGGCAAAGGATCGGACCTTTGACCTTTTTGGTACGCGCCTGAACCGCAAGATATTCAAGGATGCGTTCCTTGACCTTTTCCAGACCGTAATGCTCCTTGTCGAGCACCTTCTTGGCCTTTTTCAGGTCGTGGGAAACACGCGAACGCTTGTTCCACGGAATGGACACCATCCAGTCAAGATAGTTGCGCACCACGGTGGCTTCTGCCGACATCGGGCTCATATTGCGCAGTTTCTTGAGTTCTGCCTGTGCCTTTTCCTTGGCTTCCTTGGGCATTTTGGCCTTGTTCAGCTTCTCTTCGATTTCAGAAGCTTCATCCTTGCCATCTTCGCCCTCGCCCAGTTCCTTCTGAATGGCTTTGAGCTGTTCATTCAGATAGTACTCGCGCTGGGTTTTCTCCATCTGGCGTTTGACGCGGTTGCGGATTTTCTTTTCAACCTGCAACACGCCAATTTCGGATTCCATGAAGCCGAAAATACGTTCCAGACGATCGCCAACCAGCTTGGTTTCCAGCAATTCCTGCTTTTCGGAAATCTTCAGCGACAGGTGGGATGCCACCGTATCGGCAAGCTTGGCCGGTTCTTCGATCTGATTGACCGACACCAGAACTTCAGGTGGAATTTTCTTGTTCAGCTTGATGTACTGTTCGAACTGGGTGACGACAGAACGGGCCAGCGCTTCGAGTTCGCTGTCATCCTCGTCACTGTCTTCACGCACCGAACCATAGGCCTGGAAGAATTCCGGGTTATCGACGTAGCCGGTAATTTCGGCACGTTTTCCGCCTTCAACCAATACCTTGACGGTTCCGTCCGGCAGCTTGAGCAGCTGCAAGACAGTTGCGACAGTACCAATTTCATAGAGATCTTCGACAGCCGGGTCATCAAGACCGGCGTCTTTCTGGGTGACAAGCAGGATCTGCTTGTCTTCGCGCATCACATCTTCGAGTGCACGCACCGATTTTTCACGTCCGACAAACAGCGGAACAATCATGTGCGGGAACACGACAATGTCACGCAACGGCAGCACCGGGTATATTTCGCCACGCGCCAATTCGACCATTATGTTCTTTCCCTACTCTGAGCCGTAACGCTGCTGTGCGGTCCTGCCATAGGCCCCGCCAGCAACGCGAACATGTTTTAGATAATCGTTAGATAATCCGGATTTCCCGCACCGCAATAGTTGCCGGTGCGGGAATTACGTTCAGGCAGTATTTTCAACACCTTCACGACGTTCTGCATGGATCAGCAACGGCTTTGCCTTTCCATTAACGACGTCAGCGTTGATGACGATTTCCTCGACGCTTTCCATGGTCGGCAGATCGAACATGGTTTCAAGCAGGATGCCTTCCATGATCGAGCGCAAACCACGCGCACCGGTCTTGCGTTCAATTGCCTTGTCGGCAATCGCCTTGAGCGCATCCGTCTGGAAGGTGAGTTTCACGTCTTCCATATCGAACAGGCGCTGATACTGCTTGATCAGTGCGTTTTTCGGCTCGGTCAAAATCTGGACCAGAGCTTCGTTGTCGAGGTCTTCGAGCGTTGCCAGAACCGGCAGACGACCAATGAATTCCGGGATAAGACCGAACTTCAAAAGATCTTCCGGCTCGACTTCGCGCAGAACATCACCAGCACGGCGTTCATCAGGGCCACGGACGTCGGCACCAAAGCCGATTGCGCTGCCCCTGCCACGCTGGGAAATCACCTTGTCCAGGCCCGCGAACGCGCCGCCGACGATGAACAGGATATTGGTGGTGTCGACCTGCAAGAATTCCTGTTGCGGATGTTTCCGGCCGCCCTGCGGCGGTACGGAAGCAACAGTGCCTTCCATGATCTTGAGCAATGCCTGCTGCACGCCCTCGCCCGAAACATCACGGGTGATGGACGGGTTGTCGGACTTGCGCGAAATCTTGTCGACTTCGTCGATATAGACGATGCCGCGCTGGGCCCGCTCGACATTGTAGTCAGCAGCCTGCAGCAGCTTGAGAATGATGTTTTCGACATCCTCACCCACATAACCGGCTTCGGTCAGGGTGGTGGCATCTGCCATGGTGAACGGCACATCAAGAATACGTGCCAGGGTCTGGGCCAGAAGCGTTTTACCGCAACCGGTCGGACCAACCAGCATGATGTTCGATTTTGCCAGTTCGATGTCTTCATTCTTGCTGGAATGGTGCAGGCGCTTGTAATGGTTGTGAACCGCGACCGAGAGAACTTTCTTCGCATGGCCCTGACCGATGACATAGTCATCAAGGACCTTGCAAATCTCTTGCGGAGAAGGCACCCCGTCTGCCGATTTGACGAGATGTGTTTTGTGCTCTTCGCGGATGATGTCCATGCAAAGCTCTACGCATTCATCACAGATGAACACGGTTGGACCGGCGATGAGCTTGCGAACCTCGTGCTGGCTCTTTCCACAGAAAGAACAGTACAGAGTGTTCTTGGAGTCCCCGCTATTCGATTTGCTCATACAAACCCCAATTACGTTTGACGTTATCTTTTATCGCCATGTTAGCCGGTAAACGATACCGATCTCAACGTTTAATCTGCGCTTTTCGGCTTTATGGCGTCATGTTTGATATGGGTTCGCTATCTTGGTTGCGAAACCCCTTGCATTAATCACCCAAACGTTCGGGCGGCCAGCAAGTTCCGAACAATAACGCCCAAGCCTGCACATACTCTTGTCTATGACTTAAAACTGCCATGAGGCAAGACATAAAAAAACGCCCCGGCCGATCACCGGGGCGTTTCCACCAATCACACCTGAGTGATCAGTCTTTCTTTTCATCACTTTCCGGCTTCGGACGCGATGTAACGACCTCGTCGATCAGACCAAATTCCTTGGCCTGATCAGGGGTGAGGAAGTTATCACGCTCCATTGCGTCTTCGATGGTCTTGAGATCGCGGCCGGTATGTTCGACATAGATCTCGTTAAGACGCTGACGCAGAGCCAGAATTTCACGGGCATGAATTTCGATGTCCGATGCCTGACCCTGGAAGCCGCCAGACGGCTGGTGGATCATGACGCGTGCATTGGGCAGGCAGTAACGCTTGCCTTTTGCACCGGCCATCAGAAGCAGCGAGCCCATGGATGCCGCCTGCCCCATGCACACCGTGGAGACATCGCAACGGATGTACTGCATGGTGTCATAGATGGCGAGACCCGAGGTCACAACACCGCCCGGTGAGTTGATGTAAAGCGAGATATCCTTATCCGGATTTTCCGATTCGAGATGCAGCAACTGCGCACAGATCAGTGACGACATGCCGTCATGGACCTGACCGTTGATGAAAACGATGCGCTCCTTAAGAAGGCGCGAAAAGATGTCATAGGCACGCTCGCCACGGCTGGTCTGTTCAACGACCATCGGTACAAGCGAATTCATCCGTTCTTCAATCATCAACTGCAATCTCCCTGCATGATCCTAAACCGTGTCCGGCCGGATTACTTGTCTTCGGATTTGTCAGCAGCTTTTTTAGCGGCCGGCTTTTTGGCTGCAGCTTTCTTGGCCGGGGCTTTTTTAGCCGGAGCCTTTTTCTCTGCGTCCTTTTTCGCCGGTGCTTTCTTAGCAGCCGATTTCTTCTTCGGAGCTTCGTCTTCCTCTTCCGGCTTCAGAAGGTCTTCAACCGAAACGGTTTTTTCTTCTACCTTGGCGAGTTCGACGATGTAATCAACGACCTTGTCTTCATATACAGGGCCCTGAAGCGCCTGCAAGGCCTGCGGGTTATTTTTATAGAATTCGATAACCTGCTGTTCCTGACCCGGATATTTCTGGGCTTCGGCAACGAGGACCTTGTTGACGTCTTCCTGAGTGACCTGGATCTCATTCTCACGGCCGACTTCTGCAAGCAGAAGGCCCAGAAGAACGCGACGTTCTGCGATTTCGCGGAACTCTTCGGTCAGCTCTTCTTCGGACTTGCCCTTGGTCTCGTCGTCTTCCTGTCCAGCTTCACGGGCCTGTTTGATCTGGCCGATGATGCCTTCGAGTTCGTTTTCAACGAGCGACTTCGGCAGTTCGAAGCTGTGGTTTTCAGCCAGCGCGTCAAGAAGCTGACGCTTCATTTTCTGACGGGAAACCGATTCGTATTCGCGGCCAAAGTCCTTGCGGATCGCTTCTTTAAGGGACTCAAGGCTGTCCTGACCGAGTTTCTTGGCCAGTTCATCATCCAGCTCAGCCGGTTTCTTTTCCTTGATTTCCTTGACGGTTACGTCGAACTCAGCGTCTTTGCCTGCGAGTTCGGCAGCACCGTAAGCTTCCGGGAATTTCACTTTGACGACGACTTCGTCACCAGCGTTCACACCGGTCAGCTGATCTTCGAAACCTTCGATGAAGGAACCCGAACCGAGTTCGAGTTCGTAATCTTCGGCTTTGCCACCTTCGAACGCTTCGCCGTCGATTTTGCCCAGAAAGTCGATAACGACAACGTCACCGGCTTTGGACTTGCGCTTGCGTGCGAGCGGTGCAGTCGTACCCTGTGCGGATGCGATGCGCTCGAGGGTTTCGTTCACCTTGCTGTCGTCAAGTTCAACAACTTCACGGGTCAGCTTCAGCTTTTTGAAGTCCATTGCTTCGATGGCCGGGATGATTTCGACTGCGATGTCGAATTCCAGATCGCCGCCTTCATCGAATTTGGTGACTTCGATTTTCGGCTGAACAGCCGGGCGCAGGTCATTGTCGTTCAGAACCTTGCCGGTGTTTTCGTTGACAGCGGCTTCAAGGACTTCGCCCATGACGGCCTGGCCGTAACGCTGACGCAGAAGTTTCGCCGGAATCTTGCCCGGACGGAAGCCCGGCAGGCGAACCTGATCCTTGATCTCGTCAAGTTTGGCGACGACTTTTTCTTCGATATGTGCGGCGGGCACGACGACTTTGAACTCGCGCGCCAGGCCTTCGTTTTTGGTTTCAGTAACCTGCATAGATAACTCTTTTGCTTGGTTCGAATAATGTCCGTTACGCGACGCAGTCCGGACGTCAGAAAGTCAATACGACTAAACGAATATGGTACCCGGTCAAATTTTCAGCCTGCTTATGGTACGGGTGAAGGGACTCGAACCCCCACGGATTGCTCCACTGGAACCTAAATCCAGCGCGTCTACCAGTTCCGCCACACCCGCACACAAGCATAGAAATCACTCCGGTCACACCGGAATGAGTGCGCCTTAATACAAACTTCGATCCCCTCATGCAAGCATCGCCTTTTCGACAAACGCAATCTTGTCGAAAATATCCATCAAACAGGGCCTAAATCGACGGCAATCAGCCGATTTCAGGTGACGCCCCCCTAGCGAAAATGACGTTTTACGGCACTGGAAACCGCGATTTTGCCCTGCCCGACGTAACTTTCGTGATTTTTTTCGATGGTCGAAAGGTCATAGAGATAGTTCACCATCATCCCGAATGACTGGTTCCAGCCATTTTCCTTGGCATTGCCATTCCAGTTCAACCGTTCTACCCGCGCACCGTTGCTCAGATGAAAATGCGCGACCGGATCAAAGGCGGTGTCCATGCCGGGACGCTTGGCATTCAAAAGATACCACGCCGTGACATATTCGATATTTGCCCGCGTGCGTTCAGAAACGCCGTCCGGGCTGGTGGCAGGTGGTTTTGGCCCCATCAGGTCATCACAATCGGTCAAGGCCGCCTCAATCGCCTTGGGCAGGCCGGTTTCCTCACCCTTGGCCATGGTATCGAGCTGCCGGTCCATCCAGTTGCGCAGTGCCGGTATTGGCGACAGGGTTGAAAACTGTTTGAGATGCGGCAGATCACGCTGCAATTGGGCGACCACCCGCTTGATCAGGAAATCGCCAAAGCTGATTCCCGCCAATCCGGCCTGCGCGTTTGATATTGAATAGAAGATCGCCGTGTCGGGCTTCGTGTCGCTTTTGGGTGCCTTTTCCCTGCCGCCCAAATCATCATCCTTGCTTTCGATCAGCTCATCGACGTTGCCTGCAATGCCGTTCACAAGCGCGACTTCCACGAAAATAAGCGGCTCATCGGGCATCCCGGGATGGAAGAAGGCGAAACACCGACGGTCTGAGGCAAGTCGACGTTTAAGGTCATCCCAGCTTTGAATGGCGTGAACGGCTTCATAGGCGATCAGTTTTTCCAGCAGTGCGGCCGGTGAATTCCATGTGATGCGTTGGAGTTCAAGAAAGCCGATATCAAACCAGCTTGCCAGCAATGTCTTGAGATCGCGTTCCAGAATGGCAAGTCCCGGGGCCACTTTGCGCCAGCGCAAAAGATCAGCCCGCAGATCAACCAGGAACTTCACACCTTGCGGTAATGAGTTGAATTCCTTGAGGATCAAGCGGAATGGCGGCACCAGTGCGGCACGCAGTTCAGTTTCAAGCAATGCCTGTTCGGCCAGATCATCAGCCGCCGTCCAATCGGCCATGACTGCCGCAACACGATCGCGGTCCACACCGAATTCATTGACCAGAAGATGCAGGAATTCACGTTTTCCCGTGTCATCAAGGCGCAAGAAATCATGTCCAAGGGCGGCTGCGCGCGCACGGGCCGATACCGCCCCACCACGCCTTGCCAGACAGTCGGCGATTTGTTCACGCCAGCGATCCTGGCGGGTCTGGCTTTCATCAAAACCAAGGCCACGCACCACCGGGCTATCTCGTAGTTCGCGCCATGCGCCACGAAGATTATCAAGGGTTCTGTCGAGAAACGTCTGAGACATGCCTGTCTCCCACTCCGATATCAGAAGAACTTCAAATCGTTTCCTCAATGCGCGATGTCCCATCCCATCACGCCATACCGTTTTTATATCGGGTGATTATACCGCAAGTGCCAGCGGCAGCGGCGACTTCTTATTCACCTTATTTCACGTCATGCCTTTTTGCGCGACGCCAGCCAAAGTTCGCGCAAGACAGCCGGAAGATGTTCCGGAATGTCTTCGGCAATCAGGCCGGGGCCGATATCCGCCCCGCTTCGTGCATGAAGCCATACCCCCATGCAGGCGGCGTCAAAACTATCCATGCCTTGCGCCATCAACCCACCAATGATCCCGGCCAACACATCGCCCGACCCGGCGGTTGCCAGCCAAGGCACATCCACCGCACTGATGGCTGCCCGCCCGTCCGGCGCGGCAATCACCGTATCAGCCCCCTTGATCAGGACAGTGGCGCTGCAGCGTTTGGCCGCGGCCCGTGCCCGACAAAGCTTGTCGCCGTTGATATCGGGAAACAGGCGGGAAAATTCGCCCTCATGCGGGGTCAGGACAGTCGGGCCTTGCACGGCAAAGCACAAGGTAGACGGATCTTCGGCAAAGCTTGTGAGTGCGTCGGCATCAAGCACCGTCGCCCGGCACAGATGCAAAAGTTTCAGAACAAGGGCACGCGTATCATCACCAACGCCAAATCCCGGCCCGATGACAAAGGCATTATGACGACAGTCATTCACAAGCGCATCAAATGCAGACATCGGGGCGGTCATGTTGCCAGGCGCATCCGATGCGTAGATCGGCAATGCCTGTGCATCTGCCACGATGGTCAGAAGCCCCACCCCGGATCGGCGTGCGGCACGCGCCACAAGGCGGGTTGCCCCGGTCATGGTAGCGCCACCAAAGGCCAAAAGATGCCCGCGATGGTATTTGTGGCCTTCAAGCCCCGGCCAATGGATGCCAGCCCGCCACAAAACCGGATCGTTGCGCCAACAGGCAGGCGCAATATCAAGGACCGTCTGATCGGTGATACCGATATCGCGCACGGCCAGTTCACCGCACATCAAACGCCCCGGTAAAAGATAATGCCCGGGCTTCGCGCGACAAAACGTCACGGTCAGGTCGGCCTTGACGGCGACACCCAGAACCATGCCGGTATTGCCATCAACCCCCGATGGTACATCCACCGCAACAACACTGCACGGGCTTGAATTGATTGTGGTGACAAGTTCGGCAACATCGCCGGTGATGGCGCGTGCAAGCCCGGCCCCGAAAATGCAATCGACCACCAGATCCGCGCCGACAACAAGGGCGGGTGAAAGAAGTTCGGTCGCCCCTTCCCAGCGGGCAGCATGCAGGGCTGCGTCCCCTTTTAGGTCAGCCACATCGCCCATCAGCCCCAAACGCACCGACCAGCCTTCATCGCGCAGAAGCTTGGCAATGGCAAAACCATCACCACCGTTGTTGCCGGGGCCACACAACACCGATACGGAACGCGGTGACCAGTGACGGATGATTTCCTCAAACACGGCGCGACCGGCATTTTGCATCAAAACGTCGCCGGGGATGCCGCCTTCGATTGTGCGGCGGTCTGCTTCGTACATTTGATCGGTTGTCAGGATTTCAAACATTTCACCCCGTCATCCTTGTCGTGAACTTCCGGTCTGCGTTGTGCATCAAGACAGCATTTAAAACAGGTCCAGTCGACTGTAGCCATTTAAATTTCACCCCACTATAGTGCAGCGAAATTCGCATGTCGGATAGTTGGCAGAAAGGCTGACCATCAGACCGCAACACGAAACTTTCCGCAGCAAGGCTTTGCCCGCATGCATGTAGTCGTCATGGGCGCCGGGGTCATCGGGACAACGGCGGCCTGGTATCTTTTGCAAAATGGTCATCAGGTTACGGTCATTGATCGTCGGCATGCCAGTGCGCAGGAAACAAGCTTTGCCAATGGCGGTCAGATTTCTGCTTGTCACGCCACACCCTGGGCGAATGCATCCACCCCCAAACAAATCCTGGGCTGGCTTGGCCGGGAAGAAGCACCGCTTCTGTTTCGGATGCGCTTTGACCCGCAGCTGTTTTCTTGGGGCTTGCGGTTCTTGCGCAACTGCACCGATGCGCGGGCCAAGATCAATCTGGAAAAGGCGCTTAGGGTTGCGATCTATAGCCGCGATTGTCTGCGTGCCCTGCGTGATGAACTTGATCTTGAATACGATCATAGCACACGTGGCATCCTGCATATCTGCCGTACTGAGCAGGACATGGTCGCGGTCGAAAAGGCCACCTCCCAGATGCAGGAATACGGCCTTAAGCGTAGGCTTGTCTCGCCCCAAGAATGTCTCAGCATTGAACCGGCCCTGCGTGATGCCACAGCCCCTATCATTGGCGGCAGCTTTACCCCGGATGATGAAAGCGGTGATGCACGCAAATTCACCGAACGTCTGAGCGAACATTGCATCGCCAAGGGCGCATCGTTTCACTTCAACACCAACATCAACGGCCTTGTGCATGATCAGGGAAAGATCACCTGTGTTCAAACAGACCAGGGTGACATCCATGCGGATGCCTTTCTGGTCTGTCTGGGCAGTTACAGCCCGTTGATGCTGGCGCCGCTTGGCATCAAATTGCCGATTTATCCGTGCAAAGGATATTCGATTAGTATTGATACCACCGGCTATTCCGGGGCACCCGAAACGGCCCTGATCGATGACAGTGTGAAAATGGTGTATTCGCGCCTCGGCACACACCTTCGGGTTGCAGGCACAGCGGAGCTTGATGGCTATAACCTTCGGATGTCGCCACGCCGCCAAAAACTTATCGTTGATAAAGCACTGGAATTATTCCCGAATTCAGGTGATCGATCCAGCGTCGATTTCTGGTCTGGTTTGCGCCCGGTAACACCGGATTCTGCCCCTGTTCTTGGGGATACGAAGTATGCTAATCTATACCTTAATACGGGGCATGGGACGTTGGGTTGGACGATGAGTTGCGGATCAGCAAAAGCCGTCGCCGATCTCATCAGCGACAAGACCCCTGACATCTCTCTGACGGGGCTGGGTATCGACCGCTTTTAGCGGACGACCTGATTATTATGGGATCACGGGCTGACATGACCAGCAACACACCAATTGGTTCAACCAATGTGCCATTGGCCGATCAGGTTGTTCTGAACGCCCTGCCCTATGCCGCCGTCATATGCGACCGCAACGGCATTGTCATGCAATGTAACGAAGCCATCGCACGTTTGATCGGTGTTTCGCGTGATCGCATGCTGGGCCGCAAGGCCGGTTTCATTTCCAAAGGCCTGATGAGCGATATCGAAGATGTGTTTTCTTCGGGCCGGACCTGGCGCGGCGATATCATTCTGGTCGGTGCTGCCAGGGAAAGCCATGTCTGCGATCTGTCCATCGCCCCGCTTGAATATTGCCAAAACAATGAAACGCGCACTGCGGTGCTGATGACGTTGCTTGAAAATGACCGTCAGGCACAGGCCGAACGCACCCTGATGGAGCAAAACCGCAATCAGTCGGATGCCAACGCCTCAAAATCCGATTTTATCGCCAATATGGGCCATGAATTGCGCACCCCGCTTAATGCGATTATCGGCAACTCCGAACTGATTGCGCATGGGGTTCTTGGCGATCTGCCCGACGGATACCGCGAATGTGGTCGTGACGTTTACGAGGCGGGCAAGCATTTGCTTGAACTGGTCAATAATGTTTTGGACGTGTCAAAGCTGTCGGCCGGTTCCATGACCTTGCAGCTTGAAGAGGCTGATCTTGGTTCGGTGATACGCGATGCCGCCCGGCTTGTCGGGGATGATATTTCGCGTCGCAGCCATCAATTGCAATTCGATCTGCCTGAACAGCCGGTATCGATGCTGTGTGACAAGCTGAAACTCAAACAGATCCTGATCAATATCCTGAGTAACGCCGCAAAATTCACACCCGAACACGGCAAGATCCGCATCGGCCTGACCACCACCGACGAGGACGTCACCTTTGCGATCGAGGATAATGGTGTCGGCATGAGCCCGAATGACATTCCCCGCGCGCTTGCCCGGTTTTCACAGCTTCATCCATCCGGGGTGAAGGAGAGTGTCGGCACCGGTCTTGGCCTGCCGCTGGCCAAGCTTCTGGTAGAACTGCATGGCGGTCGGCTTAGTATCGAAAGCGATCTTGGCAAGGGCACGACCGTGCGCATTACCCTGCCCCGCCCGTAAGCTCATATCATTAACTCCGTACAGCAAAAGACCCGCCTGGACATGTCCAAGGCGGGTCTTTTGATCTTCAGGCCTTATTGGGCCGCAGATTGATTTATCTGTTCGTGCCGCGCGATGATGTCCTTGGGCCAGCGGCTTTTGATGTAAGACAGGCTTGCAATGATTTCCTCGTCGCTCAGCACGCCCTCATAGCCCTGCATGGCCGATTTATAATCGCCCCCGGCCATTGCCGCCGGTCCGTATTTGGTCAGTTCAAACAACACCTGATCGGGGTGATGCCAAGTATGGCCCGTTTCATCATGAGGCGGTGCCGGAAGCAAACCGTCAGGACCGCGTTCCCGCCAATTGGCTTCGCCCTCAAGTCTGGCACCATGGCAGGACGCACAGTTTGCGTCATAGATCTTCTTGCCCTGCGCCACCAGTTGCAGATCACCGGGACGCAACGACACATCCTGATCCGCGATCCCGTTTGGGCCAAAGAATGTGACGATGCCATACATAATCGCCGCACCGACAAGGGCGCCAAGCGCCATAACACCTTTATTCTTCAATGTGCTCTCTCATTCTTTTGTGTTTCGGCATCACGCCTTGCGGGCAAGATCATTGATGATCGGGCAGTTCGGACGATCATCACCATGACAGGACTGCACAAGGTCGGAAAGTGTATCGCGCAGGCTTTGAAGTTCGGCGATCTTGCGTTCGATCTCTGCCAGATGGGTTTTGGCGATTTCCTTTACATCGGAAGAGGCACGGTTGCGGTCCTCGTAAAGTGACAGCAACACCCGGCAATCTTCGACCGAAAACCCCAGCCCGCGGGCACGTTGCAGGAACCGCAACTTATGCAGATCGTTTTCGTCATAGTCGCGATACCCGTTGGCAAGACGCCCCGGTGAAACCAGACCGATATCCTCGTAATAACGGATGGTTTTCGCCGGAAGTCCGCATTCAGTCGCGGCGTCAGAAATGTTCATCGCCCTCTCCTACTTCCGGACTGTCCAGCGCCGCAATGTCAGCGAGTTACCAACAACCGAGACGGAGCTAAGCGCCATCGCCGCACCGGCAATCGCCGGGCTAAGCACGCCGAATGCTGCCAACGGAACACCGACCACGTTATAGGCAAAGGCCCAGAACAGGTTCTGTGCGATCTTGCGACGGGTGGCGATCGAAATATCAATCGCGGCAGACACAAGTGCCGGATCAGACCGCATCAGGGTGATGCCAGCCGTTTCCATGGCAACATCAGTGCCACCACCCATGGCAATACCGACATCGGCCGCGGCCAGTGCAGGCGCGTCATTGATCCCGTCACCAACCATGGCCACATGACGGCCTTCCTTGCGGAGTTTTTCGACTTCACGCGCCTTGTCCTGCGGGCGAATACGACCTTCGCCACGTTCCAGGCCAAGTTCACGTGCCACGTGGCTTGCGACATCCTGACTGTCGCCCGACAACATGATCGATGAAATGCCGCGTGCCTTCAGATCAGCAATCGCCTGTTTGGCACCTTCGCGAATGCGATCCTCAAGGGTCAGGTAACCGGCAAACGTGCCATCAATCGCAACCAGAATAACGGTTCTGCCTTCGCCTTCGTGTTTCTTGATGTCCTTTGCCAGATCCTGTGACGGACCTGCGATATCAAGATCACTCAGCAAGGCTTCGCTGCCAATGGCGATTTTGTGCTTTTCAACATCGGCCATGACACCGGCACCGGTTTTGCCCTTGAAATTATCGATATCGGGCAGTGATACACCTTCATCCTTGGCAATCGAGACAACCGCACGCGCCAGGGGATGTTCACTGGCGGCCTGAACCGCTGCTGTCAGGCGCAGAAGTTCATTACGGTCAACACCCTCAACCGGGCAGATATCGCGCACGGTCGGCGTGCCTTCCGTTAGGGTTCCGGTTTTATCAAAGATGACGGTATCGACATTGTGGGCCTGTTCAAGTGCCTCGAAATTGCGGATCAGAATACCGTTGCGCGCAGCACTGCCGGTACCGGCCACCAGCGCAGTCGGCGTCGCCAGACCAAGCGCACAAGGACATGCAATCACCAGCACGGAGACGGCGGCAACGATGGATGCCTCTGCGCCAAAGCCGGTAAACAACCATGCGGCCAAGGTCAGCAGTGCAATGACAACCACAATCGGCACAAACACGGCCGATACCCGGTCGACCAGCTTCTGAACCGGGGCCTTGCCGGTCTGGGCCTTTTCAACCAGGCGAATGATCCGCGACAACGTCGTATCATCGCCAACCGCACTGACTTCGATATCAAGACGACCCGTACCGTTCACAGCGCCACCAACAACAGTATCGCCACTAACACGTGCCACAGGTCGGGTTTCGCCGGTGATCAGGCTTTCATCAAGTTCACTTTCACCGGCATGAACCTTGCCATCGACCGGCACACGTTCGCCCGGCAGAACGCGAACGATATCGCCAACCGTAAGGCTTTCAATCGCGACATCCTGTTCGCCTTCGCCCGCGACCACCTTGCGCGCACGACGTGGACGGAGCGCCATCAATTCACGAATGGCGGCTGATGCCCCGCGTTTGGCGCGTTCTTCCATGATTTTGCCCGCAAGGATCAGGGTAATGATCGCAGCGGACGCCTCGAAATAAAGATGGGTCTGCCCGGCATTGGCCGTCAGCATGTTATAGAGGCTGAGGAAATAGGCCGCCGATGTGCCAAGGGCGACCAGCACATCCATATTGGCACTGCGATGGCGCAGGGCTGCATATGCCCCCTGATAGAAGCGCGCACCGATATAGAACTGAACCGGTGTCGCAAGCGCAAGTTCAACCCATGCCGGCAGATGATAGGACACACCAAGGTTCATCCAGACCATCTGCAAAACCAGTGGTGCGGTCAGCAATGCCGATACCGCAAGAAGGATCAGGGATTTGTCCTGTTTCTTCTCGTTGCGCGCCGCCTCGTCTGCATCACCATCTTCGGATCCGGATTTATTGCGTGACGTTGCGTGATAGCCGGCATACTCAATCGCCTTGATCGCGACGGCATCATTGACCTTGCCCGACAGGGCCGAGATATCGGCACGTTCCAGCGCGAAATTGACACTTGCCGTTGTGACGCCCGGCAATGCCGAAAGTGCCTTTTCAACCCGCAAAGCGCAGTTCGCGCATGTCATGCCATCTACATCAAAGGAAAGCTTTTGGGTCACGACGCTATAGCCTGAATCCGCTACCGCCTCGGCGATTTTGGATGTATCAAGCTTGCTGTCGTCAAAATGCACATTTGCGCTGTTAAGTGCAAAGTTCACGGTGACATCAGAAACACCATCGAGACCAGCAATGGCCTTTTCAACGCGGCCTGCACAGTTTGCACAGGTCATGCCTTCGATCTCGAGGTTCACTTCGCTGGTATTGGCAGTCGGCTGCACGGATGCCCCACCGCCTGCTGCGGTATCGTACTCGTCTGTTCGGCGATCCATATCACGCACCTCAAAAAAGGGGTTATTACAAGATATGGGGCACGATAGACCTTCCAGCAACTGGAAGGTCAAGATAAAAAAGCGATATATAAAAATGCAGGACTAAGCCTCTGATACCAAAAAGAAAGCCCCGGACATTGCCGGGGCCTTCTTAAAATTGTTTGCTGGCTGATGATCAACCTTCCGGGTTTGGTTCCCCGGCTGCGCGGAACTGGATGTAGTTCGGCAGGCCCATCATGTCGATCAGGCGGATCTGCTGTTCCAGCCAATAGGCATGATCTTCTTCGCTGTCATCAAGCAAGGCGACCAGCATCTGGCGTGTCTGGAAATCATCCTCTGCCTCGGCGATCTTGATCGCCTTTTTCAGAAGATTGATCACGTGGTATTCGTGTTCAAGATCGTTTTTCATCATCTCGGGCACGGTTTTGCCGATCTTGATCGGTTCGCGCGATGCGGTATCGGGCACGCCTTCAAGGAACAGGATACGCTCGATCAGACGCTTTGCGTGTTCGAGTTCCTCATCCTTTTCGTGATGCATGCGTTCATAGAGCGAATGCAGGCCCCAATCGGCATACATTTCAGCATGTGTGTTGTACTGGTCGGCCGCCGACAGTTCGGCAGTGAGCTGTTTGTTCAGCGCGGCGAGGACCTTTTTACCACCCTTCATGGCGTAATACTCCTGATCTGATTAGTCGCCGTCGCCTGAACGGCTCTGGATGTAGTTTGCAATCCCGACATTTTCGAGCTGCCATTCTTCGGTCTCAAGCCAATCAACGTGCTCTTCCTGTTCTTCCAGGAATTTCACAAGCAGATCGCGCGTCACAAAGTCCTCGGCCTTTTCGCAGGCGGTGATGGCTTCGCGCAGAAGCGGCAGAGACGCCAATTCAAACTTCATGTCACAACTGACGATCTCTTCGACATTTTCGCCGATCATCAGTTTGTTAAGGTTCTGGAGGTTGGGAAGACCTTCAAGAAACAGAATGCGCTCAATCGTGTCGTCAGCGCGTTTCATTTCCTTGATCGAGAGCTTGTACTCATACTCGCCCATTTCTTCCACGCCCCAGTCCCGCAGCATTCTGGCATGCAGGAAATACTGGTTAATCGCAGTCAACTGGTTGGTCAGAATGCGATTAAGATATGTGATGATCTTGGGATCACCTTTCATCATGGCTCTCCTGATGGTTGGGCTATGCAGATAGTGGGAATCCACCCGGCTTGTTTCAAGGAAAAAACGCGCCTTTGATTACCATTATCAATAATTTAGCCGATTTTTCCGAAATAAGCCAGTTGGGGTGAATGACTAAAAATCATTCGCACGGATTTCCCTGAGAATGAAAATCGGTTCGGCGAAATTGCCCTTCGCAAAGATCTTGTGCCCGGATGTTTTCGTACGACTCGCAACTGCCGTGCAATCGATTGAAGCAAAACATGAAGCCGCGCTTTCAAACCATTCGTTTCATCCTTGGGGATCAACTGACACCGTCGCTTTCAAGCCTGAAGGACGCCGATCCCGATCAGGACCTGATCGTCATGGCAGAGCCGCATGACGAGGCCACCTATGTCCCCCATCATCGCCAGAAGATCGTGATGATCCTGTCTGCGATGCGCCACTTTGCCGAGGAATTGCGCGAAAACGGATTTCACGTCGCATATTTCGATTATCAAAACCATCCCACCAAATCCTTCACCGACGCCCTGAAAGCGGCCGTTACCGAGCACAACGTCAAAGAAGTCATCATCACCGAGCCCGGTGAATGGCGGGTCAAACATGAAATCGATACATGGTCCGAAGACCTTGATATCTCGGTTGATGTGCGCGCCGATGACCGGTTCTTTGCCCCGCTTTCGGCATTCGCGGATTTTGCCAAGGACCGCAAGGAACTCCGGATGGAGTATTTCTATCGCGGTTTGCGGCGCGATACCGGCATCCTGATGGAACCCGATGGCAAGCCGGTTGGCGGGCAATGGAACTTTGATCACGACAACCGTAAAAGCCTGCCCGATGATGTGACGCCCCCAACGCCAAAGACCTTTGCGCCCGACAAGATCACGCAGGGCTTGCTTGATCGCGTTTGCGATGATTTTCCCGATGCGCTGGGCAATGTTGCGTCATTCGGCTGGCCGGTCACGTGCAAGGATGCGCTTGCGGCACTTGATCATTTCATCAAGCATCGCTTGGCGCAGTTTGGCGATTACCAGGATGCGATGACGGTTAAAAGTGCCACCCTTTATCATTCCCTGATCAGCCCATGCCTCAATACCGGGCTGTTGTTGCCTGATGAAGTCTGCCGGGCTGCCGAGAAGGCCTATCATGAGGGCAAGGCACCGCTGAATGCGGTTGAGGGGTTTATTCGCCAGATCCTTGGCTGGCGGGAATATGTCCGTGGGCTTTACTGGTATCTTGGCCCGGATTACGGCAGCGGCAATCATTTTGATGCCAAACGCCCCCTGCCCGGGTTTTTCTGGGATGGTGATGTACCGATGAATTGCCTGAAACAGGCGATTGGCGAAACGCTTGAAAATGCCTATGCCCATCACATTCAGCGCTTGATGGTGATTGGCAATTTTTCCCTGCTGGCCGGGCTTGATCCCAAAGAAGTCTGCGACTGGTATCTGGCGGTCTATATCGATGCGTTTGAATGGGTTGAGCTTCCCAACACCTTTGGCATGGCGCTTTATGCCGATGGCGGCAAGATGGCGTCAAAACCCTATGCCGCCAGTGGCAAATATATCGACCGCATGTCAGATTACTGCAAGGACTGCCAGTACAACCCGCGCAACAATACCGGCAAGGATGCTTGCCCGTTTAATGCGCTTTACTGGCACTTTCTGGATCGCAACGCCGACAAGCTTGGCAACAATCCGCGCCTTGGCATGCCATATCGCAACTGGGCCCGCATGAAGGACGACAATAAGCGCGACCTGATCGCACAGGGCGACGCGTTCTTGCGCAAACTTGATGATGGCAAGCTTGACACCGGATCAGAACAAGGCAGCCTTTTCTGAGCCTTAGAAATCAAACGTGATCTGTTGATCGGATTTATAGCGCCCGGCCGGTGGACGTTTCTGTTTAAAGGTTCGGCTGCCATGTTGTTCAACAATTTGCTGTGCCTGATCGCGGAAATCATCGTTTTTGCGAATGGCCCAGATGTTGGTGCGGGCATGTCGGGCGGCGTCCATATGATCGACAATCGGCGCTGGATAATGTTTTCCGATCTCAACGCCCAGATCAATCTGTTCAATCGGGGCAAGACGCCAGGGTTCGTGAACGAAGGCGTCCGGCACGTCGAGCAATTCCGGCACCCAACGGCGGATGAACGCACCATCGGGGTCCTGATCATTAGATTGTTTGACCGGGTTATAGATGCGTGGCGTGTTGATCCCGGTCGTGCCTGATTGCATCTGGATCTGCGGGTAATGAATGCCCGGTTCGTAATCGACAAATTGCCGTGCAAGATGCAATGCGGGTTCACGCCAATGTTGCCAAAGCTGATAGCTGACAAAGGCTGTCAGCATCGCGCGCATCCTGAAATTGATCCAGCCGGTGTGATCAAGGGCCCGCATGCAGGCATCGATAAAGGGAAATCCGGTTTTGCCCGCTTTCCATGCCAGAAGTCCCGTATCATCGGGATGATCAGGCCTTAACCCGTCATAGGCCGGGTGCAGGTTTTCAATCTCGATCCCCGGTGTGGCTTCAAGCTTTTGGACGAAATGGCAATGCCAGTGTAGCCGGCTTTCATACGCCTTTAGTGCGGAAAGAAATCCTTTGGGGCGATCAGTTGCAGGCATGGCATGGATATCGCACCGTCTTTCACGCACAGCATGAATGATTTCGCGCAAGGATACTGTGCCATAGGCAATATGCGGGCTTAGCCGTGAACAGCTATCAAACGCGGTTCGGGGCGATGACATTTCGCGGTGATATCGCTGCCCGCGATAGCCAAGAAAACTGTCAAGCAACCGCATCCCCGCGCGCCGTCCACCACCCTGCGGATCATTGCAAGGTGCGGAAAGGTGCGCCACCGGATGTTGCGGAATCGTGCCGGGATCAAGATCAACAGCAGGTGTTTGAAACCGCACCTGCCCAGTCGGTGGGCTGGCAAAAAACGCCTGCCATGCCCCGTGCCAGTGATCGCGATCAAGCCTGCCACGAATGACCGCGAACTGCCGATGTTCCTGGAATGCAATGCCACTTTGGCGCGCCCAATCCGAGACGGCCAGATCACGTTTGAACGTCCAGAGATTGCCGGTTTCTTCGTGTGCATGAATGGCGCGGATATCGAATGTGTCGGCAAGCCCGGCCAAGATATCAACAACATCGCCAACCCGCACAGTAAGAGATTGACCAAGCGCACGGGCATCAGACGCCAGTTCATCAAGCGACGCACGGATAAATTGCCAATGCCGTGCTGATGTGTCTGGCAGTCGCCAATAGTCGGGCTCGACGACATAAAGCAACACAACAGGATATCCGGCAGCGATCGCCGCATTCAGCGCCGCATGATCATGCAGACGCAGATCGCGCTTTAACCAGACGATTGTGATTGCTGTGCCCATCAGCGCCACCCAACAACACCGGTTGGGTCAGGTGTGGTGGACAGACTTAAAATGCGGAAACAAAACAGCGGCATGCAAACGGAACTCGCAATCACAAGAACATTGCTTCCATACGCTGCTTGACTTTGTCCGGATTGGTTTGGCCCAGAGTCTAAGCCAGAAACACAAAAAGCCGGACTTGTGTCCGGCTTCCGCATTGGCAATCCCGATTGACGGGTGCCTATATGGTGCGAGCGTTATGCAATCGCGTCACGTGCTGCTTTACGAGCAACGTCTTTGATCTGCCACTGGGAAATCCCGACATCATCAAGATCGCGCTTATCAAGGCCGTAAAGTTCATTCGCGACCGAGCGTGCATAGGCCCAACGGCGAACAGCAACAAGAATACTGGACAGGAACATGTTGAACCTCCTTGGGTTACAATTTTGAATGCTGCCTTGGAGGTAACCTCCAACTGTCTGGCGCATTCATCAGCTTGCTTCGCGTTGCAATATGTCGAAATTCCACTTGATCCTCAACCACCAAAAAATGCATATCATCTGTGCCGTTTATTCACAGATAAACACATATGAACAAATCATACCCGACAATCCGTGGCTGATACGGCGATTAAGTATGATGTTTTGAGTTGAATTACACCTGAACGCGCATAGTGCAGCGCAGCATTTTTGCCGGCTTTTCAGGTCAAAACGCCCTGTCCTATGCCCTGCCCTCTGCAACCTTGGCAAAGGGTAAAGCAGATTGAAGGGCATGGACGGTAAGCGGCGCGGCAACGCCTTTGACCGCGAAGTCACCACAGCACACCGTCGGCTCGGTGATGTGGCTTGCCAGAACATCTGACATCAACAAGGGTGTGCCGATCTGTTTGGTCAGGCTTTCCAGACGGGCCGTCCGGTTAACCGCCACCCCCATCACGGTGAAATCCAGTCGGTGGGTACCGCCAACATTGCCATAGACCACTTCGCCGTAATGAAGCCCGACGCCAAAGCGAAGGATTGGTAAGCCTTCTTTCAAACGTTTCCGGTTGACATTTTCCAGATCGGCCAAGGCGGCTTCGGCCGCACGCACGGCGTTTTCACAGACACTTTCGGCGGATTGATTGTTTTCCTGGGCAAAGACAATCAGCATGGCATCGCCGACAAAACGCAAAATCTCGCCCCCATGGGCGCGCACGGCACGTTCAACCGTTTCAAAATAGACATTAAGACTGTCAAGCAGCTGTTCGACCGACAGCGTTTCGGTCATCACCGTGAAATCGCGCACGTCACTGAACCAAAGGGCTGCACGAATGGTTTCACCGTCGCCGCGACGAATATGACCATGCATGACCCGCGCACCGGTGCGTTCGCCCAGATAGGTATCAAGCAACGAATGTTCGATCCGTTTGGTCACATGCAGTTCAAGCACCCCGCCAACGTGATCCAGCAATCCTTCGAAACAGGCGATTTCGCTATCATCGAAACCGTCGGGCTGATCTGTCGCGATGGTCATCACGCACCAGCGTCCGCCACTGAACCGAATGCGGGTACAATAATAGTCTGTCAACCCCATGCCGATCAGTTCGCCGACAAGCGGGTGATGATCGGCCGGATTGACCCTGGCAAGGTGAATGCGCACCGGGCCACCATGCAGGTTAACGTCTTCGACCGGGCTTCCGATGTAAGAACCGCTTTCATGAATGCCGTGGGTGGCCTCCCACAGACGGGCCCCGTGTTCGCGATCCCAAAGAAACGACCAGACGGCGACTTGCGGATGGAGTGCCTCCATCGAGCAGCGCATGCGTGCAATATGAAATCCTTGGGCGTTGATCCGCGTCATCAGTTGGTCAAGGAAGGCATTTGCATCCTCGATCAGGCGACCTTCTTTGGCAATCCAGTCGATAACAGGTGCGCTATTCCACATGGTCGTCCTCTATTCCCCTGCTATCACATGATAATCACGACCAAATTCAATGCACTTATTCCGAGACGTCACAGCTTTAATGCCGACAAACGCCCTAATTGTTTTTGCTGCTCTGCAATATATTAGCGATGTATATTGCCAATTTTGTAACAAAGTGTTTCAGTTCGCAATCTGGAAACGCCCTGTTACAGTTTTGTGGATGCATTGTGCCCCTTCTCGCAGCATGTTGTCGCTGCAAATGGTTAAAAGCCAGGGAGGAAACCTAGATGTATCTGCGCAAAACCATCCTCGCCACTGGTGTGGCGTTTTCTGCACTCGCGACTGCTAACTTTGCTCATGCCGAGCCGACCGCTGAAGTTCTGCACTGGTGGACTTCGGGCGGCGAAGCAAAAGCTGTCGCATCCCTTAAAGAAGATTTCGAAGCCAATGGCGGCACCTGGGTTGATAGCCCGGTCGCTGGTGGTGCTGGCGATGCAGCCATGACCGTTCTGCGTTCGCGCGTTCTGTCGGGTGATGCACCGGCTGCTGTTCAGCTTAAAGGTCCGGCAATTCAGGAATGGGCCGAACAGGGTGCCCTTGCTGATCTCAATGACGTTGCCGCTGCTGAAGGTTGGGATGACGTTATCCCGGCTGCGATCCAGGACGTTATGAAATACGAAGGCGACTATGTTGCTGTTCCGGTAAACGTACACCGCGTTGACTGGATCTGGGCAAACCCGACCCTTCTGGCAAAAGTTGGTGCCGATTCCGCACCGACCACCTGGGACGAGTTCAACGCCCTTGCTGACAAACTCCAGGCTGCTGGCATCACGCCGGTTGCCCATGGTGGTCAGCCGTGGCAGGACGCAACCGTCTTTGAAACCGTCGTTCTTGGCCTTGGCGGCCCGGAATTCTTCCAGAGCGCTCTGGTTGATCTCGACGAAGACGCACTGAACTCCGACACCATGAAAGCGGTGTTTGACCAGATGCGCAAAATCCGTGGTTATGTCGATGCCGACTTCCCGGGTCGTGACTGGAACCTTGCAACTGCAATGGTCATGAATGGCGAAGCCGCCATGCAGATCATGGGTGACTGGGCAAAAGGCGAATTCCTTGCTGCTGGCAAAGTACCGGGCAAAGACTTCATCTGTGCAGCAACCCCGTCTGAAAACGGCTACCTGTTCAACGTTGACAGCTTTGCCATGTTCAACGTTTCGGGCGACGACAAGGTCGCAGGCCAGAAACTGCTTGCCGAACTGATTGTTGGCGAGAAGTTCCAGGAAACCTTCAACCTTCTCAAAGGTTCGATCCCGGCACGTTCAGGCGTTTCGCTTGATAAGTTCGACGATTGCGCCAAGAAGTCCGAAGCTGACCTCCAGGCCGCACAGGAAGCCGGTGGTTTCCTTCCGTCCATGGCACATGGCATGGCACTGCGTGGCCACCTTGCAGGTGCGATCGTTGACGTCGTGACCGCACATTTCAACTCCGACATGTCGTCTGACGAAGCCGTCTCGCGTCTGGTCGAAGCTGTTGAACTGGCCAAAGACTAATCTCATCTGATCAGTACAATCTGAGATATGAGCAATTTGCAGGCCCCGGATTTTCCGGGGCCTGTTTCCCACTCATTTAACTTTTGAGGCAAAGGTTATGGGGGCTTCTCAAAGCACCGAAAGCAACCTGACGGCCAGCATCCAGCGTCATCTGTCCAAGATCGTTGTTGCACCGTCCTTTGCTGCGTCCCTGTTTTTTGTCTACGGGTTCATCCTGTGGACCGGCTACATGGCGTTTTCCAAGTCGCGCATGCTTCCCGTCTGGGATTGGGCAGGGCTTCGGCAATATGAACGTCTGTGGCAGATGGAACGCTGGCATGTTGCCATTGAAAACCTGCTGATCTTTGGCGGTCTGTTTATTGTGACCTGCCTGATCATCGGGTGCCTTCTGGCAGTTCTTCTTGATCAGCGTATTCGCGCCGAAGGTGCGCTTCGTACGATCTTCCTTTATCCGATGGCCCTGTCCTTCATCGTGACGGGTACTGTCTGGAAATGGCTTCTTAATCCGGGCCTTGGCCTTGAAAGCATGATGCATGACCTCGGCTGGACGAGCTTCAAGTTCGACTGGCTGGTCAATTCGGACATGGCGATCTACACGGTTGTGATCGCAGCAGTCTGGCAGGCATCGGGCTTTGTCATGGCAATGTTCCTTGCGGCATTGCGCGGCGTCGATCAGGACATCATTCGCGCAGCCTATATGGACGGTGCCAGCCTGCCCCGGATCTATTTCGGTATCATAATTCCGTCGATCCGCCCGGTCTTCCTGAGTGCGATCGTCGTTCTGGCCCACCTTGCTGTCAAAAGCTTTGACCTTGTCATCGCGCTTACCGGTGGCGGCCCGGGCTATTCATCCGATCTTCCGGCAACCTTCATGTACACGATGGCCTTCCAGCGCAACCAGCTTGGGGTTGGTGCGGCCAGTGCCATGATGATGCTGGCAACCGTTATGGCGATCATTGTGCCGTATCTGTATTCCGAACTGCGCGGAGGCAAGAAAAATGGCTGATATTCAGACCTATAGCCACGATGCAGGCTGGAAACATACCGTTCTGCGCGGGTTGCTGTATCTTATTCTGATCCTGTTTGCGGCCTATTACCTTTTCCCGCTGATCGTCATGATTTCGACCTCGTTGAAATCACTCGACGAAATTCGTGAAGGGTCGCTGATTTCGCTGCCGCGCGTGGTGACGTTTGATGCATGGAACTATGCATGGAACGAAGCCTGCGTTGGTGTCGAATGTACCGGGATCAAAATCTATTTCTGGAACTCGGTCAAAATGGCGATCCCCGCCGTTCTGATTTCGACCTTCCTTGGTGCGATCAACGGCTATGCGTTGACCAAGTGGCGGTTCAAGGGTGCGAACATCGTCTTTGCCCTGCTGCTGTTTGGTTGCTTCATTCCGTTCCAGGTCGTTCTGCTGCCGATGTCACAGGTTCTTGGCAAGCTTGGTCTTGCAAGCTCGACCCCGGGCCTTGTTCTGGTCCACGTCGTTTACGGCCTGTGCTTTACCACCCTGTTCTTCCGGAACTACTACGTTTCGATCCCTGACGAACTGGTCAAGGCAGCCACCATTGACGGTGCCGGGTTCTTCACCATTTTCTGGCGCATTATTCTGCCGATCTCGACCCCGATCATCGTGGTTTCGGTCATCTGGCAGTTCACCCAGATCTGGAACGACTTCCTGTTCGGTGCTTCGTTTGCTTCTGGCGCAAACGCACCGATGACCGTCGCACTCAACAATATCGTCAACACCACAACCGGCGTGAAACAGTACAACGTTGATATGGCAGCAGCCCTGCTGACCGGCCTTCCGACGTTGCTGGTTTATGTTCTCGCTGGCAAATACTTCGTCCGCGGCCTGACCGCCGGCTCGGTGAAGGGATAAGCAAATGGCATCACTCACCCTCGATAAAGTTCGCAAGGCTTTTGGCCCTGTCGAAGTTCTCAAGGAAATCAACCTGGCGATTGACGATGGCGAGTTTCTCGTCCTTGTCGGTCCGTCCGGTTGCGGTAAATCGACCCTTCTGAACCTGATTGCAGGTCTGGAAACAGCCACCGACGGGGAAATCCGCATCGGGGATCGCGTTATCAACGACGTGCATCCCAAAGACCGTAACATCGCCATGGTGTTCCAGTCCTATGCGCTTTACCCGAACATGACGGTGCGCAAGAACATCACCTTTGGCCTCGAAATCCGTGGCGTTTCCAATCAGGAACGTGACAAGGCCGTTGCCGATGTTGCCAAACTGCTTCAGATCGAAGCACTTCTGGATCGCAAACCGTCCCAGCTTTCGGGTGGTCAGCGTCAACGTGTGGCCATGGGCCGCGCGCTTGTGCGTGATCCGGATATCTTCCTGTTTGACGAACCGCTTTCAAACCTAGATGCGAAACTGCGTGTCGACATGCGGACCGAGATCAAGAAACTGCATCAGCGCCTTGGCTCGACCATCGTTTATGTCACCCACGATCAGATCGAAGCCATGACCCTGGCATCGCGCATCGCGGTGATGAAGGACGGTATCCTGCAGCAGTTTGATACGCCGCAGAACATCTATGAATGCCCGAACAACATGTTTGTTGCCGGCTTCATCGGATCGCCGTCGATGAACTTCATTGATGCGACCCTGACCGAGGACAACGGCAAGCTGGCCCTGACCATCCCGCGCGATGGCAACCCGATTGTCCTGCCGCTTTTTGAGGCGCCGGAAAGCTATCGTGGCTATATCGGCAAGGATGTAGTGTTTGGCATTCGCCCAGAGGCCCTGACCCACAAACGTACCGGGTCGGACGAACCGGGCAGCCAGTATGTCAACTTCGACAGCAAGGTCGAAGTGATCGAACCGACCGGTGCCGACACCATGACCGTGATCGAAATTGCCGGGAAGGAAATCGTTGCGCGCGTCCGTCCGGACCGTCAACCGAAACCGGGCGAGAGCATGACGTTCTCGGCCGACATGTCTCAGATCAGTCTGTTTGACCCGGATACCGAGTTGCGGATCTGATCTGATTGGCGGGTGGTTCTGGGGGCCACCCGCCATTCTTCTTTTTGGGCCCTGCTCTGCCCGATACTGTGCTGAATGGCCCTAAACCCTGCGCGGCAGGGATACGATAACTTCCAGTCCTTTTCCCGGCATATTGCGCAACTCGATGCGCCCGTCATGGGCATCAATGACCGTTTTCACGATCGACAGCCCAAGACCACTTCCCCCGGTGCTGCGCGCCCGCGATCCTTCGACACGATAAAACGGCAGGAACACCTTATCCTGATGTTCGACCGGAATCCCGGGCCCTTCGTCACGGATGGTGACCAAAACCGTATCCGCCGTTGCTTCCAAACTGACATTGGCCCGATGGCCGTATTTCAGGGCATTTTCAATAAGGTTGGTAAAGGCACGCTTTAACGTACCCGGACGGCAAGACAACCGGATGCTGCGTTTGCCCTCAAAGGAATGGGCATCATCATTGCCGCCGAACACTGTGTGGACCGAGCTGAATTGTAAGGGTTGTGGCCCGGCAAAGCTCACCGGGCGGCCAAGATCGGCGTAATCGTCACAGATGGCCTCAAGCACGGAAATGAAGTCAACCGTGCGCTCTTCTTCCTTGGCGATCCAGTCACCAAGGAAATCAAGCGCGTCATTGAGAAGACTGTCCATTTCATCAAGATCGCGCAAAACGGTTTCGCGCAGTTCATCATTTTCGATGAATTCGGCACGCAGTCTTAACCGCGTGCTGGGTGTGCGCAAATCGTGTGAAATGGCGGCCAGCATCCGGGTGCGGTCCCCCAGCATCCGTGAAATACGTTCGCGCAAATCGTTATAGGCCGCGGCCATTGACCGGGCCTCGGTCGGCCCGCGTTCCTCGACCGGTGGGCCGCTGACATCATCGGCGTGATCAATAATCGCACGCGTCAGACGCTTGAACGGGCCTGCCAACAAATCGGCAAGCCCGGCAAACACGACAAGAACCGCCGCCACCCCCATCAGGAACATCAGAAAGACCAGCGATGGCGATGAATAATTCGCCCACAGCTCGTTATGGTGCACCAGAATGCGCTTGCCCGACGGCATCATGATTTCGACTTGTGCCTCAAGCCCCAGACGCGCAATTTCACGCGACAGTTCGGCAAAAAACAGGCTGGGATTTTCGGTGGCCTCGATAGTGGCGCGCTGTTCGGCACTCAAACGACCACGTTCGAAATGCACCTTGACCGAGGTTGGCCAACCGGTATTGGCCAGTCGGACCGGCATGGCGATATGCTGCGCGGGTCTGGAAAACAGCAACAAGGTCCCGACATCATCGGATGGCAGGATGCGCATTGTCATGCCATCGCGCGCAGCAATATCGATGATGTTTTCTTCAAATTCCGGGTTTTCGGCGATCCGTACCAGTTCGCGAATGGTAAAGCCAAGCGTATAGGCCCGGCCAATGCGTTCGTCCCGCTCGATCACGTAATAGGATGCCATGGCGCTAAGGGCTGCAATGATCAGCCCGCCCAGCATCATCAAAAGAAAGATACGCCCGCCCAGCGTGCGCGGCTTGTAGCGGCGCATATAGTTGCTGAATTTTGCGAACATATCGGCCATGGGTCGGCCTAAATCGTCTGGGTGTCGGCGCAGAACTGATAGCCGATGCCGCGCACTGTCTTGATCAGCTTCGGGTTCTTGGCGTCTTTTTCGATCTTGCGGCGCAGGCGACTGATCTGGATATCGATGCTGCGATCAAACGGAAGGGAGCTTTGCCCGCGCACAATATCGACAAGCTGTTCACGCGACAGCGCCCGCTTGTTGTTCTTGACCAGCGCCAGAAGCAACGAAAACTCGCCGGTCGACAGATGCACGGCGACATTATCGGCATCGCGCAATTCACGTGATCCGATATCAAGCGTCCATTCGCCGAAAATGATCTTGTGCGCCGGGGCGACTTCGTTATCAGACGGCCCAACCGCCCCCGTTTCAAAGCGCCGGAACACCGCACGGATGCGTGCCAGCAATTCACGCGGATTAAACGGTTTGGTCAGGTAATCATCCGCACCAAGTTCAAGGCCAAGAATACGATCGGTATCCTCGCCCACCGCGGTCAGCATGACAATCGGCACCTTGGAGGTCCGTCGAACATCCCGGCACAGGGCAAAGCCGTCCTCGCCCGGCAACATGATATCAAGAATCACCAGATCGATTTTCCAGTCGCGCAGTGCACGATGCATTTCATTGCCGTCGGACACGGTGGTAATGCGAAAACCGTGTTGCAACAGGAACTTCTTCAAAAGCTTCTGGATTTCCTGGTCGTCATCTACGACCAGGATATGTGGTTCACGTCGCGTCGTCAGTGTCCCGAACTCCCCTGATATTCATCGGCCATGTCCCCGACCGCGGCGGGAGTTTAGTCGATATCGCCAACGGTTTGAACCGTTTTCCATCTGGCGTTTAAAAAGGAAAAAGCCGGGCAATGCCCGGCTTCCCCATATCCAACAGTCAGGGCTGTAATCGGGTTACTGCAGGTCATAAACCTTGGTGCTACCAGATACTTCCGATGCCACCACCAGCATTGCGTTGCCGGTCGGGCTATCCTTGGCATCAACAAACTGCAGGCCTTCGGGGGCCAGTTCACCGGCAGTATCATTTTCCGGATTGCCAGAGAAACGACGATCACTGTGATAGGTGACGAATTGCGGGTTGGTCGGGTTGGTCAGGTCATAGACCATGAAGCCACCCTGACGCTCCAGCCCGATAAAGGCATAGGGCGTACCGTTTACATAGCCACTTGCAATGCCTTCTGGCTCCGGGCCCTTGTCATCGGAGCGGTTGTCACGGCTGTAGTTTTCAGTATCCGAGGAATTGAAAACATTGGGATAGTTCGCCGCCAGGATCTGCTCAAACGCATCACCACTGTCAAAGACCATTTCGCCATCGGCATTCAGAACCGAGAACGACCGTGCGCCATAGCTATAGATGACATCGAAATCACCATCGCCATCAATGTCACCCTGTGCCGTGGTGGTCTTCAAACGACCAAGATTTTCATCCTTTTGCAGGGTGCTTGCCGTCGGGAAGGCCACCGGATCAAGGGTTAGCTTGCCAACGCGGGTTTCTTCGCTGTAGCCGTCATAGTCACGTGAATCGCCTTCGTTGGCGATCAGGACCCATTCCTTGCCATCAATATTGATCGCATCAATGGTGTCAGGCATGAACATGCCCATCACCGGCCAAGTGCGGATATTGATCTTGCCGTCCTTGTCGCTGGCATCAAAGGCATGGACCAAATGATCCTTGAAACCAAGACCGGCGACGTTTTTGACGGTTGCAGTTTCGATATCGATAATCGCAACCGCGTTGTTTTCCTGCAGCGAAACATAGGCGGTTTTGCTGTCCTTGGAGACGGCGATATATTCCGGCTCCACATCCTGTGCCACGCTTGAAGCACCCGGATTGGATGTCCGCATGCCATAGGGCAGCTTGCCATCATTCAGGAACTTGAAATCAACCGTGCGGACGTCATCATCAGACAAGTTTTCTGCACCACCGGCCATGGAAATGATCGAAACACTACCTTCCGGATCATTGGTGAATGCGTCATTCGGCTCACCCTCGTTCGCGACCAGAACATATTTCCCATCCGGGGAGAACTTGATCATGTCGGGCAGTGCGCCAACGGTGACCGCTGAAATGAACCCGCCATCGGTATCAAAGAAAACGGCCTGACCCGGTGCCTGCTTATCGCTGTTTTCCACGGCTACGGCGACAACGCCATTTTTGATGGCAACACTGTTGGCACCCTTGCCCCAGGTGGAAAGATCAATCGCGGAGATCTTGGTCAGTTCGGACGGATCGGACATATCAAGAATATCGATCACTTTGTCCGCGCCATTGACGACAAAGATGCGCTTTGACACCGGATCAAATGCTGGGATTTCCGCCGCACTTTCATCGAGCATCCCGGTACGATATTCGCCCATCGGCACAATCGTGATCGGATGCGCACCCGCATTCATGACGTCACCCGCCATCTTGGTTTGGTTGGGTGCCGTGCCTGCACAGGCTGTCAGAAGCAACGAAACAGCGGCTGTCGCCATCAATGAAGAACGCATGTTTTCCCCTTGGAATAACCGTAATCAAAGCAGGCAGACTGCGTGTTTGTTGTAACGGTTTCATGACCCGGTCGTGACAGTTTCATAAATTTCTTATCGATGGGACTGCTCCAATTCCGGTCTGGTTTCGTATCGAAACTATATCTCGAAACAATCCGTCGGGACTTGCCCCGCGACCCAGACAGGAGCCACACATGCCACGGATGTCAAACGTGAATATTGCGATCATTGGTGCCGGAATGGCGGGCCTAAAGGCTGCCAGCACGCTGCACCGCATCGGCATGAACGTAACGGTTTTTGAAAAAAGCCGCGGTCTTGGCGGGCGACTGGCGTCACGGCGCACGGACTTTGGTCATTTCAATCATGGTGCGCAATATGTGACGGCGCGTGATCCCGGATTTAATGCGTTTTTGCAAGAAGCAACCGAGTTTAACGCCGCCCAGAACTGGTCCCCCAACCTGCATCGCGGGACACCCGCCCCCGCACAATCCGGTGCGGCACTCTCACCGATCGCGCGCCATGTCGGCAACCTTGCCGAAGAACCCTGGTATCAGGGCGCGCCGCAGATGAACAAACTGATCCGCCCACTGGTCGACACCTTCCCGATCCAGAAACAGCACCGCATTGTCGGTATCGAGCCATCCGGCCCGCGCAGCTTTATACTCCATGATGATCTGGACGGGACTTACGGCCCGTTTGATGGTGTGATCGTCACCGCCCCTGCCCCGCAGACTGCCGATCTTTTGCGCCCGCTTGCGCCGCGCTATGCCCCGATTGACGAGGTTGTCATGGCGCCGTGCTGGGCAGTGATGGCGGCCTTTGAAAGCCCGCTTCCCACCGGCTTTGACGCGATGCTGTATCCGAGCCCTGAAATCAGCTGGGCCGCGCGCAGCAGCCAGAACGAAGACATGTTCCATCGTCGCACACCCGATCCGTGGGTCCTGCACGCCAGCCCGGAATGGTCACGCGCCCACCTTGAAGACGACAAGGACCGCGTGATTGAAAAGCTGCTGGCGGCTCTTCGTGATGTCAGCGGTGTGAATCTGCCGGAACTTCATTCGGTGCAGGCCCATCGTTGGCGCTATGCGCGGACTGAATTGCCACTTGGCAAAAGTCACCTTAACGGCATGAACGGCCGGGTGATTGCCGCAGGCGACTGGTGCCTTGGCGCACGGGTCGAGGCGGCCTGGCGCAGTGGCCGAACAGCGGCACATGCCATGGTCGAAGCCCTGATCGGATAATCGGTAAACGTGATCCGAACGCAGTGTCATGCCGAAAAATGCCAATGGACATCGTCACAGCAAATCAGACCTGCCGCAGAAAACCTGCGTGACATGCGCGCGGCCCTTTAACTGGCGGCGCAAATGGAAGGATTGCTGGGACGAGGTTCAATATTGCTCTGACCGGTGCCGTGGCCAGCGAAAGCAACCTGCAAAAACGAACATGCAGAACCAAGTGTCATGATGTTTGACCAAAAAGACGAAGATCAGCCAACCTATGCCATCCTGCGCCAGCGCGTGATTGATCTGGCAACAGAGCGCGGGCCAGACAAAACGATATGCCCGTCCGAAGTTGCCAAAACCTTTGGCTCTTACTGGCGGGATTTGATGCCGCGCGTGCATCAGGTCGCAGAACAACTATGTGCCGAACGCAAACTGACATTTGAAAAGGGCGGCATCAGCCATGGCCAAAACCGCCCTTCGGGTCACTATCGATTGCGCATCGTCCTTGATGATCAGGACGACTAAGACAGCTTATGCGCCACGCAAGGCATGCAGGCGTTTGATCAGACCGGCCGTCGACGCATCGCGCGCACCGGCATCTTCCTTACCCTCGACCATCGGAAGCAGTTCCTTGGCAAGCTGCTTGCCAAGTTCAACCCCCCACTGGTCATAAGAATTGACGTTCCAGATGATGCCCTGAACAAAGATTTTATGTTCATACATCGCGACCAACCGGCCAAGGGTGAAGGGATCAAGCTGCTTATAGAGGATCATGGTGCTGGGCTTATTGCCATCAAACACCTTTTGCGGTGCCAGCACATCAATCTCGGCCGGTGACAGGTCACTGCCAGAGAGCTCTTCACGGACTTCGGCCTCGGTCTTGCCGCGCATCAATGCCTCGGCCTGTGCAAGGCAGTTCGACACCAGCTTGTCATGATGGTTGGCCAACGGATGAAGCGCATTGGCAGCCACGATGAAATCAACCGGGATCAGTTCCGTGCCCTGATGGATCAGCTGATAAAACGCATGCTGACCATTTGTCCCCGGTTCGCCCCAGATAATCGGGCCGGTTTCATAGGCAATCTGTTTGCCATCGCGGGTCACCGACTTGCCGTTACTTTCCATATCGGCCTGCTGCAGATAGGCTGGCAGGCGCGACAAGTGCTGGTCATAGGGCAGGATAGCCTGACTGGATGCGCCGAGCACATTGCGATACCACACCCCGATCAGGCCGAGGATCATTGGAATGTTGGTTTCAATCGGGGCGGTTTTGAAATGGTTGTCCATTGACTGCGCACCACGCAGCAATTCTTCGAACTTGTCATACCCGACGGCGAGAATGATCGGCAGACCGATTGCCGACCACAGGCTATACCGGCCACCAACCCAGTCCCAGAAACCGAATGCATTGTCGGTATCAATGCCAAACGCCGCGACTTTATCCAGCGCGGTTGAGACAGCAACAAAATGCTTGGCTACGGCGGCTTCGTCTTTCAGCATGCCTACGAGCCAATCACGCGCCGAATAGGCGTTGGTTAGCGTCTCGTCAGTGGTGAAGGTTTTGGACGCGATGATGAAAAGCGTCGTTTCCGCATCAAGGAATTTCAGCGTATCGACAATATGCGCGCCATCGACGTTGGACACGAAATGGCAGCGAATGCCATCGATGTGATAAGGACGGAGCGCCTCGTTAACCATGACCGGGCCAAGGTCTGAGCCCCCAATACCGATATTAACCACATCGGTGATTTTCTTGCCGGTATGGCCTTTCCATTCGCCGGAATGCACGCGTGCCGCGAAGTCCCTCAAACGCCCAAGAACCTCCTTGACCGCAGGCATGACGTCTTCGCCGTCAACCTCGACAGGGCCGCCATCAAGATTGCGCAGCGCTGTATGCAGGACCGCACGGTTTTCGGTGACATTGATCCGATCACCAGCAAACATCCGGTCGCGCCAGCCTTCGACATTGGCCGCCTTGGCAAGCTCAACCAGAGCCGCCATCACATCGTCGGTGATCAGGTTTTTGGAATAATCAACAAACAGGTCATTGAGGGCCGCACTGTATCGTTCAAAGCGCGCGGGATCGTTGGCAAAAGCCTGACGCAGATTGAGCTTTTCGGAAACTTCCGCGCCCAGTTGATCGAGTTTATCCCAGCTTGCGGTCATTTTATCAGCAGACATACCACCCTCGGCCCATTCAAATTTATTCATAACAATACGGTGCTATTGCCAACAGGCTAACACGCGTTTCAAACCATGTGTGGGACAGTTTGCAGTACGCGGCGGCAAGATTATGGCCGCCGCGTGATTTTTCATTTAGGCCTGTGATCTTATCGGTTCGAAAGAAAGTCTTCGACTTCTTTTTCCGTCGGCAATGCGTTGATGGCACCACGTTTGGTTGCCGTGATCGCCCCAACCGCATTGGCAAAGCGGCACGCGGCTGCAAGTTTTTCTTCAGAACCCAGAAGTTCCGGGTCCTTCAGCAGGCGCGACAGGAAGCCTGCCGTGCAACCATCCCCTGCCCCGGTGGCATCAACCGCGGTGATTTTAAAGGACGGTACAAAACCATCGAAAGCCCGCGTGATGTAACGCGATCCCTTGGGACCGTAGGTCACAATCATCGCACGCCACTGATCACACCACAGATCCTTGATGCCTTCTTCAAGATCATCCTTGCCGGAAACAAAGGTGATTTCCTCGTCCGACATCTTGACGACATCGGCCTGACTGATCGCAAGGCGCAGGATTTCACGGGCCTTTTCCGCACTCGGCCACAGCGGCAGGCGCAGGTTCGGGTCACACGAAATGATCGCGCCGTTTTCACGTGCGATCTTGATCGCCTCAAGCGTTGCCGCGCGCGGGTCATCATCGATCATGCAAAGCGTTCCGTAGTGGAACAGATCGGTAGATTTCAGCATGTCCTGATCAAGATCAGCAATGCTGAGCAACATGTCGGCTGACGGGCTGCGATAGAATGAAAATTCGCGTTCCCCGTCGGCACGCAGGGAGACGAATGCAAGCCCGGTCAGGGCTTCCTTGGTCAGGACAATGCCCGATGTATCGACATTGTCGGCCTTAAGGGTATCGACCAGAAAATGGCCAAAGGCATCATCGCCGAGTTTACCGATAAAACCGGTTTCAATACCCAGACGCTGCAAACCCACAGCCGCATTTCCCGGTGCGCCCCCGGCCGCCTTGGCAAAGGCCGGCGCATCGGCAAGGCCGGTTCCGGTCACGGTCGGAACAAAATCAATCAGCAGTTCCCCAAGACAAACAGCTTTGGCTGTCATGACGTTTCTCCGTTCGAATTGTCCGCAAATTCGGCGGATCAATGGTATGTGGTCTGTGGGACCCACCGCCTTTTAAATCGATTCAACGCGTCACACAAATGCTAATCGAACGCGGCTTCTCATTCGCCAGCATATCGGCTTTTCACATTCTTGCGCAAAAGGCTTGGCCAAAAAAGATTAGGGCTTCAGTGCGAAAATCGCCCCGGATATAAAGTCGCGAAATCAAAACCAAACCACACTAGCAGACAACAGGGCATTTTCATGAGCACACTCGTCGCACGCAATCTGATGCAAAGTTTTGATCAAATTACCGACTATTGGTCGCCAAAGATTATTGGTGAAGTGAATGACCAATATCTCAAAATTGCAAAAGTAAAAGGCGAACTGGTCTGGCATGCCCATGACGAGGAAGACGAGCTGTTCCATATCGTCAAAGGAAGCCTGATCATCGAGTTCGAAGACCACAAGGTCGAACTGAGCGAAGGTGAATTCCTGACCATCCCCAAAGGGGTCATGCATAACCCGATTGCCAAGGAAGAGTGCTGGGTCCTGCTGATCGAAAGCAAATCGACCAAACACACCGGCAATGTTGTTACTGAAAAAACCAAAACCCTGTCGCAGCAACTGTAACCTCCACGAAGTTGCTGCGACAGAGTGCCTGTGGCGGACGAATTACGTCCTCTGCAGGCCTTTGCCAAAGCCGACTTCGCGTTGGCGTTCAAGTTCGGTCATCCAGCGTTCGAACATCGCATCACGCTCAAGCTGAATGGCGTAGTGGCGATGAAGGGCTGCGGTCAGGCGTCCTTCGCGGCCAAGAAGTTCATCGGCAAAGGCGATCATGACCGAGTTCGGCCAGGCAATCGGGCGCATTTCGCGGATGGTGGTAAAGATGCTGTCTTCATCACGATCCGGCTCGCACTGTGCCATCAGCGTGATCATGGCGGCGGTCGAACGCGACACGCCCATGTGACAATGCACCAGCAAATGGCCATCGCGGCGATCCGCACGGCTTCCGATCAGGGTTTCACCATAGGCAAGGATGGCCTCTACATCAGCCTTGGTCGGGGCCGGCCGGCCTTCCTTGTCCTCGATCACGTCATGGAAACGTAAAATAGTGCGTTCATGCGGGTCAAAGTTGGCAAAAATGGTCGGGTCTTCACGTTCGGGATCAAGGACCGACAGGACATGGGTCACACCATGGCTGCGATGGGTCGGCAGTTCGTCAATACCACAGATGGTCAGGCGCGAAATAGCAATTGGTTTCATTTCCGTATCTCTTGTCTTCTTTTGTTTTTCTGATTGCTATCAGAGCACAGGAAAATGAAAAAACAAGGGCCGGTATCATGAAATAATACCGGCCCCCTTAAATTTTGATCTGAAATGTCAGATTACTTTGCGCGGTTAACCGCATGAATGTTCAGCATTTCCCACGCCATGGTCGCACCGGCAAGCGATGTGATGTCAGAAACATCATAAGGCGGAGAAACTTCGACAACGTCACTGCCGATCAGGTTCACATGCCCCGCAAGACCACGCAGGATCGATACCGCCTGATGGCTGGTCAAACCGCCCAGAACCGGCGTACCGGTGCCCGGTGCATAGCACGGATCAAGCCCATCAATGTCAAAGGTGATATAGGCCGGGTTGTCACCCACCGTGGCCTTGATTTTTTCGACAATGGCGTCAATCGACATCGACTGAACATCCGGGCCATAAAGGATATTGAACCCGTGGGTCGATTCATTGTGGGTGCGAATGCCGACCTGAATGGATTTTGACGGATTGACGATGCCCTTTTGGGCCGCGTGCCAGAACATGGTGCCGTGATCAATACGATCGCCGTCATCTTCCCAGGTATCGGAATGGGCATCAAACTGGATCAGAGAAATGCCATCACCGTACTTTTCGGCGTGTGCCTTCAAGATCGGATAGGTGATGAAGTGATCGCCACCGATGGTCAGCATCTTGGCACCGGACTGAACGATGTCACGTGCGTGATCTTCGATCATTTCCGGAAGCTTTTCCGGATGGCCCGGATCAATGACCATGTCGCCATAATCAATCACCGCCATCTCGGCAAAAATATCACGCCCGGACGGGAAATGCGGTGCCCACGCAAGGTTGGTCGATGCACGGCGCACACCCTGCGGGCCCAGACGCGTGCCCGGTCGGCTTGATGTTGCAAGATCATAAGGAATACCGGTGACAGCAACATCAATCCCATTGAGGTCGCGCGAATATCGGCGGCGCATGAAGGACAGCGCACCGGAATACATCGGCTCGCTGGTGTTCTGATGCACAGATTTCGCCGTAAAGGCGTTATCACCGCCCTTGGTGTCAATGACCCCGGTGCTGCTCATTTTTAAACCCTTCTCACTTCCCGTATCAAACCCGGACCATCTGCCTGCCAGCGGTCGACGGAGTTCTTACGCGTCGCCCAGTGCAATCCAGGTCGACTTGATTTCACAATATTTGTCCAGCGCATGCAGAGAACGGTCGCGACCGGTACCGGACTGTTTGTAACCACCAAACGGCATGGTAATTGATCCACCGTCCCAGCAATTGACCCAGACAAGACCCGAACGCAGTTTCTTTGCGGTCATGTGTGCCTTGTTGATGTCACGCGTCCAGACTGCTGCTGCCAGACCATATGGCGTATCATTTGCGGTCTGAACAGCCTCTTTCCAGTCCTTGACCGAAATAACCGACAGAACCGGGCCAAAGATTTCTTCCTTGGCAATCGTCATGTCGTTCTTGATGCCGTCAAACACGGTCGGCTCGACATAATACCCACCAGATTCGGTGCGAACCCGCTTGCCACCGGTGCGAAGAACCCCGCCCTCGCTGGAGCCTTTTTCGATATAGCCCAAAACACGGTTCATCTGGCTTTCATCGACAATCGCGCCCATCTGGCTTTTCGGATCAAGCGGATCACCCGGCTGCATTTTCGCACCCGCGGCGACCACTTTTTCAATAAACTCGTCCTTGATGCTTTCTTCGACAATCAGACGCGAACCAGCTGTGCAGACCTCGCCCTGATTATAGAAGATACCGCCCGCTGCCGCCGCGGCAGCCGCATCCATATCCGGGCAATCGGCCAGAACGATGTTCGGGCTTTTGCCACCGCATTCCAGCCAGACACGTTTCATGTTCGACTGACCGGAATACTGCAAGAACAGCTTGCCGACTTCACCCGACCCGGTAAAGGTCACGCAATCAACATCTTCATGCAGGCCAAGCGCCTTGCCCGCCGTCGGGCCAAAGCCCGGCACAACGTTTAGAACGCCTTCGGGAATACCGGCCTCAACTGCGATTTCGGCAACACGGAGTGCGGTCAGTGGTGACTGTTCAGCTGGCTTTAGGATGATCGAGTTCCCCATCGCCAGGGCCGGGCCAAGCTTCCAGACCGCCATCATCAGCGGGAAGTTCCACGGCACAACGGCGGCAACCACGCCCAGCGGTTCACGGGTGATCATGCCAATTTCGTTGGTGCCCGACGGGGAGATTTCGTCATAGATCTTGTCAATCGCCTCGGCGTACCAGCGGATGCACTTATAGGACAGCGGAATGTCATCGCGCGCGGCCAGCGTGATCGGCTTGCCCATATCAAGGCTTTCGAGAAGTGCCAGTTCGGCGGCGTTCTTTTCAAGCAGATCGGCGAAATGAAGCATGATCGCCTTGCGTTTTGCAGGGGCGGCTTCGGACCAGCTGCCTTTTTCAAACACCGCACGCGCCGATGCCACCGCACGATTGACGTCTTCGACGTCGCATTCGGCAACCTTGGTCAGCACCGACCCGTCACGCGGGCTGATGCAATCAAATGTCTTGCCGGATGCCGCATCGACATAGGCACCGTTGATGAACGCCTTGTTGCGAATATCAAGGGCGGCGGCCTGCGCGGTCAGCTGTTCAAAATTCATCGGATTGGTCATCGCAAGTCTCCTGACGGATGGCGCGTTTGGATTTTTCAAAGTTGATCATGGCTCTTGGCACCTTGGTGGGCACTCTGGCAGCACGATCTGTCATCAATATGACGGTGGTGTCGCCGCACTGACGACTTCACATTCCCCGTCACCCACATTTCGAAAACGATGTGGAATTTCTGCATTGAAGTAATAGGCATCACCGGGACCAAGCACCTTGACCCGTTCGCCCACCGTGACTTCAAGCTTGCCACGGACGACAACACCGGCTTCCTCGCCCTTCTGGACAATCAGGTTGTTACCGGTATCCCCGCCCGCAGGGTATGTTTCATGCAGCACGCGCAGGTTACGATCCTTGCGCGAAGCCCCGACAAGACGCATCGACATCGTCCCATCAGAAAGCTCGACAAGGTCTTCTTTCCTGAAAAAGATTTCTTCACCGGTATCAAGATCAATGGTGAAGAAATCAATCAGGCTCATGGGAATGCCAGCCAGAACCTTGGCCAGGCTATCAACAGACGGGCTGACCCGGTTCTGTTCAATCGTCGAGATCGTGCTGTTGGTCACACCGGCCCGGCGGGCCAGTTCACGTTGCGACAGCCCGTACATGCTGCGCACCGCCTTCAGACGATCCCCTACCTTTTGCGACATTCCCGTCTTTTCCCTGTCAAACTTTATTGTTGTTTTGTCTGGTTATACCGCGTCGAGATACCAGCGATATTCCAGCTGGGTGACTTCGGCAAAGAATTCGTCATATTCGGCACGACGGCAGATATCGAACACCTCGACAAAACGTTCGCCGAGATATTCCTTGACGATATCGCCTTCGACAAAGCGATCGAGGGCCGAAATCATGCTGCGCGGAACAATGCGTCCGTCATGCTGTTCATAGCCGTTGCCAACTGTGGGCTCGCCCGGATCAAGTTTGTTCTTCATGCCGTGATGCATTCCAGCCAGAACACACGCCAGAACCAGATACGGGTTGGCATCGGCACCCGACACACGGTGTTCAACACGCGCAGCCTTCGGGCTGCCAGCCGGAATACGAAGGGCGACGGTCCGGTTGTTCAAACCCCAGTTCGGTGACATCGGCGCATAGGCCTTGTTCTGGAACCGGCGGAAGGAGTTCGGGTTGGGTGCAAAGATCGCCATGCTTTCAAACATGCTTTCCTGCAGGCCACCAATCGCAAAGCGCAGATTGTCCGACACTTCCTCGTCACCTACCGGCGACAGGACGTTATTGTCATCCTTGTCGCGCAGCGACACATGAACATGCAGGCCGTTGCCCGCCTGATCGGAATAGGGTTTTGCCATGAAGGTCGCAGTCACGCCGTGATCCCAGGCAATCCCCTTAACCACGCGTTTGAGCTGCATGGCGTGATCTGCCGCCATCATCGGATCGGTCACGTGACCAAGATTGATTTCAAACTGCCCCGGGCCTGCCTCGGCAACGATGGTATCGGCCGGAATGCCCTGACGGTTCAGTTCGGCAACCGCATCATGCAGGACTTTTTCAAAATCCTCGATCTGTTGCAGGCCATAAACCTGCACGCCATCAGACGCAATACCACCACCAAGCGGCTGCGGCGGCAGCGGTGCGGCGGTTTCCTGGTTCTGATCGGCAAGATAGAATTCAAGTTCAAGTGCCACGGTCGGATAAAAACCATCGGCCGCCATGCGATCAACGACGCCCTGCAACACATTGCGCGGATCAGCAAAAAACTTGGTGCCGTCAAGGTTATACAGGCTCATCATCACCTGTGCGAGCGGCAGTTCACCATAAGGCACACGGCAAAGGGTTCCCGGGATCGGTTTTGCCAGATTGTCCTGATCACCGCTCGACCAAAGAAGGCCCGTGCCTTCGGGGTTGTCACCCGTGATATCAACCAGGCACATGGAGCCCGGAAGCGTTACACCTTCGCTAAAGCTTTTAAGGAATTTCTGTTTGCTGATTCGCTTGCCGCGAAACACGCCGTTAATGTCGGGAATGAGCAACTCAACAAGTTCGACATCCGGATTTTCTTCAAAGAATCGTTGGGCTTCCGCCCTACTGTCTTCGACGAACGACTTGTTCATCGTCATATACTCCCAGAGAAGGCCTGTTATTAAACTGTAACGCATCGTGCCGCGCCGGATAGCCCCGGTCAAGCCCCTTCGTTCGATATATCGTGCAAATCATGCAATGCACAATTTTCTGGCGCGACAGGATGGCTCAGTAGCACAGACCACTCACATCGACCGCCAGGTAACAAAAACTGACCTTGAATTCCTCAAAAAGATTGTCGAAAAATCCTCTTGCAAAGGTGTTCGAAAAAACGAACACTAAGGTCAGATGTTCAACATATCGCACGAAAGCAGAGCAGCGCCGCTGTCAGGAGACGTTATGAATAATTTCGACAAAACCGCCTATTGGCAGGATATTGATCAGGCTCACCACATTCACCCGTTCACCGATACGGCGGACCTGAACAATCGTGGCACCCGGGTTATCACACGTGCCGAAGGCGTCTTTATCGAAGATTCCAACGGCAAACGCTATCTTGATGGCATGGCTGGTCTGTGGTGTGTCAATGTCGGCTACGGTCGCAAGGAACTTGCCGAAGCAGCCTACAAGCAGATGCTTGAACTGCCCTATTACAACAACTTCTTCCAGTGCGCGAATACCCCGGCGATCGAGCTTTCCAAAGTTCTTGCCGAAATCACGCCCGAAGGCCTGAACCACGTTTTCTATGCCAATTCCGGCTCGGAAGCGAACGACACGGTTGTCCGCATGGTGCACCAGTACTGGAACCTTAAGGGCAAACCGGAACGTACCACCATCATCAGCCGCAAGAACGCCTATCACGGCTCCACCGTTGCCGGTGCGTCGCTTGGCGGCATGTCGGGCATGCATTCGCAGGGCGGTGCGCTGGTGCGCGATATCGTTCATATCGATCAGCCATACTGGTACGGCGAAGGCGGCGATCACACCCCCGAGGAATTCGGCCTGATTGCAGCCCGCAAGCTTGAAGAAAAGATCAAGGAACTTGGTGCAGACCGCGTTGGCGCCTTTATCGGTGAACCGATCCAGGGTGCTGGTGGCGTGATCATTCCGCCGTCAACCTACTGGCCGGAAATTCAGCGTATCTGCAAGAAATACGACATCCTTCTGATTGCGGACGAAGTCATTTGCGGCTTTGGCCGGACCGGCGAATGGTTTGGCTCGGACACCTTTGACATCAAGCCGGACCTGATGCCGATGGCAAAAGGCATGTCTTCGGGCTATTTGCCGATCTCGGCGGTTATGGTTGGCGATCGGGTTGCCGATGTCCTGATCAATGAATGCGGTGAATTCACCCACGGCTTCACCTATTCCGGTCATCCGGCATGTGCGGCGGTCGCACTTGAAAACATTCGTATCCTGCGTGAAGAAAAGATGGTCGAACGCGTCAAGGACGATATAGGCCCGTATTTCGCCAAGGCACTGAAAACCCTTGAAGACCACCCGCTGGTCGGTGCGGTCGAGACCGTCGGTCTGATTGCTGGTATGCCGCTGGTGGATGACAAGAAAACCCGCAAGATGTTTGACAAGCCGGGCACCGTTGGCACCATGTGCCGCGATGCCTGTGTGGCCAATGGCGTGATCATGCGTGCCTGTGGTGATCGCATGGTGCTGTCGCCGCCGCTTTGCATTACCAAGGAAGAAATCGACGAGCTGGTCAAACGGGCGCGTGCCGCCTTTGACGAGACCGCGAAGAAACTTGGCAAAATGTAATCCGGTTTCGATTACAGTAACTTATACAAATACCCGGCATGAGTTATCATTGCCGGGTATTTTGATTACAGCGATAATAAACCGCCAACCAAAGCCTGCCTCACAGGCATGCACTTTCCAACGCCCCTCACCCAAGCCAAGCCCCAAAAGAGCCCACCATGCTAAAACGTATCTATCAACCTGCCGCCTATCGCACCGATACCCTGCCTGACAGCTATTGGGTCGAAAGTGCATCACCACTTCCTGCCTGTGAAACCCTGCCCGAAGAAGACCAGCTTAATACCGATATCGCCATCATCGGTGGCGGTTATTGCGGCCTGTCGACGGCCCTGGAACTGGCAAAGAACGGCGCCAGTGTTGCGGTGTTTGATGCCGGTCGATCCGGTTGGGGCGCGTCGGGGCGCAATGGTGGTTTTTGTTGCATGGGTGGCAGTGGTAAGGGATTTGGCCAACTGGCGAAGACCTTTGGTGAAGACGCGGTCAAACAGTTCGCCCGTCATCAACGCGATGCCATCGATCTGGTGGATCAACGCCTGAATGACTGGGCCATTGATGCGGATCGCCATTCTGACGGCGAAGTGGTTCTGGCGCATAAACCCAACCGCGTCGCCGAACTGGCCCATGAAGCACAGGAACTATCCCATTTCACAACCATCCCGACAGAACTGCTAAGCCGCGACGCATTGAAGGAACGCGGACTTTGCGCGGCGGAAACGTATGGCGGTTTGCATGTTCAGGCCGGTTTTGGCATCAACCCGATGAAGTATCTTTCGGGCTTGCATGAACAATGCGTTCGCGCGGGTGTTCGGATATTCGAACAGGCAACCATCGAACGGTTTGAGGAAGATGGCGACACCTATCGCCTTTATGCTGGCAACCCCCAAATCACTGCCGCCAAGATCGTCATCGCCACCAACGGATATAGTGCGGAAAACCTGCCCGACTGGATTGGCGGGCGCTTGATGCCTGTCTTTTCGGGTATTCTCATTACCCGTCCGCTCCACCCGGATGAGTTGGAAAATCAAGGCTGGACCAGTGACCTGATGGCTTTTGACAGCCGCATCCTGCTGCATTATTTCCGCAAGCTGCCTGATAATCGTTTTCTGTTTGGTGGACGCGGCGGGATTACCGCAACACCCAAGGCCTTTGCCGCAGGCAAACAGGATCTGCTCGATAATTTCAAACGCATGTTCCCGGCCTGGCACGATGTTGCCTTTACCCATCACTGGAACGGGCTTGCCTGCCTGTCACAAAGCTGGCGGCCCTATATCGGTCGGGTTCCTGGGCATCACGATGTCTGGACTGCCCTTGCCTGGCATGGCAACGGGGTGGCGATGGCAAGTCTTGGTGGCAAGCTTCTGGCAGAACGGATGCTGGGCATCTGCGATGAAGAGGATCTGGGCGCTGTCTTGACGACCCCGATGGATAAATTCCCGATGGCGTCATTCCGGCGTGTGGCGCGTTCTATCGGCTATCGCTATTACGGTCTGCATGATCGCTTTGCCTGAACGGCCTTGCCGTTATCGGTGATCTGTTTGCGTTCGGACACAAAGTGACATATGTCATGTCCGAAAATCGCTTCGTCGTTTAAAGCGGTTCCAGTTGATGCGCAAAAGAGGCCCTTTACCATGTCCGAAAAACAGCCAACCCTTGCCGAAATCAAGGAACGTCGCGAAATTGCCACGCGGCGTATCAAGGAAGATACCGGCATTGATACGGACATGATCAAGAACATCGTGCATGGCTTTTACGCCAAGGTGCGCGATGACGACCTGCTGGGTCCGGTGTTTGATGAAAAGGTCGATAACTGGGACCACCATCTTGATCGCATGGTGATGTTCTGGTCCTCGGTCGCGCTTGCGACAGGCAACTATGACGGGCGCCCGATGCAAAAGCACTTGCCGCTCAAGATCACCCGTCATCACTTTGACCGCTGGTTGCAACTCTTTGCCCAAACCCTTTCGGAATATTGCGAAGAACCCGCCGCCCGACATTTCATGGAACGGGCCCTTCGCATCGCTTCAAGCTTTGAAGTCGGCATTGCCGCCCATAATGGCGTGATCCTGTCCAAGGGCGAACGCTATGACCCGGTATCAAGTTGGGAACCAAACTGATTCTGAAACGTTAGGCAATCAGACACACATAACCACGCACCCCGCAAAACCGCGGGTTTGCTTTTTGTCGGCTAAGTTGACAAATTTAAATGATTGCGATTTCATGTGGTTATGAAGAATGCTGGAAGAGTAGAAAAAAATAGCTCTGTTCGTGACGTCCAATGGACGCGCCGCAATGCGGCATCCGGCATTCTGACAATTGGATACATCTGGCCTGGAACACCCGTCCCAAAGTGGTCGGGTGTGGTTCAGTGCGTTACCGCACCTGAACTGCCCGGTTCACCGATGGTCTTTAAGTCCGATTGCAAAGTAGATTTACGAAGCGACCTGAGACGACGAAACGGAGAGCCTGGACATGTGGTCGGTGATCACTCTTATTGTCATTTTACTGGTGGGCGCCATCGCCTACACCATCTATGGCCAACGCCATCACCTCGCCCCCAGCAAGGGCAGAAAGATCAATCTCGCAGAGCGCTCCAATAGTGCCCTTCTGATCGTTGACGTCCAGGAAGATTTCACCAGTTCGGATGGCAAGCATGCCTATCCGGCCGACATGGTCGATAAACTGATCACTGCAATCAATAAACTGGTTGAAGCCGCCAATGCCAATGGAACGCCGGTGATCTCGATCCGCCAGACATTCCGTGGCTGGTACATCAACTTTCTCGTAAAGCTCCTGAATGAAGGTCGTGGCAGCCCCAAGTCCAAGGGCCTTGATCTTGATGAACGGATCAACGGCGATATCGACCACGATATCGTCAAGGCACGTGCGGACGGGTTTAGCGAACCAGAGCTTGATCGCGTTCTAGATCGTCAGAAAGTCGGCAAACTGATTATCGTGGGTCTGGACGGCGATTTCTGCGTCAAGGCAACAATGCAGGCAGCCCTGAACCGCGGGTATGACGTATCGTTCAGCGACGCGACCACTTTGGCTTTGAACCCTAAAAAATGGGAACGCACCAAGGCACTTCTGACCGCACGCGGCGCATCCGATAATACGGGCCAAGACACACAGGTCGTTAAGACCGATGCAGCGGATGCAGACCCATCTGGCGCCCGCACCCCTGACAGTACGCCCGATACGGGCAACCAGAATACCACGGTGCCCGACACCGGTGATCAGGACACCAGTGCCCAGAACAAAAAAGAGAAAGACGAAGACGAAGGACGTAAAATGGCTTAGCGCCATACAAAGCGCTAAGCTCTCCATCACGTCACATCAGATCAAAGCTTGTCGCGGATCGAATACCACAGCATCGCGGCCACCAGCATCGGGAAGCGCAACATTTTCCCGCCCGGGAACACCGGGGTTTTGATGTTGGCCATCACGTCAAACCGTTCCATGGTGCCAGAAACCGCATCGGCCATGATCTGCCCGGCAAGGGTTGCCATCGCAACCCCGTGCCCGGAATAGCCCGAAGCGGTAAAGACATTATCCTCAATCTTCTCAAAAAACGGCATGCGGTTCATCGTGATCGCCAGCGTCCCGCCCCAGCCATAATCAATCTTGACGTCTTTAAGCTGCGGATAGACTTCCAACATATGCGGCGAGACAAACGCCTTGATGTCACGCGGGAAATTATAGCCATAGGTCTCCCCGCCACCAAACAGCATGCGTTTATCCGCACTCAGCCGGTAGTAATTGATCACGAATTTTGAGTCCGCGACCGCGACATCATCACGGATCAGTTCGCGCGCCAGATCATCGCCAAGCGGCTCGGTGGCAATGACGAAATTGTTGATCGGCATGACACGTTTTGCCACCCGATCATCCAAGGCATCAAGATACCCGTTGCAGCCAAGGACAAGCTTGTTAGCGCTAACAACGCTGCTATCCTTGGTTTTCACCGTGACCTTGCCCGCCTGATTTTCATATGACGTGACAACAGCGCCTTCGAAAATGCGTGCGCCTGCCGCGCGTGCGGCATCGGCCAGACCAAGGGCGAAATTCAGCGGATGCAAATGCCCCGCCCCCGTATCAAGCGAACCGCCATGATAAAATTCGGTGCCCAGCATCGCACGCATTTCATCGCGGTCGACAAACCGGATATCCTCATAGCCGTATTCGGTTTGAAGCTTTTCGGCGTAGGCATGGGAATGTTCGACAAAGCGTGCGCGGTGATCGGCATGCAAAATGCCCGGCTTCCAGTCGCACTGGATATTATGCTTGGCAATCAGGGCCTTGACGACGTCCTTTGACTCTTCGGCGATATCCCAAAGCTTATGCGCATCATCGCGCCCGACCATCTGTTCAAGTTCATCCTGTTCACGCCGCTGGCCGGACCCGACCTGTCCGCCATTACGCCCCGACGCGCCCCAGCCAACCCGGTGCGCCTCAAGCAGGATGACGTCATAGCCGCGCTCAGACAGATGAAGTGCGGATGACAGCCCGGTAAAGCCGCCACCAATGATGACAATGTCGCAGGTCTGATCCCCTTCAAGCTTGGCGAAGGGTGCGGTCGCATTCGCCGTCGCGGCGTAATAGGAATCAGGATATTGACCCGGCCTATCATTGGCGGTCAGCAAGTTCGGGGTGAACATGAGGAACCCTCATATTTGTAAATGGATGTGGGCTTATCCTGCCCAATCCGGCCGACCTATCAAGGAAAAACTGCCCTTTTTCCGGCCTTAAATCCGCTTTTCGCCGATTATGCCAAAACCGGCCAAGTCAAGGCAGAACGATTGCGCAAAGCGGCCAACAAAGCGTGATACCTGCGGCACTGATTTTTGCTGTTGGTACGCAACAGGCCTTTGAGAATCAGCGTTTTAAGTTTTTTGGCTAACTGCCTCGACCATGCGAAGGGCGGTTTTGGTGGCTGCACAGCCACCGCGCGCTGTGCAGCGCAAATCAGGATGCATCATATTGCCGATCTTAACCGTCTGATCGACCAGTTCGTCATATGCCAGCACCGCGTCAAACCCGGCCAGAACCGCCATCGCCGAAGAAAAGGCATGCGACACACCGGCGACATTTCGGGCATGACACGGGATTTCAACATCCCCGCCCACCGGATCACAGACAAGGCCCAGCGTATTCATCAGACACATGCTGGCCGCATCAAAGCATTGCTTTGGCGTGCCGCCATAGGCCTGTGTCACCCCGGCGGCGGCCATTGCCGCCGACGCCCCGGTTTCAACTGAACAGCCACCGCATTCGGCGGCAAAGGTCCCACGCGCGGCAAACACCGCCCCGATCAATGCCATGGTTTGCAACGCGTCGGTCGCACCATCAATATCAATACCATGGCGGATCAGGCCATAAAGCGTGCCCGGCACAACACCGGCACTGCCCGCCGTTGGTGCGGCACAGACAAGGCCCCGGTTGCTGTCACGTTCCATCGCCGACAGCGCGCCGGCCATGGCATCCTGCAACACCGGGCCACCGAGCCCCGCGGGCAAGTTGGCATCACGGACAGTACGGGCCCGAAGTGTCAGAAACCGCATGACGTTGTCTTCCGGCTTGGCATCAAAGCCCTCTGCCACGACACGCAGCATCAGTTCACAGCGTTCACGAAACAGCGCACGGGTGGCTTCGCGCGATAGCCCAAGGCGTTTTGCCTCCAACACAAGCGCGGCATCGGCGATGGAGCCCCCTTCCTGATCATCCGCCACTGCAATCACCGCAGCACTTTCGGAAAACAGATCATCGGTGGCGCACACCGGATATTGCGATGCTTCGGCAAAGCGCACATCGGCAATGCCATCGCGGTTTCGAATGGCCGTCAGGACGTCGGCATTCGGCAAGGCCTGAAGCGCGATTTCAACCCGTTGGTGATCGGGTTCAACCGACACACCCAGCAGGCTGTTTTCCCCAACTGCCAGCTCGTTTGCCAACGCGTCGGCCTGTGCCACCGCTTCCGGGCCCCAGACAAAGACGGTTGCCGTTTTCCCCGTCATGAACAGGCGTTCGCCATTGCGACCGTCGATGTAATACATGCCCCCGCCGACGGATGCGCCGCTATAGAGGTCTGTACGTTGCTCGCCATCCGGGGTCGTGACACTCAGTTCAAGATCAACACGGTTTGGATGGTTGTTGTTTTCAAGCTCGGTGACTTCGATCGAGAAATGGAAGCCCTCGCCCTGCTCTACCCGGCCAAGAATTTCACGATAATCCGGATCGGTCAGCTTGGCCCCGGCAAGCCCGGCGGCAAAGTTTTCGTCCGAGCTTTGCGACTTGTAGCACGGCGCAAAGGACCCACGCGGATCAAAGCGGATCACCGCACGCCCAAGCGTTTCACCGTTGGCACAGGAAAGTTCGCGCACCAGCTTGGCCATCATATAGGGTGCCGCACAATGGGAACTGGATGGCCCGCGCATAACGGGACCGATAACGGAATTAAGCAGGCTGATTTCTTGCATGGCGGCACTTCTTCGTTGGCGCTGTACGTCGCGGGATTTGCATACAATATGCCATGATCATCCTCCGATGCGGAACCGATTGCAATCACCGGAAATAAAAATCCCCGATCCATCAAAAAATGAACCGGGGATAATCATCAGACTATTTAAAGCCCGCAAATTTAGCGCTGCTTGGTTTCCCATTCCGGATGCACGAAGTATGGCGCATTCGATGGTGCCAACGGCGTGCGACCGCGGATGATGTCGGCGGCCTTTTCACCGATCATGATGGTCGGGGCATTGAGGTTACCCGATGCGATGGTTGGCATGATCGAGCTGTCGACCACGCGAAGGCCTTCGACGCCATGCACGCGGGTTTTCTCGTCGACCACCGACATCTCATCACTGCCCATCTTGCACGAACAGGACGGGTGATAAGCACTTTCGGCGTGATCGGCGACAAATGCGTCGATCTCTTCATCGGTCTGAATGTCCTTGCCCGGTGCAATTTCCGCCCCGCGCAGATCAGCAAAGGCTTCCTGGGCAAAGATTTCGCGGGTCAGACGCACCGATGCGCGCATTTCTTCCCAATCTTCCGGGTGGCTCATATAGTTCGGATCAATGATCGGGCGATCCTTGGGGTTGGCGGACGCCAGACGGACCGTACCGCGCGATTTGGAACGCATCGGACCGACATGGGCCTGAAAGCCATCGCCTTCGGCTGCCTTGGAGCCGTTATAGTTAATCGCGGCTGGCAGGAAGTGATACTGAATATCCGGGTGCTGCACGCCCGCCTTGGAACGGATAAAGCCGCCCGCCTCGAAATGGTTGCTGGCACCAAGACCGGTTTTGAACAGATACCATTCCGCCCCGATCTTAAGCTTGTTCCACCAATCGAGTTTGCTGTTCAGGCTGATGGGTTTGGTGCATTCCATCTGGACATAGAGTTCAAGATGGTCCTGAAGGTTTTCACCAACACCGGGCAAATCATGAACAACATCAATGCCATGTTCACGCAAATGCGCCGCCGGACCAACGCCCGAAAGCATCAGAAGCTTTGGCGAGTTGATCGAACCGGCCGAAATAATGACTTCGCGATCAACAAGGGCGCGCTTGTTTTCGCCGTCATGGAAAAAGTCGAGGCCGATGGCCCGTTTTCCTTCGAAAACAACACGTTGCGCGAAGGCCTTGTGATAAACGGTCAGGTTCGGGCGCTTCATCGCCGGATGCAGATAGGCGCGCGCGGTTGACCAGCGACGGCCCTTATAAACCGTCATATCCATGGTCCCGAGACCTTCCTGGCGATAGCCGTTCTGATCCGGGGTGAATTCATAGCCCGCCTGCTGACCGGCCTTGATCCAGGCCTTGTGCAGGTCGTTCTGACAGGCACCGGTCGTCACATGCAGCGGACCATCACCGCCGTGATATTCATCGCCCTCGGTGTCTTCATTGCGCGTATCGGCCTTGCGGAAATATGGCAGGCAGCGTGCATAATCCCATTCCTTGAGGCTTGCGTCTTCTTCGGCCCAGCGATTGTAATCAAGGGCGTGACCACGAACATAAGCCATGCCGTTGACCGAACTTGAACCGCCATAAACGCGCCCGCGCGGCGTTTCCATGCGGCGGTTGTTCAGGTTGGGCTGCGGCGTTGTCCAATAAGCCCAGTTATAGGTTTCCGACTGCATAGGATAGGACAGCGCGGTCGGCATATGGATGCGCCAGTCCCACCAGTGATCCTTTGGTCCGGCTTCGATCACCAGAACCTTAACCTCGGCATCTTCGGTCAGTCGGTTGGCAAGCACAGCCCCTGCCGAACCTGAACCGACAATCACATAATCATATTTTTCAGTGGTCGTTGGGGTCGTCATTTCTGATCCCTTGTTTGGTCGTGCTGTGTGGGCAGCCGGTGAGTGGTTGGCGACGTTGGTTGGTCAAAGCCCCTTAGTAAGGGGCCTCAACATCGCCGGCTTCGACATAAACGGATTTGATGCGGGTGTAATATTCAATCGCCGCACGGCCGTTTTCGCGGCCCACGCCCGATTTCTTGACCCCGCCAAACGGCATTTCGATCGGCGTGATGTTATAGGTGTTGATCCAGCAGGTGCCGGCCTCAAGCCGTGCGACCACGCGATGACCACGCGACAGATCCTTGGTGAACACGCCTGCGGCCAGACCATATTCGGTGTCATTGGCGCGCTTGATCACTTCGTCTTCGTCGCTGAAGGTCAGGACAGACATTACCGGGCCAAAGATTTCCTCGCGCACGATGGTCATGTCATCGGTGCAACCAGCAAACACGGTCGGTGCAACAAAAAGTCCGCCTTCCGGCATGCCCTCAGTGACGGCATGACCACCAAGAACGCATTTGGCGCCCTCTGCCTTGCCCTTTTCGATATAGGACATGACCTGTTCGTATTGTGCCTTGGTGACAATCGGGCCAACCTGGGTTTCAGGTTTTTCCGGATCGCCAAGAACAAGATCCTTGGAACGCGCGATCAGCTTTTCGATGAAGGCATCGGCAACGCTTTCGTGGACAAACACACGCGTCCCGTTCGAGCAAATCTGACCTGATGAATAGAAGTTCGCCATCTGCGCGCCCGATACCGCGTTATCCAGATCGGCATCTTCGAACACGATCATCGGCGACTTGCCGCCCAGTTCCATGGTGACGGCCTTCATGCCACCTGCGGCAACAGAGGCCACCTTGGCACCGGTTGCGGCCGATCCGGTCAGGGAAATCTTGTCAACGCCCGGATGTTCCACCAGCGCGGCACCGCTTTCGCGCGCGCCCTGCACAACGTTGTAAACGCCATCGGGAAGACCGGCTTCTTTAAGGGCCTCGGCAACTGCAATGGCCGAAAGCGGCGTGGTTTCGGACGGCTTGTAAACAACCGCGTTGCCGCATGCCAGTGCCGGGGCTGCTTTCCAGCAGGCGATCTGGATCGGATAGTTCCAGGCACCGATGGCACCACAAACCCCAACCGGTTCGCGGCGGGTATAGGCAAAGTTGCCCGCAAGATCGATATGTTCGCCCGCAAGGCTGCCTGCCACACCGGCAAAGTATTCAAGGCATTCAACACCTGAAATCACATCGACAATTTCGGTTTCCTGAATGGCACGCCCGGTATCACGGGTTTCAACCAGCGCCAGTTCATCATTGCGATCCCGCAGGATCTGGGCGGCCTTGAAAAGGACACGTGCCCGTTCGGCAGCTGGTGTGTTTTTCCAGATTTCGAAACCGGCGCGTGCGGCCTTGACCGCGGCATCAACATCAGCAGCGGTGCTTTCGTGGCCCTTGGCCAGAACCGTGTTGGTCGCAGGGTTAAGGGTAACCATCTCTGCGCCCGAACCCTGAGTCTTCTTGCCGTTGATGAAATTCTGGATTTGATAAAGGCTCATCTTGAAACTCCTGCAGGCCACCGGGACAACCGGCAGCCGTGGTCTTTGTGTTTTGGTTCGATTACTTCTTTACGTGCTTCTTTGGGCTCGGCGAATTCGCCAGATACAGGCGCAAGGTGCCCAGCACCATCTTGCGCGCCCCGGCAATGTCGGCCTGTCCGCGTGACAGACCGGTTCGCACCCAGATGCCGTCAACCATGGCGGCAATTGCAGACGAGATTTCATCTGCGCATTCTTCGGTGGTCAATTGACGCAACTCGTGGCGCAGATTGGATGCAAGGCGTTGAAAATAGATATTGTTCAGACGCCGCAACTGATCGGAAAACGGCACCTGCGCCCAGAAAGACAGCCAGGCCACCGTCACCTGCGGGGTGAACTGTTCTTCGTTGAAGTTGGTATTGATGATCGCTTCGAGACGGTCCATCGGCGTTTTGGCCGTTGCCAGTCGCACCATGTAGTCATTGCGCAAATCCTTCATCAGGGAGCGCATGGTTTCCTGCAACAGGGCGTTCTTGCCGCCAAAATAGTGCGAAATAATCCCGGACGACATCCCGGCAGCCTTAGAGATCCGCGCAATCGTGGTGTCGGCGAATCCGTGCTGGTGAATGGTTTCAATCGTTGCGTCGATCAACTGCCTGCGGCGTACAGGCTGCATACCAACTTTGGGCATTAATTCATCCAATCCTCTGCGTTGCGAAGGGTTCAGAGCGCGTCGCATTTAATCTGTACCATTTTGCCGGAGGCAGCCTTCTGTCGCACAAGGAAAGATCAGCAGAGCGTAGCGGGGCTACGGTCAATGATCTTGACGCTGTGGGGCGGAAGGCTGTTCCGGCCCGAAGGGTTTGATTTTGGCGGCGTTTCGCGACGTTACACCGTTTGAACGATGCGCCGCATCGCTCTGCACGCTGTGCCTTGCCAAACGACACGCCAAAAACAAACAAAATGATGCAGATTAAAAGCGACGCGCTCTACCGCCGGTGCAACAGCATAAGACGCAGTTTTTAATCCTTCGCAATTGACGTCTCGTGAATATGCTGTAATTTAATTGAACAATCAATCAATAAAAACACGCCGACATATGCGGCGCGTTTCTCAGGGCTTTTGGCCTTTGCTGCGCGGCTATGCGGCTGTTTTTGTGATTATTCCGGCCCATCACACCCATTCAGGGGAATGTGGTTGATGGCTCTGGGCGAGTGTTGGCGACATGTTTGTTGCGTTGATGTTCGTCTGGCCTCCGGAACCGAGCGTCTTCTGGTGACCGGCCAAATCCGGTCATCAGCAACATCAGGTTTATACAAGGGAGAACCAGAAGCATGACCAATCTTTCCACGTTCGGCCGCCTTCTTGGCAGCACCATTATTGCGACCACCCTTCTGGGTGCCACTGCTGCCAAAGCAGCCGATAGCGATGCCTGCAAAACCGTGACTTTCTCTGATGTGGGCTGGACCGACATCACTGCAACCACGGCGACCGCATCCGTGATCCTTGAATCACTTGGCTATACCGCGGAAACCGAATTGCTGTCGGTACCGGTCACCTACACGAGCCTTGCCAATGGCGACGTTGACGTCTTCCTCGGCAACTGGATGCCGACCATGGCAGCCGATATTCAGCCCTACCTTGATAAAGGCACCGTTGTGTCGACCGGCGCCAACCTTGAAGGTGCGAAATACACCCTTGCTGTGAGCCAGAACGCCTTTGATGCGGGTCTTAAGGACTTTGCCGACATTGCAAAGTTCAAGGATCAGCTTGATGGCGAGATTTACGGCATCGAGCCGGGTAATGACGGCAACCGCCTTATCCAGGACATGATCGACAGCAACCAGTTCGGTCTGGGCGAGTTCGAACTTGTTGAATCCTCCGAACAGGGCATGCTGGCCGAGGTAAGCCGCAAATCATCGCGCGATCAGTTCATCGTCTTCCTCGGTTGGGAACCGCATCCGATGAATGCGAAATACGACATGGCCTATCTTGATGGTGGCGATGACGTCTTTGGCCCGAACTTTGGCGGTGCGACTGTTCACACCAACCTGCGTGCCGGTTACACCGACGAATGCCCGAATGCGGGTAAATTCGTGACCAACCTGAAATTCAGCCTCGCCATGGAAAACGAAATCATGGACGCGATCCTGAACGAAGGTACCGACCCGGCAGAAGCCGCAACCGCATGGCTTAAAGCCAACCCGGATGCAGCTTATGCATGGCTTGACGGTGTGACCACCTTTGACGGTGGCGATGCCAAAGCAGCCCTGAAATCCGGTCTTGGTCTTTAAGCACCGCGATTGATTTTACCGATGCGCCCGCCTCTGGTTTCCATTTGTGGCTTCCGGCCGACGCGGGCGCATCGGATGTATTTTTCTTAATTCTCATTGAACGGATTTTTTCGCATGGAATGGCTCACGGAAACGAAGATTCCGCTGGGACAGTGGATATCGTCCCTGATGGATGCGCTGAACGAACATGCCGATTTCGTTTTCTATACCGTTTCGGATGTTCTCGAATTCATTATTGAAAACACCATCGATTTTCTGGTGTGGCTGCCTGCCCTTTTGATCATTGCGGTCTTCGGGGCGCTTGCCGCTGTCTTGCATAAATCATGGAAACTGACGGCGTTTACTGTTCTGTCCCTGTTGCTGGTGGTCAATCTTGGCTATTGGGAAGAAACCATGGAAACGCTGGCGCTGGTGATCTATGCGACGCTGTTTTGCATGTTGATCGGTGTGCCGCTTGGCGTGGCATCCGCCCACCGCCCGTGGCTGCATCAGGCGATGCGCCCGGTTCTTGACCTGATGCAGACGATCCCGACATTCGTGTATCTGATCCCGACCCTGATCCTGTTTGGTCTTGGCGTCGTTCCCGGTCTTATTTCAACCGTGATCTTTGCGATTGCCGCCCCGATCCGCCTGACCCATCTTGGCATTTCCAACACCCCGAAATCCCTTCTTGAAGCCGGGGAAAGCTTTGGCTGCACGCCGCGCCAGTTGCTGTTCAAGGTTGAATTGCCATCGGCCATGCCATCGATCATGGCGGGCCTGACCCAGTGCATCATGCTGTCGCTGTCGATGGTGGTGATTGCCGCCCTCGTCGGGGCAGACGGCCTTGGCAAGCCGGTTGTGCGTGCGCTTAATACGGTGAATATCGCGCAAGGCTTTGAAGCCGGTCTGGCAATTGTGATTCTGGCCATCGTGCTGGACCGCATCTGCCGTCGTGACCACAAAGAAAAGTCGGGGCAGTGATCATGAGCAATGCTGTTGAATTCGATAAGATTGATGTGATCTTTGGCAACCGTCAGGCAGAATCACTTGAACTGCTTGATCAGGGCAAAACCCGCGAAGAAATTGCGGCTGCCACCAACAATGTTCTTGGTGTCGCCGATGTAAGTTTTGACGTTCCAGAAGGCGAGATTTGTGTCCTGATGGGCCTTTCGGGATCTGGCAAATCATCGCTTCTGCGCTGTGTGAATGGCCTTAACGCCGTGTCACGCGGATCACTTCGTGTGCGGGCGGGCGATGACATGGTCGATGTCACGAGCTGCAATGCCACAACATTACGGAACCTGCGTCGTAAAAATGTCGCCATGGTCTTCCAGCAATTCGCCCTGTTCCCGTGGCGAACGGTTGAAGACAATGTCGGCTTTGGCCTTGAACTGGGCGGTATGGGTCCGCTTGAGCGCCGCGAGATCGTGCGTGAAAAACTGGCCCTTGTTGGACTGGATAAATGGGCAAACAAATATGCCCATGAACTGTCCGGCGGCATGCAGCAGCGTGTTGGCCTGGCGCGTGCCTTTGCCACCGATGCGCCGATCCTTCTGATGGATGAACCGTTCTCGGCCCTTGATCCGCTGATCCGTAACCGTCTGCAGGACGAGTTGCTGGATTTGCAGGAGAAGCTCAATAAAACCATCCTGTTTGTCAGCCACGACCTTGATGAAGCCATGAAGCTCGGCAATTCGATTGCCATCATGGAAGGTGGATATGTCGTGCAGCATGGCACGCCGGAAGACATCGCGCTCCGCCCGGCCAACGAATATGTTGCGGACTTTGTGGCGCATATGAACCCGGTCAATATCCTGCGTGGACGGGCGATCATGCATCGCCTTGATAGCGATCAGAAATCGGGCAATACCGAGTTCCTGCTCGAAGACGCCAATATCCGCGTCACCCTTCAGGATGGCGTTGTCCGGTCCGCCAACAATGGCGAACGCGGCGAGCTTAAGCTGATCAATTATGACGGCACCCTGCCCGATGAACTGGACGCAACCGACAACTCGATTGTCTTTGTCGCGCAGGAGGATGTGCTGCTGAAGGATCTGATCGAGATGCGATCGATCACCCAGAACCCGGTCATCCTGACCCGCGATGGCAAGGTGACCGGCACGCTGGGCCGCAAGGAGTTCTTTGACAGTTTGACGCAAACCGCATCGGTTGCGGATTAAGCTGATCAAATAGTCTGATGATTAAAAGGGCGCCCTGGAAACAAGGCGCCCTTTTGTATGAGGAATGAATTACCCGCCGGTGACCGGCGGGAACAGTGCGATTTCGGTGGCCTTTGTGACGTCGGTATCAGGCGTGGCATATTCCTGATCGACAGCAACCCGAATGATCGCGGGATCCGCCAGGGCATTGGCAAAGTTCTCTCCGCGACCGGGCAGCCATGCCAGCAGGTCGGCAACCGTTTTGACGGTATCTGGAAGGTCAATGGCCTCTTCCGCCATACCTATGCGGTCCTTGACCCATGAAAAATAGATCAGCTTCATGTTTATTCCTGACAACAAACTTCAATTTGCCCGCATGCTTGCGCAAGACCCTGCCCGGTGGCAAGTCCCAATGACGTGATTGGGGCAAATCAGCCCCTATGGATAGACAAAATAGCCGTCCGGTGCCGCATCCAACCGCGCCGTCAGGTTTTCGATAAAGAACCGTTCCGCCCGGCTCAGTGACATGCGCGGGTTGGTCACCAGATAAATATCAATCGCCGGCGGATCGATATAGGGCGGCAAGCGCCAAAGCTGCCCACGGTCGGTCGCACTTTGTACAACGTGGATCGGCAGAGGCCCGATGCCAAGCCCGGCATTGATCAGGCGACGGACTTCTTCAAGATGCGGGCTGACCGCTACCACCTTGCCCTTCATGCCTTCCTGCGCGCGCAGGACTGCGACCGGGGCCAGTGCATCACTGAGCTGGTCGGTTGCAAAGGACACAAATGCCTCGCGGCGCAGATCGGCCAGGGTCAGGTCCTTTTGGCCGAACAAATGATGGGTCGGGCCACAGAAAAAGCCGAAATGTTCGCGATACAAACGGCGATATTCCAGTCTGGGATGGCGTTCCTTGACCAGACAGATGCCAAAACTGGCCTGCTGTGACAGCACCTGATCGACGACATTTACCGAGGTCGCAACATCAATCTCATAGGTGACTTCGGGATGGGCACGATTGAATTCAAACAGAGCATCATCAAGGGGTGGGAACACCACATGACTGGCCAGCCACATATGCAAATGTCCGGTCAACTGATTGCCGCTATCAGACATCACATCGGACAAGCGCCGGATGGCACCGCAGATTTCCCGACATTCGTGATAAAGCGCCAATCCCTGCTCAGTCACTTCAAACCGGCCGCGTTCACGGTCAATCAGACGCGCGCCAATCTGATCTTCAAGCCGTTTGAGCGCGTTACTGACACTGGGCTGGCGCAGCAATAACCGGTTGGCCGCCCCGGTGATCGAGCGTTCCTCGACAATAACGGTAAAGGTATGCAGCAGATTCCAGTCGAACTGCCGACGCATTAACTCATTCATTCTGCTGACCTTTCCGACATTTCTAGGACCACACATAGATATTGGCTATGAGATCTATTCTACTTATCTATTTGTGCTATGTGCAAGTCTGGGTTGGAATGCCTTCAACAAATTTCTTCACGGCCAAATAACCGGGTGCGGCACTGACCGCAGACAATAACGGGAGGCACAAATGGCCGCAGATGTCGCCGGAGCCCGCAGGACTCCGTGGGTACTGCTATCACCATCACTGGCAACCATCAGCCTGCTGCTGATTGTGCCAATGCTGTTCATTGTCGTTTATTCATTCTGGTTGCGCACCGCGACCGGTGCGGATCAGGTCGGCTTTTATCTCGATAACTGGATTGAAGTTCTGGGCGACCGGTTTTATCGCGACATCCTGTTCCAGACCCTTTTGATTGCCTTTTACACCACGGTTATTTGCGCATTTGTCGGGTATATCCCGGCCTATTTCGTTGCCAATACGCGGATGAAATCCAAGGCGTTCCTGTTGCTTTTGCTGATGTTGCCATTCTGGATCAGCTATATCATCAGAACGATGTCGTGGATCAATATTCTGGGCACATCAGGGGCGCTTAATACCCTTTTGATATCAATCGGCATCATCGATGACCCGATCCAGATGCTGTATAACCAGCAGACCGTGGTTCTGGGCCTTGTGCATTATCTGCTGCCCTTCATGATCCTCAATGTCTATGTCAGCCTTGATGGCATCGACAAGAACCTGACCGAAGCCGCCCAAAGCCTTGGCTGCACCGGCTTTCAGGCCTTCCGCGAAGTGACATTGCCGCTGTCTATGCCCGGTTTGGCGGCGGGATCGTTGCTGTGCTTTGTGCTGGCGGCGGGCACCTATATCACCCCGATTGTTCTTGGCGGGCCGCGTGATGCGATGTTTGCCAACCTTGTGTTCGAAGCCATCGTGACACAGCTCAACTGGCCTCTTGGCTCGGCACTCTCGCTCGTGCTGCTGGCGCTTCTGGGCGCACTGGTCATCATTTACACCCGCTATCTCGGCATCGATCAGATCGCCAAGAGCTTCAAGTAAGGGAGAGATATGATGATGTCCGGTTGGTCAGTAATCCGAATTGCCACGATCCTTGTCTATCTGTTCCTGTTTGCGCCGGTAGCGGTTGTCATTCTGTTGGCGTTCAATGCCAACCAGTTCGGCAGTTTCCCGATTGAGGGCTTTTCCCTCCGCTGGTTTGAAGCGCTTTGGAACAATGATGCGATTGTGCGGGCGTTCAAGACGTCGCTTTTGCTTGGTGTGCTGACAGCCGCCATTTCGACAACACTTGGCACCCTCGCCGCCCTTGCCATGGTCAGATACGATTTCCCCGGGAAACGGACCATTTCGACCCTTCTGGTTGCCCCAATCCTGATCCCGGAAGTCGTTCTGGCTGTGGCGCTCCTACTGTTTTTGCAGTTCCTGTCGATGCCAAAAAGCTTCGGGCTTCTGTTGATGGGCCATGTGGTCTTTACCCTGCCGTTTGTGGTGCTGGTGGTTCAGGCGCGTCTGGTTTCCATCCGCCGCGACGTCGAAGAAGCCGCCATGAGCCTTGGCGCGACACCTGTGCAGACCTTCTTTGAAGTGACCCTGCCCTTGATGTTGCCCGCCGTCATGGCCGGGATGCTGTTTGCCTTTACCATTTCGTTTGATGACATCACCGGCACCCTGTTCTGGAAGCCGGGCGGTGTTGAAACCGTCCCGACCCAAATCTTTGCCATGCTGCGCAACTCGATCAGCCCGGAAATCAACGCGCTTGGTGCTGTGATGGTGATCTTCACCATTGCCCTGCCGCTGGTGGCGGCATCGATTGCGCGGGTCATGGCCATGCGCAAGGTGGGCGCATCGAAATAACTTTTTGCACAATGCGGATAACCGCCAAAACCAAGAACAACACCAAAAAAACAACGACCAACAACAAGACCGATCAACGGATATATCGTTTTATCAGGAGGCCTTAAATGGACGATACCAAACGTTATGAACGCCTACTTAATCGCTATCGCGACGGGGACATTAACCGCCGTACTTTCCTGACCGCACTGGGTGCGGCCGGCGTTGTTGCCGGGGTCACCGGCGGCCCGATGGGCATGCTGGCCCGCAAGGCGATGGCCGCAACCCCGGAACAGGTCCGCTTTGATGGTTGGGGCGGCGTTGTTTCCGAGGCATTCGAAAAATATGCCTTCGCGCCCTATACCAAGAAAACCGGCATTGAAGTGGTTTCGGGCACCTTTGGCGGTGCGGACGAATATATTGCCCGCGTCAAGGCCAGCCAGCCGGGCGAATTCAACCTCGCCCACCTGTCGGGCGTGTTCGACTATGCGCGCTATCACGGTCTGGAACTGACGTCCGAACTCAATGAAGACAACATTCCGAACCTGAAAAACGTCATCCCGACACTGGTCGAGCCGCTGCGCAAGATCACCGGCGGTACGATTTCAGCCGTTCCGTATGATTACGGCACCACCGGCATTGCCTATAACCGCAAATATATCAGCGACGACGAAGCCAAGGCCAAGGGTGCCAAGCTGATGGTTGATGAAGCCTATAAAGGCAAAATCGGCGGCTGGGGCGAATGGAAAACCCGTATCTGGTACGGCGCAATGCAGTCCGATCAGGACCCGAACAACATTCAGAATATCGAAGCCGTTTGGGACATGGTCCGCGCGCACCGTGACCTTGCGCTGAAATACTGGTCTTCGGGGGCGGAACTGATGAGCCTTCTGGCCGAAGAAGAAATCTATGTCACCGAAGGCTGGTCTGGCCGCATCAAGGCACTGCAGGATCAGGGCCATGACATTGGCTATCTTGATCCGGCCGGTGGCCTTGGTTGGCAGGAATGCCTGTTTGTGCTGCGTGGCAGCCCGATGGCGGCCTGTGAAGAACTTCTGAACTTCATGCTGGAGCCGGAAGTGGCGATTGCCGTTGCCGAAGGTCAAAGCTATCCGCCGGCCCTTGATCCGCAGAAGATCGAACTGGGCGAGGTCATCCCGACCCTTCCGGCATTTGATCCGAGCGGAACACTTTCGTCGCTTAGCTTCTTTGATCCGGCATACTGGAACGAAAACGAAGCTGACTGGTCGAAAACGTTCTCGCGTGTGCAGCGCGGCTACTAAGCCCCGCCTGCTTGCCTGAAACTGTGTCCTGGCCGCGCACAACCGGCCAGGACAGACTTGCCGCCTTATGTCGGGTGCGGCGCAATTCAGACAGGGTATTTAACAATGGCAGACAGACAAAACGCTGTTGAACTGCACAATGTCGTTAAACGGTTTGGTGAATTCACCGCCGTCAAACGCATTGATTTGACCGTCCCGGACAACAGTTTTGTAACTTTCCTTGGTCCGTCGGGCTGTGGCAAGACAACGACGCTGCGCATGATTGCGGGTCTGACCGATATTACCGAGGGGGATATTCTGATCCGCGGCAAACGGGTCAACAGCCTGCCGATCCACAAGCGCAATCTCGGCCTTGTGTTTCAGAACTATGCCCTGTTCCCGCACAAGACGATCTTTGACAACATCGCCTTTGGCCTGAAATACCGCAAGGTTTCAAAGGCCGACATTGCCGAGAAGGTCAACAAGGCGCTTGATCTAGTTCAGTTGCCGCATGTCGCAGACCGCTATCCCAATCAGCTTTCCGGTGGCCAGCAGCAGCGCATTGCCTTGGCGCGTGCGATTGTGATTGAACCGGATGTGTTGCTGCTTGATGAACCGCTTTCAGCCCTTGATGCCAATCTGCGCGAAGAAATGCGGGTGGAACTGAAACGCATCCAGCGCGAGCTTGGCGTCGCCACAGTGTTCGTCACCCATGACCAGTCCGAGGCCCTTGCCATGTCCGACAAGCTGGTTGTCATGAATAATGGTTTTGTCGAACAGGAAGGCGCGCCTGAGGAAGTTTACAACAATCCGGCATCTGCCTTTGTTGCCGACTTCCTTGGTCATTCCAATATCATCCAAGCCAACCTCGGCAGCCCCGATGCCGCCTTTACCCAAGTGGCACTTGAAAGCGGCGAGACATTGCTGACCACGGACGAACAGACCGCCAAGGCAAAGAATTCCAAAGACGTTCGCGCCGTGATCCGGGCCGAGAAAATTGACCTTTCCGAAGAAAACCGCGCTACCGATGGCGTGATTTCGATCCCCGGCAAGGTCAAAACCGTTGACTATCTGGGCCAACAGGCCCGTTACTTTGTCGAGGCCAATGGCCGCGACTGGCAGGTCATCAACCCGATTGATGCCCACCCCCATAAGGAAGGGGCCGATATCTTCATGCATATCGCGGCCCGTAATTGTGTGTTGTTACCCGGCCATCAGGATTAATCCTCCGCCGGTTCAGGAGAGCCACCAGAATGACGCATGATCCCAAAAGCCCCGTCGGACATAACCGGGAATCCCGTCTGTTTTATCAAAGCCGGTCCCGTCGCCCGCTGATCGAGCGATCAGAAGGCGTTTATATGTGGGACGTTGATGGCAAACGTTATATCGATGCGTCCAGCGGTGCCATGGTCAGCAATATCGGCCATAGCGACCCGCGCGTGATCGCCGCCATGACCAAGCAGCTTGAAAAGGCCAGCTTCGCCTATCGCCTGCATTTCGAAAATGACGCGGCCGAAGACCTTGCAATCCGCCTTGCCGACCGTGCACCAGGCGATCTTGAGCGCGTATTCTTTGTTTCTGGCGGGTCGGAGGCGGTTGAAAGCTGCATCAAGCTTGCCCGGCAATATGCACTGGCCAAGGGCCAGGCACAGCGCACGAAAATCATTTCACGCTTTCCGAGCTATCATGGTGCGACATTGGGTGCGCTTGCCATCACCGGCTATACGCCGATGCATGCGCCCTTCGCCCCCATGATGGTCGATCAGCCGAAAATTCCCGCACCGACGTGTTATCTTGATCGTGATGATCTGAGCGATCATGACCGCGGCATCAAATATGCCAACATGCTGGAAGCCGAAATCATCAAACAGGGCCCGGAAACCGTTCTTGGCTTCATCATGGAACCTGTTGGCGGGGCTGCCACCGGCGCACTGGTTGCCCCGGACAGTTACTATGGCCGCATTCGCGAGATTTGCGATCAGTACGGCATTCTTCTGATCTATGACGAGGTCATGACGGGGGCCGGCCGAACCGGCAAGTATTTCGCAGCCGAGCATTGGGGCATCGTGCCCGATATCCTTGCCGTATCCAAGGGATTGGCCGCCGGTTACGCGCCACTTGGTGCGATGATCGCACCCGACCGCATTGTTGGACCGGTGCTTGATCATGGCGGGTTCATTCATGGTTATACCTATGCCGGCAACCCGTTGGCCTGTGCGGCGGGCAATGGCGTCCTTGATGTGATCGAGGAGGACAATCTGCTTGAAAATGCCGCGACCAATGGTGCGGCACTCAAGGATGAATTGACCAAGCTTGCCGATGATTTCGCAATGATCGGTGATGTGCGCGGCAAAGGTTTGTTGCTGGCGGTTGAACTGGTCAAGGACCGCGACAGCATGGAACCGCTTGATCCCAAACATATGGCGGCAGCCCGACTGGTCGATATCGCCTATGACATGGGCCTGATCATTTACTGGCGCCGCACACGCGGCGGGTATCGCGGCGATCATGTCATGATCTGCCCGCCCATGACGATTACCAAGGAACAGTTTTCCGATATCCTTGTGCCGCTGCGCAAGGCATTGAGCGAACTGCAAGACGAACTCGAAGTCGCAGGAGCCTTCGCATGAGCCGCAAAGTCATCATCACCTGTGCGATTACCGGATCGGTTCATACCCCGTCCATGAGCCCGCATTTGCCGGTCACACCCGATGAAATCGCAACGCAGGCGATTGATGCCGCCAATGCCGGGGCATCAATCCTGCACCTGCATGCACGTGATCCCAAAACCGGTTATCCAAGCCCGGATCCGGATGTGTTCATGCAGTTCCTGCCAAAGATAAAGGCGGCAACCAATGCGGTGATCAACATTTCGACCGGTGGCGGCATGAACATGAATGTTCGTGACCGCATCCGGGCCGCACGCGAAGCGGCACCGGAAATGGCATCACTGAACATGGGTACGATGAATTTCGGCCTGTTCCCGGCCCTTGCCAGCCGCAATGAATGGAAACATGACTGGGAACCGGAATTCCTTGAAAGCAGCCGTGATTTTGTTTTCAAGAACACGTTTTCAGACATCGAAACCATTCTGGCCGAACTGGGTGACGCCAATGGCACCCGTTTCGAATTTGAATGTTATGACGTTGGGCACCTTTATACCCTGGCGCATTTTGTCGATCGCGGCCTGATCAAGGGGCCGATCTTCATTCAGTTCGTGTTGGGCGTTCTAGGCGGCATTGGCGCCGATCCTGATAACCTGGCGCATCTGAAACGCACCGCTGACAAGCTGTTTGGTGATCAGTATCAGTTTTCTGTTCTGGGGGCGGGACGCCATCAGATGCCGCTTGGCAGCATGTCGGCCGCGATGGGCGGCAATGTGCGGGTCGGGCTTGAAGACAACCTGTATATCAAGAAGGGCGAACTGGCGCCGGACAACGCATCGCAAGTTCGCAAAATCCGCGAGGTGCTTGACGGGTTGTCGCTTGAAATCGCAACTCCGGACGAGGCACGCGCGATCCTGGGTCTGAAAGGCGGCGACAAGGTCGCCTTCTGACGACAACCCCAACAAAGCCACCACCGTTTGACCACTTCATGTGAAAGGCGGCAGAGATGATGCATGCCTATTTCTCAGACGATCAGCTTCGCCATCACGGCAAGACATTCATTGTCGCGGGCGAAAAAAAGCCGATCCCCGAAGTCCCCGAACGCGCAGAAATCCTGCGCGGTGCGGTCGGGCGTCTGGGTCTTGATCTTCATGCCCCCAACGACGCCGGGCTTGCCCCGATTGCCGCCATTCACGATGCGCAATATCTGAACTTCCTGCAGACCATTCATGATGAATGGCAGGATGTCGGGGGTGCGGAACAGGTCATTCCAAACATCCACCCGTTTGATCGCAACGGCCCCTACCCGCGTCATCCGGCGGGCAAGGCGGGCTTTCATCTTGGCGATACATCGTGCCCGGTCTCACCCACCACATGGCATTCGGCCTATGCCAGCGCACAAACCGCAATTGCCGCTGCCCGTCATGTGCGTGATCAGGGCGCGAATACCGCCTATGCCCTGTGCCGTCCGCCGGGCCATCATGCCAGTGGCAATATTGCCGGGGGGTTTTGTTACCTGAACAACAGTGCAATTGCCGCCGAGGAGCTCCGCACCAAATATGACCGCGTAGCGATCCTTGACGTCGATTTGCATCATGGCAACGGGACCCAGCATATTTTCTATGACCGGCCTGATGTCATGACTTTGTCGATCCATGCTGATCCGATGGATTTTTATCCGTTCTATTGGGGGCATGCCGAGGAACTTGGCGCACAGGACGGGCTTGGCTTTAACCATAATCAGCCCCTGCCCCTTGGCAGTGGTGATGCGGTGTTTCTTGATGCGCTTGACCGGGCATTGGCGAAGATCGACGATTTCGGTGCGGATGCGGTTATTATCGCGCTTGGCCTTGATGCATCACGCGATGATCCGTTTGGCGGATTGACGGTCAGCCCCGACGGTTTTGCCCGGATCGGCGAAAAAATTGGCACCCTTTCCTGCCCGACCGTTCTGGTGCAGGAAGGTGGTTATGTTAGTGAAACACTTGCAGAAAACCTTTATCAATTTATCAGCGGCTTTGGCGCGACCACCAAAACAAACCCGATTTAAGAAGGCCCCACATGACACATTCGGACATCCTGATCATCGGCGGCGGCATTGCCGGAATGTCAGCTGCATTCTTTTTGGCCAAGGCGGGCAAATCCGTCACGGTTCTCGAACGCGAAGACCAGCCGGGCTATCACAGCACGGGCCGCTCAGCAGCCCTTTATAGCGAGACCTATGGCCCGAAGATCATCCGCAAGATGTCGACCGCCAGCCGGGCTTTCTTCATCACCCCGCCAAACGGATTTACCGAAAACCCGATCCTGACCCCGCGCGGCATCATCATGACCGCTGCCCCGGGCGAAGAAGCCAAACTTGATGCCATCCTGACTGAGGGTCGCGCAAACGGGGCGAACTTTGTTGAACTGACGCCCGATGAACTTAAGGAAATTGTGCCAGTCATTCATACCGACCGGGTGGCCAAGGCGGCCTATGAACCGGATGCCATGGATATTGACGTGCATGCGCTTCACTGGGGCTTTATTCGCCAGTTCAAGGCGCTTGGCGGTTCGGTTATCACCAAGACCGATGTCAGCGCGATTGGCAAGGCAGACGGCAAATGGCAGGTCACGTTGGCCAAGGGTGATGTCTATACCGGCAATATCGTTGTGAATGCTGCGGGTGCCTGGGCCGACGAGATCGCAACCAAGGCCGGGATCAAGCCGCTTGGCATCGTTCCCAAACGCCGCACGGCAGTAATGGTGGATGTTCCCGCTGACGTCAAACCGCATGGCTGGCCGTTGGTCGCAAGCCTCGATGAGACGCTTTATTTCAAGGAAGATGCCGGTCGCTTGCTGGTGTCCCCGGCCGACACCACACCGACCGAGCCGCATGATGTCCAGCCCGAAGAACTTGATATCGCGATTACCATTGATCGCCTGATGACCGCTACCAGCATCGAGGTCCGCCGTCCGGGTGAAAGCTGGGCCGGATTGCGCAGCTTCTTTGCCGATGGCGATCCGGTATCAAGCTTTGATCCGGCTGATGACAGTTTCTATTGGCTGGCGGGTCAAGGCGGTTACGGTATTCAAACCGCACCGGCCATGGGCGAATATGCCGCAAGCATCATCACCGGAAACGGTGTACCGCCGCAGATGGAAAAGCTTGGCATTACCAAAGATGCCCTGTCTGCAACCCGCCCCACCCTCGCCACCGGCAAATAAATCATCAGAACCGGCCGTTTTGGAGAACCACCAATGTTAGACTTTGATCGCGCGGCCCTTCGCGAAGCTGTTTCAAAGCGCACCCAAAGTGCGATTGATGATTTGTGCGCGCTGGTGCGTCATGACAGCCTGCTTGGCAACGAAGCATCCGCGCAAGGTTGGATTGCCGACAAGTTTGCGGCGATGGGGCTGGATGTTGAACGGGTCAAGATTGATATCAGCGCCCTCCGTGATCAGCCGGGCTTTTCGCCGCCGGTGATTGACGGCTATGACGGGCGTGAAAACGTTGTTGGCCTGCACCGCCCGCAAAACCCGACGGGGCGCAGCCTGATCCTCAATGGTCATATGGATGTCGTGCCGACTGGCCCGGCGGAACAGTGGCGGTTTGGGCCCTTCACGCCGCATGTCGAGGATGACTGGATTTACGGGCGTGGGGCGGGCGATATGAAGGCCGGGATCATTGCCTATTGCCATGCGCTTCAGGCGCTGCACGATATTGGTCTTGAACCGGCTGCCCCCGTTACCCTGCAATCGGTGATCGAGGAAGAATGTACCGGCAATGGCGCGCTGGCCTGCCTGCATGCCGGATACAAGGCCGATTGCGCCATCATTCCCGAACCGTTCAACCAGACCCTGATGACCGCCCAGCTCGGTGTCATGTGGTTCCAGATCCATGTATCGGGCAGCCCGGCACATGTTCTCGATACCTCAGCAGGCAGCAACGCGATTGAGGCGGCCTTTGGTTTCTTTGAAACATTGAAGGAAGTCGAGGAAATCTGGAACCACCCGACCCACCGTCATGCGGCGTTTGGCGCGCATGTCCATCCGGTGAACTTCAATCTGGGCAAGATTGAAGGCGGTGAATGGGCGTCCACCGTGCCGCCGGTTTGCACCGCTGATATCCGTGTTGGGTTCTATCCGGGCATGGAGCTTGAAAAGGTGCGCGAAACCGTTGAGGCCGTCAAACAAAGCGCGCTTGATAACCACCCGGCTTGCAAAGGGGCCAAGATCGAGATCACCTATCGCGGTTTCCAGGCTGAAGGCTGCGAGATGGATATAAATCATCCGATGATGTCGATGATTGGCGACATTCATCAGGAAGTGACCGGCAAGGAGATCAGAAACCTTGCCTCGACCGCGACGACCGATGCGCGCTTTTTCCAGATTTATGGCAATATCCCGGCCACCTGTTATGGCCCGAAGGCCGAACGTATTCACGGGATTGACGAACGGGTTTCGATTGCGTCGATGATGGAAGTCACCGAGGTTCTTGCCCTGTTCATTGCCGACTGGTGCGGCGTACAAAAGCGTGCTACCTAAATCTCAATTCGAATAATATATCCAATGCTTTAACAAGGAGCGTTTCATGAGCATCCAGCGTCTTCACACCGGCCCGCGTATGAGCCAGGCCGTTGTCCATGGCAACACCATCTATCTGGCCGGTCAGGTTGGTAACCCCGATAGCGACATCACCAACCAGACCAAGGAATGCCTTGAAAAGGTTGATGCGCTTCTGGCCGAATGCGGTTCGAGCAAAGAAAACATCCTGTCGACCACCGTCTGGCTTGCCGACATGAAAGACTTTGCCGCAATGAACGCCGTTTGGGATGCATGGGTCCCGCAGGGTCACACCCCGGGTCGCGCCTGCGGCGAAGCAAAGCTTGCCACCCCGGATTATCTGGTTGAGTTCATTGTGATTGCGGCCAAGCCGTAAGTCACTTTGGCACCAATTAAAAAACGCCTGACACGGGAAACCGGTCAGGCGTTTTTTTGTTTCATCGGAAATCTGGTGGGCTAAACCCGGTCTTCGCGCGTGACGATCAGGGATGTCGCCTCCAGCGTTCTGTGCACCGGGCATTTATCGGCAATCTCGACCAAACGCTGACGGGTGGCATCATCCAGATCGCCGGTGAACCGGATGATGCGCTCGAACCGGTCAATCTTGCCACCTTTTGCCGAATGCTGTTCGCCGCATTCCGCACAATCATCGGCATGGACTTTTTGATGCAGGACTTCGGCACGGATGGAATCAATCGGGATCCCCTTATGATCGGCATACATCCGGATCGTCATCACCGTGCAACTGCCAAGGGCGGTTGACAGATAATCATAGGGCGAAGGCCCACTATCGAGCCCGCCGACCTTTTCCGGCTCGTCGGCCAGCAGGCGGTGCTTGCCCGCCATGACCATCGACTGGAACTTGCCAAGACCGGTTTCACGGACAATCACACCTTCGCCGATATCCGGTTTTGCCGATTTGCCTTCCGGCAGATATCGCTTGGCCCATGCGGCAATCACGGACGCGGTGTACTGCGCATCATCAGGATCACTCAGCAAATGGTCGGCTTGATCAAGCGAGACAAAGCTTTTGGGATGCTTGGCCGCATCAAAAATCTTGCCCGCATTTTCAATCCCGACAGTCTGATCAAGCGGGGCATGCAGCACCAGAAGCGCCTTTTTCATCTTTGCCACCTGTGTTGGCAGATCATATCCACTAAGGTCATCGACAAACTGCTTGCGAATGACAAACGGCCGCCCGCCAAGGCAAACTTCGGCCTCGCCCTTTTCGCGGATTTCATCAAGATGATCGGCAAAGTTATGGGTGACGTGATGAACATCTGCCGGTGCGCCAATGGTTGCAACCGCCGTTGCCTCCTTGATGCGATCAGCCACGGCCAGAACCGCTGCCCCACCAAGTGAATGTCCGATCAGAAGTTTCGGGGCCTCAAACGCGTCACGCAGGAAATCGGCCGCACGTTCAAGGTCATCAAGGTTGGATGTAAAGTTGGTCGAGGCGAAATCACCGCCCGATCCACCCAGGCCGGTAAAGTCAAACCGCAACACACCGATGCCCTCAATCGTCAGCGCCTCGGCAATTTTGCGGGCGGCAATCAGATCCTTGGTACAGGTGAAACAATGGGCAAACAGCGCATAGGCCTTGACCGGCCCGGTCGGCAGGTCTAGCCGTGCGGCCAGTTCGGCACCATGGGCCCCTTCAAATGTCACCTTGATCGGTTTTCCGGGCATTGTCATTCTCCTGACCTTTGAGGGGTGAAATCATACTGCTATTTCAGATAGTCCCCGATAATATCCTTCTTGATGCCACCGTAACACGGACAGTTCAGTGATGATCGTTCAAACCGAACGCACAATTTTGCGAGAAGCCACACATGACGACGCCCCGTTCATTCTTCAGCTGCTAAATGAGCCCGGATGGCTTCGGTTTATCGGTGATCGCAACATTCATGACCTTCAGGCGGCGCGAGATTATATCGATCTGCGTTTTCGGGAAAACTATGACAAGCTTGGCTTTGGGATGTGCGTTGCACTGGAAAAACACAGCAAAAGCCCGATTGGCCTGATCGGCTTTGTAAAGCGTGACACGCTTGATGCCCCTGATATCGGCTATGCCGTGACCGAGGCCCATCAGGGCAAGGGATATGCCTATGAAGTCAGTTCGGCACTGATCAATCATGGCTGGCATCACTACGGGTTTGACAAGATTTATGGCTATTGCCTGCCCGACAATGTCGCGTCTGTTCGGATGCTTGAAAAGCTCGGCCTGACTTATCTGCGCGATCAGGATGTCAATCATTCTGGCGAGATATGCAGGCTTTATATGGCAACCCGCCCCTAAGACTCATCGCAAAGACCAAAACAAAACCCCGCGATCTGATGATGCGGGGTTTTTGATTATTTGCGACGAATACCGATCTTGCGACCAACCCCGGACGGGATGGGTAAATTGGCGTGCGCGTCCTTGATCTTGTTTAGTGTTTCCATGATGTCATCGGGGAACGGGGCCGAACGCCGCTCCTTCATGTTGATATGCATGGTGATGATTTCATTGGTCGCGGCCAGCCAGCCCTCAGTGCCATGGCGCATTTCATGATACATGTGAATGCGTTTCTGATCGCAATCCAGAACACGGGTATGGATCACGTATGGATCATCCTGATGAATTTCGCGATCATAGGTCACATGCATTTCAAGCCCGAAGGTCGATCCGCCGCGCCGTTCGGGATAGCTATATCCCATCCCCACCGCATCAAGAAACGCCATCGATCCCAGATCGAATGCCACCACGTAATAACCGACATTCATATGGCCGTTGAAATCAATCCATTCGGGTTTGATATGCCCGCGAAAGGCTTCAAGCGGTTCAGGCGCAAACAGATCGGTGCTGATCATTTTTCGACGGCCTTTACGACTGCGACCGCCGCGACGAAATCTTCAAGCGAATGACCAACCGATTTAAAGACCGTGCATTCCGTATCAGATTCACGGCCTTTGACCTGCCCGCGGGTCAGGCCGAACAGATCGCCGATGATGTCGGATTTCGCAATCGCCCCGCTGTCGATGGCCTGAACGACGTCGCCGCCTTCGGCACTCGCCCCTTCGAAACTATCGACATAGATGCGGCACTTTTGCATGACGGCGTCATCGGTTTCGCGCATGGTTGGCTTGAACGCGCCGACCAGATCAACGTGCGTACCTTCACGCAGCCAGTCGCCATGTACGAGTGGCGCGGTCGAAAGGGTTGCGCATGAAATCAGATCGGCCGTCTTGCACGCCCCTTCGAGGTCATCCGTGCCCTTGGCGGTGAAGCCCAATTCGGCAATCTCGGTCGCGAGTTTTGCGGCCTTTTCGGGATTGCGGTTCCAGATCGTGACATTCTTGATCGGGCGAACTGATGCATGTGCCTTGATCAATTGGGGGGCCATCGCCCCGGACCCGACCATGACCATGTCGCTGGTGTCCTTGCGCGCCAGATAGTCGCATGCCAATGCGGATGCGGCAGCCGTACGGCGCGTGGTCAGTTTGGTGCCATCAATGACGGCGGATGGCTGGCCGGTAACGGCATCGAGCAAAACATAGGTGCCGGAAACAGCCGGAAGATTGCGCGCCGAATTGCCCGGCACGACGGCGGCGATTTTTACACCTGCTGCGCCATCCTTTTGCCAGGCTGGCATGATCAGGAAGGTTGCGTCATCCTCGTTACTGCGTTCCATGTTGAAATGACTGCGCAGGGGTGCTTCGCAGCCTTGTTTAAACCCGTCGCGAAGGGCTTCGACCAGATCACGGGGCGAGACGAATTTTTCGATATCTTCGGCAGTAATGAAACGCATGGGCCTTCCTGTATAAGCATTTTTGTTTTCAGCGCGGTAGCGGTCATATTTTATACCACGTTGAGCCACGCACGTCACAGGAAGACCAGCAGTTTTTTATGCTGTTTTGAAGGAATTTCAGCGCGATTTACGGCAACAAAAACCGTTTGAGCGTGCCAAACAGGGATCCGGTGCCAAGGAACACTTCTTCAAGCACGGTAAAGTGGTTTGCACCCCATGCCTTGTAGACCGAAACCTTAAGCCCGGCACTGCCGCAATAAGCACCATAGGCATCGCTTTGGCGGACAAATTCGGGGCTTTCATTACCGCCGACGACCACCATCAAACGCGCATCAAGCGGCACGCCATCCAGCATCGGTGAATTGTCGGCAGCTGACGCTTCGTCAAGCCGGACATCATCATTGATCGTCGTGTGGCGGATCGGTTCAAGATCAAAAACACCGGAAATCGGTACAATGGCCTCAAACGGCATCGCATCGCCAAGCGTTTCGGCCCAATCATGTGTGGCAAGGCGGGCGACGATCTGACCACCCGCCGAGTGGCCCGAAATCGAAATCCGGTCGCGGTCGCCGTTAAATTCTTCGATATGCTGATAAATATAGGTAATCGCGCGCACGGCTTCTTCGGTGATGTCGGCCACGGTTACATCCGGGCACAGATCATAATTCGGGCAGATGACCGTGAACCCGGCGGCGACCAGATCACGCGCGACAAAGGCATAATCCTTTTTGTCCTGACTGCGCCAATAACCACCATGGAAAAACACATGCACCGGTGCGCCCGGATCGGATGCCATGAAGATATCCATGGTTTCCTTGGGCCCGTCGCCATAGCGCACATCAATCTTGCCGCCAAGCTGGGCGCGGGTTTCGTCGGACAGTTTCACGAACCGTTCAAAATGGGTCATGAAGTCCGGCACGGTTTCGCGCGGATTATATTGCCATTCAAGCTCTGCTGCTGTGAAACCGCCCCAAGCCATCGGAACCTCATTATTATCGGTGAAAACGATCTCGCCCGGTTCAATCTTTCTTTAATTTCGGATTGTTTGCAAACACTTCGCAAAATAGATGGTGCTTTTAACCGAACTCACCAACGCGTACAGATCGCTCCCGCAAAAAAAGAGCCATGACCGGGCGTTAAACCCAATCATGGCCCCAATCCTTGACCAGTCCCTTGCAGGGAGACTTTTAACGGCTCGAATGTGTGGCTTTTGAACCGCTTGCGACTGGCACAAGGTAAACTTTCTAACCGGCCTTCTTTTCGAACGGATCTTCGACAATCGGCCACAGGGCGCGGGTCAAATGACGATATCCGTTCGTTTTCGGGTCGGACGGGTATGGTCCGTGCACATCGACATAAATGATCTCGCCCGCGATCTTGGCAAACGAGTCATAAAAATGGTTCGTCGATTTGATAAACAGGTATTTCTTCGATACCGGATCGATACCCATGTTGGAAAACAGGCTGGGATCAAAGCTTTGCGACCGGTTGGTATTGAGGATCACCTCCCCCCCGTCGGGCAGGATGATCACGGCGCAATCGCCAAGCGGAACGATGCTTTCACCGAAATACTGCCAGGCATCGCGTTTCAAGGTTTTGACCCGGACCTCGGCATCAATCGGCGCACCGGCATGGGCACCGGTTTTCCCGCCAAAACGCAGGGGTAAAACCGCACCCTCGCCCGCGGAAAAACAGGTCCGTACCGCCATCGGATCCCACAGGGTGCCAAAGGCATAATCGTTAAGTCCGCGTTCGATCACGGCCCGCAGCAAAATGGTGCTATCGCCCGGAACACCACCGCCCGGATTATCCCAGACATCGGTCAGGACAATCGGTTTGGCATCGGATGCCAGCGCCTGATCAAGCGCATCATCGGGTTTGGCAAAATCAGGCCGGGTGGCCCCACGGAAACCAAACAACTCAACCCCCAGGTTTCGTGCTATCTGCCTGGCTTCCGCAGGGTTATCGTTGGTGGTGACAATGACCTTGGCCCCAAGATCGGGCACGTCACCGGCCATAAATCCGTGAATGAAGGATACCGACAAGATATTGCCTGTTCCTTCCATTGCCTTTGCCCGGTCAATGAAAGACCGCATCGGTTCGCGCGAGGTGGGCAGGACCTCGATCATATGGCAGTCAAAAACTTCCTTGGTCGGTTTGATTTCGCCGCGCAATGTGCGCAATACAAGATCAACCACAGCCCGGCCGGTTTCGACAAAATCGGTATGGGGGAATTCTTTGAACGCGACAATAATGTCAGCGTTATCAATGCGTTTCGCGGTCAAATGACTGTGCGGATCAAAGCTTGTGCCAATCACGACATCAGGGCCGACCAGTGCGCGAATGCGCGCAATCAGATCACCTTCGCAATCAAGATAATCCTGGGCCACCATTGCGCCATGCAGACCAAGGATCACGCCATCGACCGGCATGGCCGCACGCAATTGGCCAAGCACCTCGTCGCGCAACTGCTCATAGGTTTGACGGTTGACCAACCCGCCCGGTTCCGCCCATGTCGCGGTTCCTTCGATCAGATCCCAGCCTTCCTTGGCGGCACGCAGGCGGCCTTCGGTAAAGACGGCACTGCACAGTGTCGGGGTGACCGGATGCTGGCCCGGCGGGGCATAAAAGCTTTCCTGAAAATCGGAAAAATCAGTGCGCAAAGGTGAAAATGTATTGGTCTCGGTTGCAATCGAGGCGCAAAAAATCCGCATGGCCCGTGCCTTTGTTATTGGTCTTTTGATATCAGCTAAAGAATTCCGAAGGGGCGAGAACCCCGCCCCTTCGGCAATTGGAATGGCTTATTCCATGTAACGGTTGGCGTTGGCCTTCTCGACTTCTTCCTTGAACAGGTTCAGAAGTTTGACGCCTTCATCGCCAAGGCTTTCCTGAACGTGCTTGACCACGACCGGCTGGGTTGCCTCTTTGAACTTTTCACGGTCCTCAGCCGACAGCGCGGTGATTTCCATTTTGTCCTTAAGGCCGGCAAGACCACGATCAGATGCCTCGATCACGCGTGACACGCCACGGCTTGCAACAACGCAAGACTGTGCAGCGTAACGAATGATTTTCTGCTGATCGGCGGTCAGGTCATCCCAGAATGCCTTCGACAGCATCATGGTGTATGGCGAGAACAGGTGGTTGGTCAGGGTCAGGTAGCCCTGAACTTCGTTGAACTTGGCAAAGGTCACGGTCGGAACCGGGTTCATCTGACCATCGATCACACCAGTCTGAAGACCGGCATAAACTTCGCCCCAGGCCATCGGATATGCTTCGGCACCAAGGGCCTGCATGATTTTCTGATGGGATGGCAGCGACATGGTACGAATGCGGATACCCTTGAAATCTTCAAGCGTTGCAATCGAATGCTGCGAGTTGGTCACAGCAAAGAACCCGCCGGTATCCGGGAAGCCAAGAACCTTCACATCACCCAGTTCGCCTTCGATGTCGCTTGCAAGCGTCTCGCCAAACGGACCATCAAACACGTCATAGGTCGATGCGTTGCTATCAAACGCAAAGGCAAGGTTCAGAACATCAATACGCGGATAGTAAGACGCCAGTGCACCGGTCGAGGTCAGGGTACCCTGGATCAGGCCATCACGGACCATCTGAACATGTTCGGCAGCCGAACCAAGCTGGTTGGACGGATAAACTTCGACTTCGATTTCACCGTTGGTATCGGCTTCGACGATGTTGGCGAAAACAGCCGTGCAGGCATGTGCCGGGTTTTCAAACGGGTCGGTCTTGTTGTCGTGCGCGAATTTAAGAACCTTCGGCTCGGCGAATGCCATCGAGGTGCTGCCCATCAGCATCGCGGTTGCAAGGGCGGCTGCGCCCAAACGCTTTACGGTTTTCATTTCTACCTCTCCTTGATTTAACGACTTTATGTGTCCGGCGTTATTGTGGTGTGCGCCCCAGCCCGGACCTGACCGGGGCTATATTCATCCCGATGACTTAGCGGAAGCCCAGCAATCGCGGTATCACGAGGGCAAGGTCCGACCAGAAGGCAAACAGGAACAGCACGCCCAGCTCGGCCAAAAGGAATGGCCAAAGTTGTGCGGCAATCTTTTCAAGCTTTTCACCTGTGACGGATGACAGGACAAACAGACAGGCCCCGACAGGCGGCGTCATCAGCGAGATGTTGAGTGCGAGGATAAAGATGATCCCGGCATGGATCGGGTCCATGCCGATCTGAACGGTCAGCGGCACCAGAACCGGGGCCAGAATGATCAGGATGGCGTTGATATCCATCACCATGCCGATCATCAAAAGCAGACCGACAATCATGAAAATCACGATGTAGGGATTTTCTGAAACGCCCAGAACCATGGTCGCGACTTCTTGCGGGATGCGGTTGAAGCTCAGCCACCAGCCAAGGATCGACGCAAAGGCAATGATCACAAAGATCACCCCGGTCACACGTGCTGTGCGCACCAACATCCTGAAGAAATCAGCAAAGCTAAGCGCGCGGTAAACAAACACACCAATGAACAGGGCATAGGCCACCGCAACCGATGCGGCCTCGGTCGGGGTGACGATCCCGCCAAGAATACCGCCCAGAATGATCAATGGCATGATCAGTGCGGTGATCGATGATTTGAAAATCTTCCAGACTTCCAAAAGCGACGCGCGGCGTTCATTTTTCGGCAGATTCTTGGATCGTGCGGTAACGGCAATCACCGTCATGCAGATCAGGCAGATCATAAGTCCGGGCAGGATACCGGCGGCAAACAGCCCCCCGATTGAAACGCCCATCAGTGATCCATAAACAACCATCAAACCCGATGGCGGAATGGTCGGCCCAATGATCGATCCGGCGGCAGTCACCGCACAGGCATAATCCCGGCGATATCCGCGTTCGACCATGGCAGGTACCAGCGTCTTGCCAAAGGCTGCGGCATCGGCGGTTGCGGCACCGGTTAGACCGGCAAAGAAAACAGATGCCAGCATGTTGGTATGGGCCAGCCCGCCCCGCATGTGCCCGACGAGTGCCTGGGCGAATTTCACCAACCGGCTGGTAATGCCGATATGGTTCATGATTTCGCCAGCCAGAATAAAGAACGGCATGGCAAGGAACGGGAAGACATTCAGCCCGTTAAAGACCTTGCTTGGGCCCTGGGACAAGAACATCCCCCCGCCCATGTCAAACAGGCCAACAACGCCTGCCACACCCAGGGCAAAGCCAATCGGCATGCCCAGAACCATCAGAACGACAAAGATAATGGCGACGATCATTCTGCGCCCTCCGCAAGATCAACCGGGACAAAACGGCCCTGATCACGCAAGGCAACGAGGAGGAGCTGAATGGCAGCAAGCAATGCCGAAACCGGCACGGCGGCATAAGGCAGTGCCAGTGACATGCCGAAAATCATCGCCTGACGGCGCATACCGCCTTGGGCGAAATCAAATCCATAGATCGCAAGGTAAAGGAAGGCTGCGAGCGCAATCAGATCCACCAGAAACAGGATTGTGCGCTGGATCGGCATCGGCAGGCTTAGAACAAACATGCCAATCCCGATATGTTCGCGCCGCGCAATCCCGGCCGAGATCGCCAGAAGTGCCGCCCAGATCATCAGATAGCGGGCCAGTTCTTCCGGCCATGGCAGTTGCCAATGAAATAAGTATCGGTCAACGACACCCAGCCAGACGTCCAGAACAAGAACAAGCATCAGAACCGCTATGATGCGTTCAACCACCCAATTCAGGCACCAGCTTGCGGTTGCAGCTGTGGTTTCAATACGGCGTAAAGCCATCTCCGCCAAACTCTCCACTGATCAAATGTTATGTAATTTTTCTACATACTGAGGTCCATTTTGTAGTTTGTCTACATTATTTATCTCCAAAGTTTCATATTTTTGCTCTTAAACTGACTTTTAAACTGCTATAAGTAGCTTAACTACATTATAAGATTTCGCAGCGACCCTGTTTCGACCAGACTTTCAAGCAGGAAATTCACCAATCGGATCAAGGATTAAGGCGTCCGAGATCCAAACGCCCCAAAGCCCGAAACAGCAACCTCGCCGTCTCGTGCATTGAATAACTACATGGTCAATTTCGACCGGGTTAATGTCGGGCAAAACGATGATATTTGATGTGAGAAAACACGCGTGCGGGGTACTGACATGACGCTTAAATTGAAATGGTGGCTATCGCCTGCAAACGGAAATAATGTTAGTTCCCAATAAGGTGTCGGTTTTGACACACCAAACCAGATAGACGGATCAGGTCGATTCCATGCAACAAACCGCCGACATCATCAGCCTGCTGCGCAGCCAGTCGGGCAAATTCCCGAACCGCGAACAACTGGTCGCGGACTATGTCAGCGCACATCTGGAAGATGTCACAACCATCGCCCTGTCCGATCTGGCGAAAAATGTCGGGGTCAGCGAACCCACCGTCATTCGGTTTTGCCGCACCTTGGGGTGCGACGGATTTCGCGATTTTAAAATCCGTCTGGCGCAAAACCTTGCTGTCAGCATTCAGTATCTGACATCCGAAGACATTTCAGATGACACAACCGCCGCAGATGTCCTGTCAAACCATGTTCTGGGCGTGATCATTGATAACCTGCGTCTGCTGCGTGATCAGTTATCCTCCGATCAAATTGACCAGGCTGCCGACATTCTGGTCAAGGCACGTCAGGTGGCGTTTTTCGGGGTTGGGGGTGGATCGACCACTGTGGCGTTTGATGCCGCAAACCGCTTTTTCCGGCTGGGAATTCCGGCACAATCGCAAAGCGACGGCTATTTGCAGCGGATGCTGGCCTCGACCTTTGGCGCAGAGGACGTGATATTCGCGATTTCCACCGGTGGTCGCCCGACGGAAATCATCCATTCCGCTGCCATTGCGCGCCAATATGGTGCCAAGGTCATCTCATTGACCAACCCTGACAGTCCGCTTGCCGCCGAGAGTGACTTGGTCATATCAATCAATATGCCGGAAAACCCCGACATCTATAAACCAACCGCCACGCGCCATGCGTTTCTGGCAACAATCGACGTGATTGCGACGGCCGTGGCACGACGGATGCCCGATCAGGCCAAGGAAAAGCTGCGACGTATTCGCTCGTCGCTGCTGACGGTTAATCCCCCAACCGGGCACCAACCCATCGGCGACTAAGATTTGAGCTGCCTTAGTAATCAAGTCTGAATTGAACGCCAGCCTTGCTATCGATTTCTGTGCTTTCGCTGGTGACACTGATATTTGGCGTGACTTCAATCTCGACTTCGACGCCGCTTGATCCAGGCGTTGAACCGGCCTTGGTGCCGACATAGACCCCCTCTGTCAGGTATTTGCCAACCTTGACCTCCGGCCCGTCTTCGCCGCCACCGACGCGCAGGACATCTGCACCGATAAAGCGTCGGATGCTGCCAACCACATCAAGACCACTACCACCGCCAGAAAGTTCGTTCAGGGCACTTGCCAGTTGCACGGCCTCGACTGCCGACAGGCTGCCCTGTGATTTGCCAAACAGGACCTGAGAAAGGATTTCGTCTTCCGGCAAGGACGGATTGGACGACAACACCAGTTCCGGATCGCTTGACGGCCCTTGGAAGCCTGCGGTCACGACGAGATCTTCGGTGGTATAAACCCCTTCGATATCAAGCATCGGATCAGGGGGCGACGCACCGGCAAAGGTAATCTGAGAATCCCGGATCACAAATGTTTTGCCGATGACATCAAGCTGCCCGCGCAGGGCCGATAGCTGCCCGGTGATGCGTGGATCATCGGTGGTGCCGGAAATCTCAAGTCGACCGCCCCACTCGGAATCAAGTCCCTTGCCGCGCACAAACAGGCGCCCCGGGATATCAACGGTGACATCAAGATTGCCGGTAAAGGCGTCGTCAGCTTCCTGTGTATCCTCGGCCTTTTCGACCTGCGCGGCGTCCGGCAGATTTTCAATCTCGATGGTCGGAACCGATTCCGGCAAGGCCAGGGTCAGATCGACCTCCCCGCGCAGGACCGACACCGTGCTTTGGATATCGGCCTCCGACTGGGATCCGGTCACGCTGGCTTTTACATCCGCCCAGAATTGCAGTTCATCCTTACGTGATACGGCAACGTTTCGCAGATCAGCCGAAACATCATAGCGCATCTCGCCACCGTCAAGCAGATCAAGATCAACCGATGCATCAACAGTGCCTTTGCCACCATCCGTGGCCGTAATGGACGGAATGGAAAGACCCGCCTGATCAAAGGTGCCCTCAAGCGTCATCTGATCAAGGATGGTGCCATATTCGAGGTTTTCATATCGTCCATTGGCAAGCGCAACATCCCCGTTCCAACGGATATCATCAAGCGTCCCAGCGACATCAAGCGCAAGTTTGATCTTGCCCGACAGCTGATGATCGGGTGCCGGGACATAAGGCCAGAATTCGGCAATTTGACCATTCACACGCACGCGGGCAGAAACCGGCGCAGCAAGATCCGGGCTGAATTCCTGTTCAAGCACAGAAATCGCAAGCGGAACATTGCCTTCGGCTGTCAGTGCTTCGACATCGCCATTGCCAAGAGACGCCTGCCCTGCAAGTTTGCCTTCCTCAAGCGTGATATCAAGCCGCATTTCAAAGGGCTTCAGCCCCGCCACTGCCTTTGCCGTGATGCCGGAAATGCGGCCATTGACCTGCGCACTTGGCAAGTTCCCGCGTGTTTCACGCAAGGACGCATCAAGATTTGCGGTGCCGCTCAGCCCGTCAAAGCCGGAAATACGCCCCCACGGACCAAGATCAAAATCATTAAGGTGGAGCTCACCCGAAATGGATTTTTGCCCGGCTTCCTGATCAAGGCTTGCGACAAGATGGCCGGTGCCAACGGTCAGGTCGGCGTCGAGTTGCTGCCGCCCGTTTTCACGCAAAACAAGTTCCAGTGGTTTTCGAAGCTCAATCGTCTGATCGCCAATGATCGCTTCAAGCCGATTGGCCGTCACAGCGATATCATTGCCAAGCGAAAGATCAGCAGCCAAGTCGGTCGAAATCGGTACATTGCCCTGATAAAGACCCGAACTCGTCAGCGTGATGGTAAGCGCGTCCATGCCGCCGTCAACGTCAACGGTAATCTCGCCAACGGCAATTGATCCGGCAATAATGTCACGGCCATCCAGTTCCGCTGAAATTTCCGGCACGTCAAACGCATTACCGACCGTCGCGGTCAGCTCAACATCCTCGATCATCGTCGGATTGGTGCCATCTGTGCTTGCCATCCGCAGGCCCTTGGCCGATGCGTTTGCCGTAATGCTTTGGCGTTGACCATCCGGACGAAGGGCAATATCGGCCGTCACGGTGCCGTTCACCAAGCTCACACCAAACTGATCGAGAAATTCGGCATCGAGATTTGACAGCGTAACATCACCGCGCATTGGAATGCTGTAGTCGGGCAAGGCAATATTGCCGCTCAACGCGACATGTTCGCCTTTAAGCGATATCTGCTCAACGCGAAGCGCATCTTCGGGCAGGACAAGATTTGCAGCCACTTCGTATGGTCGGTTAGCAAAGGTGAAGTTGCCATTATTGACAAGCGACAGAATAGCTTGATCTGACCACGTCATGCGGCTGGTCAGTACGATATCGGAGAATTCCTGACCCGAAACAGCAAGGCTTGGAACACTTAATTCAAACGTCCCCGGGGGTGCCGCCAAGTCACCTTCGAGATTGGCTGTCAGCTTTGCCGGGGCCATTTCAATGCCCAGATCCGGCGGCACGGCACCAGATGCAATATCAAGCGTGCTTTCAAGCGACAGTTTCTCGAATGCCTCTGTAATTCGAAGCATCAGCGGACCGTCAATCATTGCGGTATCAAGTGCGCTGACATCAACGCTGAGATCAAGATCAGGCGCAAGTGTCACATCGCCCGTAATACGGGGCTCGGGCCCGACGATACGATCAAGATCGGCGATCCCGAAACCGGCCTGACTGGCTGAAACCTCGATCCCGGTTTCCAGACCACTGGTCTCTGACCAGGTCAGGCCGGGCAAGGCAACCTGCCCCTGCCCGCGCAGATCAAGCCCCGAAATCGGCGCAAAAATCGCAAGATCGCGGATATCGGCCACGATGTTTGATGTCGTGACGACCAGATCCTCGTTAACGTCCGCCTGCCCGCGGAGCGTCATATCAGGCGTGTTCAACGCCAGATTGCGGATCGCAATATCGGCAAAGTCCGGCGACATCCGCGCATCAAACGACATGTCCTGCGCCGCGCCCAGAAACGCGCCGAGATTCGGATCATCCCAATCCGTGCCGGTGGAAGAAAATGCGACGGTTGCGTCAAGTGGCTCATCCGCGTCATCGGGGGCTGCCATATCGGCCTGCAAGGCGATGTCGCCAATACGCGACACAGGCGTTTTCACATCACGGCCATTTACCCGCAGCGAGACACCAGGCATCGAAAGATTGCCATTGACCTGAACGGAAAGCCCAAGTTCCGCCCATGAAACTGCATCGTCAATAAGTGCCGACATTGCAGGATCAATATCGGCCGTTAAATCGGCCGTCATCAGGCTGTCTTCAAGGTCAAGTTCCGTTGTGCCAGACAGCGCCAGCACATCTGCCATTGCGATGGAAATGCGATCAAACGAAAGGATTTGTTCTGATTGATCAAATGCCCCGCCAACGCCCAGTGCGACTTCTTTATCCATGCTTGCAGGCAGTTGTTCGCTTATGCGTTCCTGCGGTGACAGCGCACCGTCGAGCGTAAATGCCACAAAATCCGAAGACAGTTGAACGCCAATGTCACTTGTAAGCGATGCATAGCCCGCCGCCGACAGGTCAATCGTGCCTTTCCAGTCATTGGCCGGACCATCGCCATTAAGCGCAATCTTGATATCGGTTGCGCTGGCCGGATCAACGCCAGCCAGGGTCATGACAAGCCCTTCGCGCCCCAACAACCCATCAATCTCGGCTGCAAGATGTTGTCCGGGGCCGTCAAAATCCAGATCAAGTTTTATCCGGTCGGTACCGCCATCACGTGGCTGCAAATCCAGAAAGGCTGTCGCAGACAGGTTTGTGCCAACCTTTGCCCGCCCGTTCAGGCTATAGAGGAAACTGTTACCGGTAACCTGATCAACAATGGCAATTTCGCCAAGCTCAAGCGCGTCAAGCGAAACCGCCAGTGGCAGGGCAAAGCCACCGCTGTCTTCGTCCTCTTCCTCAACCGTTTCCGGTGCGGTGCCGTCGGGCAAAATGACATTGGTCGTTGCCAGACTGATCTGATTGATTTGCAACCGACCAGCCAAAAGTGCGGTCGGCGACCAGTCAAATTCGATATCATTGATATCAAGATGCAACCCGTCTGTGGCGCGATCCATCGTCACCTGATCAAGGGTCAATTCCGTCCACAAACTGCCTTCGACCCGGCCAAGCGCAAATTCGCTGTCGGTTGCGGCGGATACGGCCTCGTTGATCATCGGGGTTACCATCCGCAATACCGGACCGGTCCCGGCAACGGCAATCAGGCCGGCAAGTCCAAGCACAGCCCCGCCCAGACCATAGGCACCATAGCGCAGCCACTTTGTCGAAGAACGGCGCGATGCGGAACGTTTGGGATTATTCGGTGGTGACGTGTCAGACCCGGTCAAAATGCCTGCCCCAGACTGATATAGAATTGAAAATCGTCATCAACGTTGTCGCGTTTATCAAGTGGTACTGCGACATCAAAACGCAGCGGCCCGACCGCGGTGTAATAACGGAAGCCAAGACCGGCAGCCCATAGAAGACTGATGTCTTCAGGTTCGGATCTGGCATAAACGTTACCACCTTCGATGAATGGCACGATGCCAAAGCTTTCGGTCACACGGGCGCGGAATTCGGCACCGACTTCCAGTACGGAACGCCCGCCCAGCGGATCATTATCATCATCAAGAGGACCGACTTTCTGGTATTCGTAGCCCCGGATTGATCCGCCACCACCGGAATAATAGCGTTTGTTCGACGGCAGGTTTCCGCGATCCTCGCCGATAATGGTACCGGTGCGCGCACGGGCTGCCAGGACATAGTCGCCCTCGTCGTCAATCGACAGGTATTGCGACCCGACGACTGACACGGTGGTGAAACCGGTATCCTTGTCGGTCAGCCCCATATAGGGCGATACGTTGATTTCAAAACGGTTCCCCCGGCTCGGATCAAGGGGATTGTCGGTGTTGTCATGGCGCAAGATGCCCCGCAAACCGGCAAGATAGAATTCCTCGTTCGGGGAGTCTGATCCGGTCAGGTCGGAATATTCCGCAGTGACACCAAATGTGGTTGTCCAGTTTTCCCAAAGCGGCCGTTCGATACCGGCAAAGCTATCAAGCGTTGAACCCTTATAGGCGTCAGTATCGTTGTTTTTGGCGTTGGCCTCGGCGACAAAGGACTGACGCCGTTCAAGAAACTGCGGCTTTTTGAATTCTGCCGACAGACCTTGTTCAAGGCTTGAAACATCAATCCCCAGCCGCAGACGTTCACCCGCACCAAACAGATTGCGATGTTCCCAGAACGCGTTGGCACCAGGACCATCGGCGGTCGAGAAATTCACCCCGCCGCCGATCGAACGCATTTTGCGTTCAACCACCTCGATCTCAACCGGGATTTCGCCATCGTCGTTTACCGGACCGGCAACCTTGACGATCACACTGTCAAACAGGTTGGTTTGCGCCAGATCGCGGCGCGTGGTGCGCACCTGATCGGGATGATATTGCTCACCCGACCGCCAACTGCGGTATCCTGCGATGAAGTCCGCATCGACATCCTCTGCACCATTAACGGTAATCTTGCCAAAATCGGCCTGCGGCCCGGTTTCAAAGGCATAATTGATCGTAATGGTTTTTTGCGCGGTGTCGGCCAATACGGTTCGCTTGCCAGCCTCCACAAGCGGGTAACCCTGTTCACGCAGGATATCGACACCGTATTGTTCGCCCAGAATGATCGGCTCCGCGGTCGCGCGCTGCCCGATCTCAAGGCGGGTCTTTTCAAGTTCCTTATCCGTCGCATGGCGTTCCACCACACGATCGGGGTATGTGATCACAAGGTTCACCGCCGAAATCAGATAAGGTGTGCCGACATCGATATTATAGGTCAGAACCAGTGGGGTTGGCTGTTCGGATGTTGATGCCAATGCATCATCCCCGGACTGGCCATCGGCCGGATCTTGTTCTGAACCAGCTTCAGGTACGTCTTGGGCTGGCGCGCTTGATGTATCTGCGGCGGCCTTTTCATTAATTTCAAAGGTGATCTGCCCGTCATAAAATCCCTTCGACCGCAGAACAGCCTGAAACCGTTCGACGTCGTCTTCAGCGCGGCGTTGCAGGCCCGCGCGCGAAGCGGTCGGGCGCGACTGCAAACGGCGCGCCGTACTGACCCCATCCAACGCCGCAATCAGATTTTCTTCCTGGGGATCAATGCCGGCAATTTCGACTTCATAGGGGATGGTTTGTTGCAGATCATTTTGCGCAATCTCGCTATCAGCGCCGTCGCCAAAGCCAAGCACACCACTTAAGCCCTCGTCCGAGGTGCACGCCGAAAGCATCGAGCCCGCCAATAAAAGCGGAACGATTGCAAACCTGCGCCTGAGGATCGGAGATGTGTCTAGGATGCGTTTATTCAAACCATCTTGCCCTTGAAAGCTTTGCGGACGCAGTGCAACGTACGCCAACCTGTTTGTTTCTGATCTCTTGTTTATATAAGTGCAAACGATCAGGATGATTAAATGTTTCACAGCAGGCCCAATGAAAACACCTTATTTTCATTGGACGCACTGGTCGAGTGTGACCTGTGCCATGATCCATGAAAAAAAGGCATGGCTATGAACAATAAATGCGCTTGCGACGAACGATCTTTGGGCGTACCGGAAGTTGAGCGCAACATATTTACCCTCATCGTAGGAGAGCTGCACAGTGACTTTGCCCCAGACCAATACTGTCATCATCCGTGCAGCCGTGCGCGACGACCTTGATGGTCTTTGCGCGCTTGAAAGCGGCAATTTCGAAAGCGATCTGATTTCGCGGGCTTCTTTTTCGCGGTTCCTGCGTCAGGCCAGCGCGCGCCTTCTTGTTGCAGACGCCGGTGATGCCGATCATCCTGAAATTGTCGGGTATGGTTTGCTGTTGCTGCGCACCAATACGGTTACAGCACGGATTTACTCGCTGGCGATTGCAAAAGACTGGCGCGGCAAGGGATTGGGCACACAGCTTTTGGCTGGCCTTGAAAATCTGGCGATGGATGCGGGATGCACGCGCATGCGCCTTGAAGTCCGTGTGACCAACGAAACTGCGCGCAATCTTTATGAACGCCATGGCTATGTCCGGATTGCCGACCTTCCAGGATATTACGAGGATGGCAGTGATGGCATCCGCCTTGAACACGCACTTTATGACGGCGAAAGCGCTGTCAGCCCGGCGGTTGCCACCGGTGCGCCACTGATTTTGGTCGACCGTCTGTCAGATCAACGCTTTGCCGTATCGGGGGCCCGTGTGATGCGGGTGCGCGATTATCTGGCCCTTGATCATGGTGTGCGCAACCGGCGTGTGATCAACCTTTGCCAGTCCTATGAATATCTTTCGCGCGGTTATTATTGCAGCCTTCTAGCGGCAGCCCGCGCAGAACGCGTCATTCCCGAGGCCGATGTTCTTTTGGATCTGAACTGGAAACGGCTTCAGAAAACTGCGCGTGCGGAACTCAGCCCGCAAATCATCGAGGCACTGGAAAAATCCGGCCAGACACCTGATCAGGCCCCGGATCATATCGATGTCTATTTCGGGCGAACCGCCAACAAGAAGTTCCGTCAGATTGGCGAACGCGCCTTTGATCAGTTCCGCTGCCCGATCCTGCGCCTGCATCTGAACAAGCAGGACCGCAGAATTTTGCGCGAAATCGAAGCCCCGTCGATCAGCCAGCTTGATGACGACAAACTTGTCGAGTTCGAGGCCGCACTCCGTGCCTATTTGCGTGGGCGTGTGCGCAAGCAGGGTAACGTCACCCCGCCGACAGCCCTTGTCGCGATCCTGCATGACCCGGATGAAGTCCTGCCTCCATCGGATAAAGAAGCGCTGGCCAATTTCGTGCAGGCCGCATCCGATCTTGGGGCCAAGGCCGAGCTGATTACGGCCAAGGATTTTCATCATCTTTCCGAATTTGATGCCCTTTTGATCCGCGAAACCACCGCCCTTGATCACCATACCTATCGCTTTGCCAAGCGGGCGGTAAAGGAAGGTATTCCGGTGATTGATGATCCGGACTCGATGCTACGTTGTACCAACAAGGTCTATTTGGCCGAATTGCTGCGCACACACCGCATCCCGGCACCCAAAAGTGCGATTTTCGATAAGCGCCGCATTCCCGACATCGCAAAGCAATTCAGCTTCCCGTCGGTTTTGAAGGTGCCCGATGGCTGTTTCTCGCGCGGGGTGCGCAAGGTCAAATCGCCAGACCACCTGAACGAAGTCGCGACCGAGATGTTCAAGAACTCCGAACTTCTCGTCATTCAGGAATATGTCGAAACCACCTTTGACTGGCGGATTGGCGTTCTGGGCGGTGAAGCCATCTTTGCCAGCCGCTATTTCATGGCACCGGGCCACTGGCAGATCGTCAAACACGAAGATGATGGCAAAAGCTATGAGGAAGGCGGGTTTGAAACCCTTGCAGTCGAAGATGCCCCTGCCGACATCGTTGCCACGGCCCTTGCCTCTGCACGTTTGATGGGCGACGGCCTTTATGGCGTGGATGTCAAGGAAACGCCCTATGGCCCGATGGTGATCGAGGTGAATGACAACCCCAATATCGATGCCGGGGTTGAGGATGTGGTTCTGGGAATGGACTTGTATCGCCGGATCATTGCGCATCTTCTTGGCAAGATCGCACGCCCATAAGGGCCTCTGCAGCATTCCATAAAAGCAAAAGGCCGGGTTTTTACCCGGCCTTTTTGTCAATGAAGACGGCGGCTTGCAGTTTATCGCGGCCATAACGCGCCATCAGATCAAACTCGTGACGCAAGATCGGCACGGACAGACAGTCACTGCCGGTATAGGGTTCATGGTCTTCGCCAATATCGGGATCGCTGACATAGACAAACCGGTCATCAAAGCCCGAAACTACCACCCAGTGCGGGATTTTATCGCCATAAATGCGGTATTGGCTGATCAGGACCAGGGCCATTTTGCCCTGTTTGGTGCGTTCTTCGATCTCGGCAATGCCAAACGGGCCGGTCGTAACCGAAATACCGGCATCAAGTGCCTGACGGGCAAAGTCGTAATGGACCAGTTCGACCACTTCGCGGTTTTTCGGCTTTCGCACCGTATCAACGAATAACGGCCCGTCCCGGCTGCTCAGCACTTCGACATCAAAGCCGCGCTTGTGCGCCGCCAACGCCAGACCCAGCGGGCCACAGCCGCCGTGGCCAGACGTCATGAAGATCGTGGTGGCTTCGCGCCACAGCGCGATCTCAAGATTACGATCAAGTTCGATATCCTGATCCAGCGCATTCATCGCCATCATCAAGGCCGCCGGACCACAGGTAAATGGCAGGGTCTGGTGATAGAAATGGATCGGCGATGGCAAATGCATGGCATTGGGAACCAATACCTTTTCCATGCGAAGCGCATTGGAATGATCGGGATAATAATCCGGATAAAGTGCAAATTCGCGATATCCGACCGATTTGAAAAGCCGGATCGCATCCTTGTTTTTCTGGCTGACTTCAAGACGCAGGATCGGTGTGCCGAAATCAAGGCTGAGTTCTTCGGCCCGTTCAATCAGGGCACGACCAATCCCCTGCCCGCGCTGATCAGGTGACACCGCCATCGAATAAAGGCGCGCAAGTGCGACGTTGCTGCGAAAAATCACCAACGCGTAGCCAACAACAACGCCCCCGTCCTTTGTGGTTTCTGCCACGGTCAAACGCGCGGTCTCACTGCCGACGAAACGTTTGAAGGCACGCCGGGTCAGTCGGTCGACTTCAAAGGACCGGTTTTCGATCTCGCACAGGGCGTCGAGATCATCGCTCTTTGCCAATCGAAATCTGATGTTGGAAAGTTGGTCTGCGTTTGACGTCATACCGGTGCCACTTGATAAAACCATGCCAGATACAGCATGCGCGGACATATCGTCATGAAACGCACAAAAGCAATAGTGCAATTTATGCGATGCTCACTGCGTTTTTTGCACAGCAACGCACCGCATAACCTGCAAATTCAAACAGCTTAGCCGCGTGCTGCAATCCGCGGTGCCAGCGGCGCAATATCATATCCGGCCTCCGCCGCGGCCTTGACGATATCGCCAACCTGCTTCTGCCCGGCATTGGCCAGCGACCACAGGATCGTGCAGCGTGTACCACTGCGGCAATAGGCAAAGATGGGCTTTTCGGCGGCGGCCAAATTGGCTGCAAAGGCATCTGCATCCGCATCCGACACATTGCCGCTTGCGACGGGCTGGAAGATCGCCTTCATACCGGCAGCCTCGGCCTTGGCGGCGACTTCGGAAAATGACGGCTGCCCGGGATCTTCGCCATCCGGGCGGTTGCAAATGATGGTCTTGAAACCGGCCGCAGCGATTTCGTCAATCGCGGCAAGCGGCATTTGCGGGGATACAGTCAGTTCATCACTCAGGCGTTTCATTTTTATATTCCGTTCGTCGTTGCTGGTCGCCGTGCCCAAGTGTGGGCATCAACAGCACGTCTATCCAACATACCGCAGAGATCTACGGACGCCAGCATAACGTTCAAACAACAACAGATCGAACGGAATATTCCGGTTTCAAACGCCGTTTATTACCTTATTTGGAAAGCGGACAGGTCCGCAGGCCAAACAGCATGTAAAGCGGGCAAAAACGCAGTGCCGCAGTCGCCAACATGACAACACCGGCAGCAATCATCACCCAGCCGTAAACGCCATAGGCCATGCCGCCACCTTCGGGCGTGGCCGAAACAAACGGAATGGCCAGCAAAACAACACCGGCAATCGCACGGACAACACGGTCCAGAGTTCCAACATTCGCCATAACTTCCTCCTTGGGAAAAGCTCTGATGGAGTGATTTATAACATTATAATCCAATCGATTACTTTGATACTTATCAATCGCCTCCATGCGGATCGGTACTTTGGCGGATGCCCTATTTCGTGGCTTGCCCAATGGTTGCGACCATGCCAAAAGTTCAAAACCCAAATGATATCAAGCTCCTCAGGAAACGCGCAGATATGAGCAACACCGCAAAAGCCGTCCCGGATTTTCCGTCATGGTGTCAAACCAATCCGAATGGTGCGTTTTCAGACTGGCTGAAGGCATCCTGTGCGGATCAATGGCGTGCGGTAACCCACCATGTCTTTACCGATGCCTGGGGTGATGCCGCCCTGCCCAAGGCCAATCTTGAAAATTATCTTATTCAGGATCACCGGTTTATTGATCGGTTTGTTGCCCTGTTGGCCGCGGCCGTATCGCGCGCACCAAGCCTGAAGGATCGCATTCCGGGGTGTCAGTTCCTTGCCCTGGTCACGGGCGAAGAAAACACCTATTTCGAACGATCCTTTGTCGCCCTTGGCGTATCCGATGATGCACGTGAAAACATGCCGGACTGGCAGGCAACAGCAGCGTTCAAACAACTTATGAAAGACGCCACGGACAGCAACAGTTACGCCAATATGCTGGCCGTTCTGGCCGTTGCCGAGGGCACCTATCTTGGCTGGGCGGATCGGGTCAACAAGACCATCGCCAAACGCCCCGATGATTTCTGGTACGCCGAATGGATTGATCTGCATGTCGGGGTGTATTTTGAAAGTGTGGTTGCCTATCTGAATAGCCAACTGGATCAGGTTGGACCGTCACTGTCAGATGGAGACCGCGCCGAATGCCTGTCCTATTTCAATCGTGCAACCGATCTTGAATGTCAGTTCTTTGATACGGCATGGGGACCACAAGAATGATCACAATTCGTCCGTTTGCGAACAGTGATGCCACGGCCTTGGTCGAGATTTACCGCCACTCCGTTACGGAAATTGGCCCCAACGCCTATAATCCCGAACAGGTTGCGGTGTGGGCAAAGCTGCTGCCGACGCCGGAACGGTTTATCGAAATCATGACAGATGGACGGTTCAGTCTTGTCGCGGTTGATGGCAATGATCAGGTTGTCGCATTTGGCGATGTCGAGGCCGATGGCCATATCGGGTTTCTGTATGCCCTGCCCGATTTTGCGGGCAAAGGTATTGTGACAAAGCTGTACGACGCGCTTGAAGCGCACGCGCGTAAACAGGATATCGGCAAGCTTTATTCCGAGGCCAGTGAATTTGCCAAATCCTTCCTGCTTAAACAGGGCTTTGGCGTTGTGGAGCGGCGCGATTTCGAAGTCGCCGGCGTACCAATCCATAATTACGCGGTCGAAAAGCGCCTGCGCGCAACACGCTGAACCAAATCACCGTATCACACACAAAAAAGGCTGCCATCCGGCAGCCTTTTTCCTAGTCGCGCAAGCCACGCTTGGCGGCCCCCAAAACACGATCGATAAACACATCCGACTGCCCGATATAATTGACCGGGTTACGGATATGCGCCCAATCCACCGGGGCCTCGGTCAGTTTTGGCAATTCATCAAACAGGTTCGATGCGTTTTCTGCCGACTTGGCAATCGCATCTTTGACCAACTTATCTGCCGCATCGCGGCCAAGGTGATCGGCCAGCGCAAATGTCGCGGCCTCTGCCAGCATCGCCCCGCGTGACAGTTCAAGGTTTTCGGCCATACGCCCGGCATTGATTTTAAGATCCGGCACCATATCAACCGCCTGCGCAAGTGCCGCACCGGTTGCGGTAATGATCTGCGGCAAGGTCAGCCATTCCAGAAGCCAGCTTGCCCCGCTTCGTTCATGATCATGGAGCTGCGCCTGGGCAAAGGTGCCCAGCAGTCCAGCATTGAAACGTGCCAGTGTCACCAGCATTTCCGCCTGCACCGGATTGGATTTATGCGGCATGGTCGATGACCCGCCGCCCTTGCCCGGTTGAACCTCGGCAATTTCGGACTGTGCCAGCAGAACCAAGTCCTGCCCCATCTTGCCAAGCGCGCCGGTTAACGCTGTTAACTGGCTTGCGAAATCAACAAGGACGTCACGCTGCGCATGCCAGGGCATATCGGCAAGCGGAAGATCAAGTTCTTCGGAAAGATTGCTTTCGACGTCTGCGGCCTTCACCCCGATCGAGGCCAATGTGCCAGCAGCCCCGCCAAACGAAATCCGCAACAAATCCGATGACAGGGTATCAATCCGGTGATCAATCCGCACAAGCGGTGCGAGCCATCCGGCAGCCTTGAGACCAAAGGTCGTCGGGACAGCCTGTTGGGATCGCGTCCGACCGATCATCACTGTTGTGCGATGGGTATCGGCATGGGCATACAGCGCCTTGGCCAGTTTGCGAATGCGGCGACGGATAATCGCAACCGCATCGCGCAGCTGCAGGACAAGTGCGCTATCAACCACATCCTGGCTGGTGGCGCCAAAATGGACATAGCGCGCATCTTCACCGCCAATTTCCGCCTTGAGCGCCTTAACAAGGGCCGGCACAGGCACACCGGCACTGGCCGTTGCAGTCGCAAGGCTTGCCGGATCGGGCGTAAAATCACGGCAGACTTCGGCGATGCGGGTGGCACTTTTTTCGGGGATCACACCTGCGCGCGCCTCGGCCGCGGCAAGGGCCGATTCAAAAAGCAGCATGGATGCAATCTGTGCCCGGTCATCAAACAGGGCCGCGATCTCCGGATCGGAAAACAGATTTCCAAGCAGGGCAGAGTCAAAGGGCGAAACGCTCATCAGGGGTCATCCACCGTTCAAACAGGTGTGAAATCAAGTCGATAGTGTCGCGCCAGCAACCATATTGGTCAATAACGCAAAAAGAAGCCCCTGCCCGACAATCGGCACAGGGGCACCTTTTTCAAGATCAATCAGCCATCAGCCTTAAACAGCTTCAAGCGCAATCGCAATCCCCTGACCGACACCAATGCACATGGTTGCCAGCGCCCGCTTGCCACCAGAACGTTTCATCTGAAGCGCAGCCGTGCCGGTGATACGTGCACCCGACATACCCAACGGATGACCAAGGGCAATCGCGCCACCATTCGGGTTCACACGTGCGTCGTCATCAGCAATGCCAAGATCACGAAGCGTCGCAAGCCCTTGTGAAGCAAAGGCTTCGTTCAGTTCGATCACGTCAAGCTGCTCTGTCGACCAGCCAAGACGCGCGAGAAGTTTTTTCGATGCCGGTGCCGGGCCAAAGCCCATGATGCGCGGTGCAACACCCGCAGTCGCGCCACCAACAACCCGTGCAATCGGGGTCAGGCCGTATTTTTTGACAGCGGCCTCGGATGCGATGATCAGGGCCGCAGCCCCGTCATTGACACCCGATGCGTTACCGGCCGTAACCGAACCGCCTTCGCGGAACGGGGTCGGCAATTTGGCAAGTTTTTCGGCCGTGGTGCCCGGACGCGGATGTTCATCCTTGTCCACGACAATGGCATCGCCTTTACGCTGCGGAATGGTGACCGGGGTGATTTCCTCGCCCAGATTACCATTTTCCTGTGCGGCGACCGCCTTGTCCTGCGACCGGGCGGCAAAGGTGTCCTGATCTTCGCGGGAAATCTTGAAGTCCTCGGCAACGTTTTCGCCGGTTTCGGGCATGGAATCCACGCCGTACTGTTTCTTCATCACCGGGTTGACGAAGCGCCAGCCGATGGTGGTGTCATAAATCTCCGCATTGCGCGAAAATGCTGACGTCGCCTTTGGCATGACAAACGGCGCACGTGACATGCTCTCAACGCCACCGGCAATCATCAGATCGGCTTCGCCCGATTTGATGGCACGTGCGGCCATAATGATCGCATCCATGCCCGAACCGCACAGACGGTTGACCGTGGTTCCGGTCACTGTTTCCGGTAGCCCTGCCAAAAGCGAAGACATACGCGCAACGTTGCGGTTGTCTTCACCAGCCTGGTTGGCACAGCCAAAGATGACATCGTCAACAGCGGCAAAATCCAGATCCGGATTGCGGTCGATCAGCGCCTTGAGCGGAACAGCGCCAAGATCATCGGCGCGCACCTGCGACAGGCTGCCACCAAAGCGGCCAATCGGGGTGCGGATATAATCGCAAATATATGCGTCAGCCATTTCTAAGATCCTTATTATTGCTCTTACTGCTGGTCCCCATGGGCCTTGGCGGTACGAGCATGCAGTTCACGCAGAACCTGCAATTCTTTCTCGGACGGGATCGCAGTTTCCGCGACTTCGTCGGCAAACTCAACATCCCAACCGGTATTTTCGATGATTTCTTCGCGGGTTACGCCCGGATGGATCGAGGTCACAACGAATTGCTTGCCCACCGGATGCGGTTCCATGATGCAAAGATCGGTGATCAGACGCGACGGCCCCTTGGTATCAACGCCGTAAGATGCACGATCATTGCCACCCTTGCCGTGACCAAGCGATGTCACGAAATCGATCTTTTCAACAAAGCCACGCTTGCTTTGCTTCATCACAAGGAACACTTCGCCACAGCTGGTCGCAATTTCCGGCGCACCACCGCCGCCCGGCAGGCGGACTTTGGGGTTGTCGTAATCACCAATCACGGTGGTGTTGATGTTGCCATACTTATCAAGCTGGGCCGCACCAAGGAAGCCAACCGAAATCTTGCCACCCTGAAGCCAGTAACGGAACATTTCCGGCACGGCGACCGTGTTGACAGCGGTTTCGCACAGCTCGCCATCACCAATCGACAGCGGCAGGACATCGGGCTTGGTGCCGATCGTGCCGCTTTCATAAATAAGCGTAATGTCCGGCGCATGGGTCAAGCGTGCCAAGTTGCACGCAGCCGACGGCATCCCAATGCCAACAAAGCACACATCGTCGTTTTTAAGCGCGCGTGCAGCGGATACCGTCATCATTTCAGTCGGGGTATATTCAACCATGATTTTTCCTCCGCTTAGCCTTTGTTTGCTTCACGCTTGGCCGCGAAATCTTCGGGACCGCCATTAATGACATGCTCTTCGAGCCAGGCCTGGAACGTTTCGCGATCACGTGCAATCGGATCCCATGCCTTATAGAACGCGTTGTCGCGCTTATAATATCCTTGGGCATAGGACGGATGCGCCCCACCCGGCACTTCAACAATCGCAGTCACCGCCCAGTTCGGCAGCATGACGGCATTTGGCGAAATATCGCCGAAATCATCAACAATCTCTTCGACGGTGATGATGGATTTCTTGGCCGCCAGAACAGCTTCTTTCTGCACACCGACAATACCTTCAAACAGGACGTCGCCCTTTTTGTTGGCTTTCTGGGCATGCACGACGGTGACGTCCGGGCGGATCGCCGGAACGGCCGCCAGGCTTTCACCGGTGAAAGGGCATTCGATGAACTTGATGCTCGGGTTCACGCGCGGCAGTTCCGCCCCGCGATAGCCCTTAAACACTGCGCAAGGCAGGCCCGCAGCACCCGCGTCATAGGCGTTGGCCATCGCCGCGTGGCTGTGTTCTTCGATCTCAAGCTTGGTCGGCCAGCTTTTTTCATAGGCATCGCGCAGACGGTGCAACGAGCCAACACCGGGGTTCCCGCCCCAGGAAAAGATCAGCTTCTTGGCACAACCGGCCCCGATCAACTGATCATAGATCACATCAGGCGTCATGCGGACCAAGGTCAGGTTCTTGATGCCCTGACGGATAATCTCGTGCCCTGCGGCATGCGGGATCAGATGGGTAAAGCCTTCCATCGAGATGGTGTCGCCATCCTTAACGCAGGATGCGACTGCTTCTTTAAGCGACATGAAACGTGCAACCACGGCAAAACTCCTGTGGCATCAATCCAAAACATTAGAAACGCGGGGCAATTGCCCCGGTAGTGCAGGAAATTCAGGTCGATGGCTGCGACCGCCGGCTTTCCCCAAAGCAGCGGACGCAGCCATCGGGCCAGATCGACTTACACGTCGAAGAACACGGTTTCCGCGTCCCCCTGCATGTGAATATCGATCCGGTATTCAATCCCCGTCGGGGTTTCGACACGCTTGGCAATCAGGGTGTCGCGACGATCCGCTGGCACCGACTGCAAAACAGGGTCCTTGGCATTCAGATCCGCCTCGTCATCGAAGTAAAAACGGGTAAAGGCGTGAACCAGCATGCCGCGCATGAAGACGATGACGTTGACAAACGGCGCCTCGGCATCTTCGACAACACCAGGCTTTACCGTATCAAACCAGAAGCACAGCTTCGCATCCGTGCCGGTGCCGCAGCGGCCAAGCCCCCGGAATCCGGTATCAGCCACATCAATCGGCTTTTCGTTGTAATTGCCGTCGGCGTCGGCCTGCCAGATTTCGATCATTGCATCATTGACCGGATTGCCGTCGCCATCAAAGACGGTACCAGTAATGCGGATATGTTCACCTTTGGCATCCGGGCCGGCGACGGTCGGATCGGCAATGTCGGTAAAGTCGTATGCGTACTGGCCTGCGGTCAAGCCATAGGCGAAATACGGACCAACCGTCTGTGAGGGGGTTTCACCATAAGCCATGACTTAATTCTCCATCGGGGTGCCGTTGCGTCCACGCAGGACAATGTCGAACTGATAACCAAGGGCAAAGCCCTCCTCGGTCTTGTCGATCGAGAATTTGGCAATCAGGCGTTCACGGGCCGCTGCGTCCTCAGTCCCAAGGAAAATCGGATCGAGATCAAGCAACGGATCACCCGGGAAATACATCTGGGTCACAAGACGGGTGGCAAAGCCCGGACCAAACAACGACAGGTGAATATGGTTCGGACGCCAAGCATTGAAGTGGTTGCCCCACGGATAGGCGCCCGGCTTGATGGTATAGAATTTGTAATTGCCCTGATCATCGGTAAAGCAACGCCCCGACCCGCGGAAGTTCGGATCGAGCGGCGCATCATGCTGATCGACCTTGTGCACGTAACGGCCTGCTGCGTTCGCCTGCCAGACTTCGACCAGGATATTGGGCTGCGGACGACCATCGGTATCCATCACCCGACCATGCACGACAATGCGTTCGCCAAGCGGCTCACCATTGACGACACCGTTTTTGGTCAGATCGAAATCAAGTTCACGCACAGAAGCCGGCGCAAAGCGCGGACCGGTGCCCTCGGTCAAACCCGATTTGATGGCAAGTGGTGCCTGGGTCGGACCACGCAACAGGGTCGATTTGTAACCGGGTGCGATATAGGGGGCGTGGGAGCCCCAGTCACGCGGTTTAAAGGTGGACATGAGGCTTACTCTCCCTTGGGTGACGCGTCTGATGCCGCGTCGATCTCGGCATAGGTTTGTTTGGCAATGCGGAAGGCCGTATTGGCGGCGGGAACGCCGGCATAAACCGCAACATGCATCAGGGTTTCACGGATATCGTCGCGTGTTGCCCCGGTATTGAGTGTGGCGCGAATATGCATCGCAAGTTCTTCTTCGTGACCAAGCCCTGCAAGCAGCGCGATGGTCACGATGGAGCGTTCACGCTTGGTGAAGGCGTCGCTTGTCCAGACACCGTTCCAGACATTCTCGGTGATATAGCGCTGAAAACCTTCGTCGATTTCCGTAATTTTTTGGGTGGCGCGATCCACATGTGCATCGCCCAGGACGGAACGGCGGGTTTTCATGCCAACGTCATACCGGCTCTCAGACAAGGTTCTTCTCCTTGGTAAATCGGTCGATCAACCGGGTCAGCAATTCCGGGGTTTCGATGCATGGCAGATGCCCGACCCCGTCAATCAATTCGAATTCGGCATTGGGGATCATTGATGCCATGGCGCGCACCACATCGGGCGGCGTTGCCAGATCTTCCGATCCACAGATACATAATGTCGGCACAGCAATTTTTCCCGCCGCATCGCGCAGATCACCATCGCGCAGCGCAATACAGGTCCCGACGTAACCCTCGATCGTGGTGCGCACCAGCATGTCACGATACATCGCGGTTTCGAGAACCCGTTCCTTGCGGAAGGTCGGCGACAGCCAGCGTTCCATGATCGCATCACCCATGGACGCAATCCCGTCGGCCTTGATCGCCTCGATCCGGGTGTTCCAGCTGTCATAATCGCCAAGCTTGGCGGCGGTATCGCAAAGGATCAGACCCCGCACACGGTTTGGCACCAGCTCGGTCACTTTCTGGGCGATCAGACCGCCAACAGACAGACCGCAAATGATCACCTGATCAATGCCAAGGTAATCAAGCAACCCGATCAGATCATTGGCATGCAGCGCGACGTCATAAGGCGCATCACCAATCCCCGACAGGCCATGCCCGCGTTTGTCATAGGTCACGATGTTGAACGTAGAGGAAAGCGCATCAACGACATCATCCCAGATGCGAAGATCCGTCCCCAGAGAATTTGCAAAGACCAGTGCCGGGCCGTTTTTCGGGCCTGACTGGCTGTAATGAATGTGTGTCCCGTTGACCGGGGCGACTTGCAGACTCATTATCGTTTCCACCCTGCTTGTTTGTCCTCACATTCGCAGATGGTTTTGGTTATGTAAAATGAGGAATTGCGTAATTTGCATAACTATATAATTATGCATGAACCAGCCATAAGAACATTCTAAACTGTTGATGTATAGGGCGCCCATGCTTGATCAACGCATTAAATTCCGCCATCTGACCTGCTTTCTTGAGGTCGCGCGCCAACGCAGTGTCGTCAAGGCCGCCGATACGCTTTCGATCACCCAACCCGCTGTTTCCAAAACCATTCGCGAGCTGGAAGAACATCTTGACGCGCGGCTGTTTGACCGATCAAAGCGCGGTGTCACCCTGACCGATTTCGGCAAGGTTTTCCTGCGCTATGCCGGGGCAAGTGTTACGGCGCTTCGCCAAGGTGTCGACAGCATCAGTCAGGTGCGCATGCAAGGCGGACTTTCGATCAATCTTGGGGTTCTGCCAACGGTGGCGGCAAGCGTGATGCCCAACGCCATCCGCCATTTCAAAACGCTGAGCCCCGATACCACGGTCAAGGTCGTGGCTGGTCCGAACGTGATGTTGATGGGACAATTACGTGTGGGTGAACTTGATCTGGTGGTCGGACGACTGGCCGAACCCGATCAGATGTCGGGATTGTCGTTCATACATTTATATTCCGAGCATATCTCGCTGGTTGCGCGGCCGGGCCATCCGTTGCTGGCCGACAAGAACCCGGACATTACCCGCATTCGCGAATTCACCGTTCTGGTACCGCCCAAACACGCGATTATTCACCCAACGGTCGACAAGATGCTGATTGCGCATGGCATTGGTGCGATCCCCGACCGTATCGAAACCGTTTCGACATCTTTCGGGCGTGCTTTTACGCGTGAAACCGATGCGATCTGGATCATTTCGAACGGGGCTGTGGCATCCGACATTGCCGAAGGGCATCTGGTCGAACTGCCGATCGATACCAGCGATACCTTTGGTCCCGTTGGCCTGACGACCAGAATTGATTCGCCAATTTCGCCGCCGGTTGAAATGCTGATCAATGCTGTGCGCGAAGAAGCACAACGTCATCACAGCGCGCAGGCAGGGGCGAAAGGATAATCATTTGGTTATGGATATGTGCTTACATATCATTATACATAACCATCACGTACCGATTAGATTGCCTTTAATTCGACATGGCTGAAATGCGCCAAACGCAAGTCATGTGATAAAAAGAAGAACAAAAACAATAACAAAAAGAACTCTTGGAAAACTTCGCACGCTAGATGCGCATCGTGGCTGAACGTTTGTCAGCGCAATGAACGCGACAAGACGTTCAAAGGAGGAAGAGAATGAAACAGATCACCAAATTGCTTGCCGGTGCAGCTGTCGCGACGATGGTGTCGTTCGGCGCACACGCACAGGAAGTCACCCTGACCGTCCACCATTTCCTGGGTCCGAAAGCACCGGCCCAGTCGAAAATGATTGAACCGTGGGCCAAGAAAATCGAAGAAGAATCAAACGGCCGTATCAAGTTTGAAATCTTCCCGTCCATGTCGCTGGGTGGTAATCCGCCGGAACTGTATCGTCAGGTCCGTGACGGCGTTGCCGACATCGTCTGGACCCTTCCGGGTTACACCCCGGGCGTATTCCCGCGCCTTGAAGTATTTGAACTTCCGGGTGTTCACCTTGGCGATGCACGCGCAACCAACCTTGCGATGTGGGATCTTCGCGATGAATATGCCGAAGACCTTACTGACATTCACCCGCTTGCCGTTCACGTGCATGCCGGTCAGGCCATCCACCTGACCAGCAAGGAAGTCCGCACGGTTGATGACGTCAAGGGTCTGAAGCTGCGCACCCCGACCCGTACCGGTTCCTGGGTAATTGAATCCTGGGGTGCAGAGCCGGTTGGCATGCCGGTTCCTGCCCTGCCGCAGGCCATGTCGCTTGGCGTGGTTGATGGCGGCCTGGTGCCGTTCGAAGTTGTGCCGCCGCTGAAACTGGCTGAACTGATTTCCTATTCTGTCGAAGGCGAAGGCGTAAATTCACGCTTTGGCACCTCGACCTTCCTGTTTGCGATGAACAAGGACCGGTATGAGAGCCTGCCAGATGACCTGAAAGAAATCATCGACCGTAACTCCGGCCGTGATTTTGCAGCCGAAATCGGTGACGTATTTAACGGCGTTGAAGAAGTCGGCAAGCGCATGGTCAACGAAGGCAAAGGCCAGGTCGTTCAGATCACCGCTGCCGAAAAGGCAACCTTTGACGATGCGTCTGCATCTGTTGTTGATCGCTGGATCGAAGAAGCCAAATCCAACGGCATTGATGGCGCGAAACTTGTCGAAGATGCCAAGGCCGCTGTTCAGAGCCACACCAAGTAACATCCCGTCGTTGTTGGTAAATCTTGTGGGGTCACGTATCATGGAGACACCTGATACGTGACCCTCTGTTCCCGCAAGAATGTTAGAGATATGAAAAACGTGCTCTACAAGGCCGCTTCGTGGCTTGCTGTTGCCGGTGGCATGCTTGCCCTGCTGATCTCGATTGTTACGATCGTAAACGTGACCGCCTTTGGTCTCGACAAGATCGCCCGGCTGTTTGATGCCAACGTCCCGGCCATCATCGGCTATGAGGACTTTGTCAGCATGATCGTCAGTTCGGCGGCGTTGATGTTTTTCCCTTATTGTCAGGCACATCGTGGCCATGTCGCAGTGGATGTTTTCATCAAGATGTTTCCCGACTGGTTTGCGCGGATGGTCGACACCCTGTCTGCCGTTCTGATGACCGCACTCGCCCTGTTCCTGGGGTATATGATGGTCAATGGCCTGATTGAAGTGCGCAGCGACAATACCCTTTCGGCAATTTTGGGCTGGCCGATCTGGCCGTTCTATGTCCCGGGCATCATTGCGATGTTCCTGTGGGCGGCAATTGCCGGAAACCAGATTTTCGAGAGAGAGGCCGATGTCTGAACGTGAATTGATCGGCCTTGGTGGCCTTGCCCTTCTCTTTGTCATCCTGGCACTGCGCGTGCCCGTCGGCCTCGCCATGGTTGGGGTCGGCATTGGCGGCAACTATGTGCTCAGCCTGTTTTTCCCGTTCCTGCGCTTTGATCCCTATCTGCAGCAGTTCAAATCCCTGCTGTACGGGATTGTGTCGAACTATGAACTTTCGGTCGTGCCGCTGTTTGTTTTGATGGGCTATCTGGCAAGTCAGGCCAACCTGTCGCGCGATCTGTTTCAGGGTGTAAACGCCATCCTCGGCCGTTTCCGCGGTGGTGTTGCCATGGCGGCCATCGGGGCATGTGCTGGTTTTGGTGCGGTGTGTGGATCATCGCTTGCCACCGCATCGACCATGGGCAAGGTCGCCCTGCCCGAGCTTGACCGCCTGAAATACTCGCCGCGTCTAGCAACCGGTACGCTGGCTGCGGGCGGGACGCTTGGCATTCTGATCCCGCCATCGGTGGCGCTGGTGATTTACGCGGTCACGGTTGAGGCATCGATCATTCAGATGTTCCAGGCGGCCATCATTCCGGGCCTGATTGCGGTTCTGTTCTTTATGGCGGTGATTGCCATTCAGGTGCGCCTGAACCCGTCACTGGCCCCCAAACCGGAACCGATGCCGGCCGCTGAGCGCAAGGAAGCCCTGCTGCGCCTGATCCCGGTGATGGTGATCTTTGGCTCAATCATTCTGGGGCTCGGTGCCGGCCTGTTTACCCCGACACCGGCGGCGGGCGTGGGCGTGTTCGCCATTCTGGTGTACGGCGTCTATATGCGTATTCGCGGCAAAGGCGGGCTGACCTGGAAAGGTCTGCGCCAGTCGCTTAAAGACACCGCCATCACATCCTCGATGATTTTCTTCATCCTGCTCGGTGCGGAAATCCTCAAGGGCTTCTTTAGCCGTGCCAACCTTCCGGCCTATATGGCCGAGGCCGCCGCCACCAGCGGCTTTGATCCTTGGCTTGTCATGGTTCTCATGCTGCTTGCCCTGATCCTTCTGGGCTGCTTCATGGAAAGCCTGTCGATGATTGTCGTGGTCATCCCGTTCTTCTGGCCGGCCCTTGTTGATATCAATGGCGGCGACTGGGCGACGGCGGCAACCGCGGCCTATGGCATGGGGACCGAGGATCTGAAGATCTGGTTCGGGATCCTCGCACTCATTGTCGTGGAATTGGGGCTGATTACGCCGCCCGTGGGGCTGAACGTGTTTATCATCAACGCACTCGCCAAGGGTGTCCCGATGAGCCAGACCTTCCGCGGTGTGATGCCGTTCTTTGGCGCCGAGATCATTCGTATTCTGCTGCTGATCTTTGCGCCGATATTAACGTTGTTTGTGCCAACGCTGCTTGGCAATTAGCGATGCTAACAGAACTCGGAAAAGCCCGCCCGTCATCTTGGCGGGCTTTTCTTTTGGTCGGTCGCAAAACACGCTAAACTACTGCCAACCAATCCCCTGTCTGGTGACCCAAGATCAAGGCATCCATGCGCAACACCATCCCGATTTATAAGCTTTACGGCGAACGCGACGCGGCAAGCAGCCCCCGCGCACGTGATGGCTATGATCTGGACACTGTTCCCGCATCCGATCCACAACCGGTCACCGAACCGGAATTCTTTCATCTTGAAAGCATCCCGGAACGATCGCGCCTGCATGACCTGCACATCAAGCCGCACCGCCATACCAACCTGTTTCAGCTGCTGTATATCACCCGCGGCAGGGCCGAGATCAGCTTTGATGACCAACATCTGACCATGCAGGCAGGACAACTGATCACCGTGCCGCCGGGCACCGTACATGGCTTTAAATTCAGTGATGATATTGATGGCTGGGTGATTTCGCTGACCGATTATCACTTGCAGGAAATCCTTGCCCCTGCGCCAAAACTTCTCGCCCGGCTTGATCAGGCGATCTGCGTTGATACGCGCTCATCCTCTGGCGATGCCAACAGCCCGACCGATTTCCTGATATCGCAACTCGCCGTCGAATATTACAGCCACAATACCGGTCGGCTGTTTGCGCTTCGTCATATTCTGGGATTGCTGTTGCTTGGTATCGGGCGCACCGTGCCGCAGGATCATTCGGCACGCCTGTCACGCCAGGAACAAAAGGCCGAAAAATTCCGCAAGTTTCAAACGCTGGTCGAAACGTTCTACAAGCAACACAAATCGCTTGATTTCTATGCCCGTGAAATCGGCGTCACCACAACCCAGCTTAACCGCATTGCCAAGGACATCTATGGCATGACCGCAAGCGAGGTGGTGCAAAACCGCCTGATGCTGGAAGCCAAGCGGACCCTGATCTATACCGACATCGCCATTCAACAGATCGGAGATAGTCTGGGCTTTCGCGATGCCGGATATTTTTCGCGCTTCTTCACCAAAAAGGCCGGGGTATCCCCGGCCCGGTTTCGCATTGATAATCGATAGGCTGCAAGCCTCAGGAAGCCTGGCCGCGCAACGTATCAAGTGTTAGCCACATGCGCACCTGATCCACCACCCGGCCAGACCGCGTTTTCCAGCCCTTGGCAATGAACTTTTCCTCGCCAAACCCGACCTTGCGATACAGATTAAGCGCGTTGTCATTGCCATCGACAACATTCAGCCACAGCTTTTCATAGTCGGGCGTTTGCGCAATTTTGGCAGCTAAGCTTGATAACGCTGCCTTGCCAAAGCCCTGCCCGCGTTCAAACACGCCAAACTCATCGACCTTGGGCAGGCGTGTCGCCATCTCGGTCATATAGACATAGGCGACCGCTTTTTGATCAACGCGAAACACCCAAAGTGCTGTGTCCTTTGATCCGGCCAGTGCTGTGCTTAGGGCCTCATCGGGCACACGTGCAATCGCGTCATAAAACTGCGCATCTTCCATCATGTCGCGAATGCGCAGAAGTTCTTCATCGGTTGGCGTGTGCCAGGTTCCGGTAATCATGGCTGTGGTCCTGATGGGCTGGTGGTGGCGTTACAAGATGGCAGTGGTAAACAGCGAGCTCTGTGGGGTCAAGCACCACGAACCCGGCGACAACATACCATCGGACGCCGGACAAATTGCCAATAGGACCCAAAGCCGCTAAAACCAGCCGATATCAACCCGCACCAAAGGCCGCACATGCCAAGCCCAACACCGAATACGCCGAATGCGCTGCCCGCCCGCCCTGCCCCGAATGGCAAAACCGCCATGGTGATCGGTGCCGGTCCGGCGGGCCTGATGGCGGCCGAACGGCTGGCCGGTGATGGCTACGGCGTAACGATCTATGAAGGCATGCCAAGTGCCGGGCGCAAGTTCCTGATGGCCGGGAAATCGGGGCTTAACATCACGCATAGCGAAGATCTTGAAACCTTCCTGACCCGCTATGGCACATCGCGCGCCCGGCTTGAACCGCATTTGCGCAAATTTGGGCCCAATCAAATCCGCGAATGGTGCGCGGGCTTGGGTGTGGAAACCTTTGTCGGCTCGTCAGGCCGGGTGTTCCCGACCGCGATGAAGGCAAGCCCGCTTTTGCGCGCCTGGCTAAGGCGGCTTGATGATCTGGGCTGCACCATCCATTATCGTCATTACTGGACCGGCTGGAACGACGCCGATCAGGCGGTTTTCAAAACACCCGATGGCGAAGTCACCGCCACCGCCGACATCACCATTCTGGCCTTGGGCGGCGGCAGTTGGAAACGACTGGGATCAGACGGCAAATGGATGGAAATCCTGACCAATGCCGGGATCAAGTGCAACCCGTTCAAACCAGCCAATTGCGGCTTTGAACTCAACTGGACCGACCATCTGATCGACAAATGCGCAGGCTCCCCGGTCAAGGCCGTGACGCTGACCTGTGGGGATCAAACCGTGCGCGGCGAGTTCGTCATTTCCAAAACCGGGATCGAAGGCAGTGCGGTTTATGCCATCTCGGCAACGCTGCGCGATCAGTGGCTGGAAACCGGGGTTGGCACCCTCACACTCGACCTCTGCCCCGACCGCACGCTGGGTGACGTCACCACGCGACTGTCAAAGCCGCGCGGCAAAAACTCGCTGGGCAACCATCTGCGCAAAACCCTCGGCCTTGATGCCACCAAAACAGCCCTGATTTTCGAAGTCACCCCGCGCGAAACCCTTAACGACCCGGCAGCCCTCGCCACCGCCATCAAAAACCTGAAACTTCAAATCAAAAAGCCCCGTCCACTGGACGAGGCCATCAGCACCGCAGGCGGTGTCGCTTGGGAAGAACTCGACGACACCTTCCAACTCATCAAACGCCCGGGCACCTACTGCCTCGGCGAGATGATAGACTGGGAAGCGCCGACGGGTGGGTATTTGTTGAGTGGGTGTTTTTTGAGCGGGTGTTTATAGATCGCGCCAACTTAAATACTGAGCTTCACGATCCTCTTCATAATCCTGAATTATCTTATCGATATCTACGTGCTCCATCGGATCTATTCCATGGAATTCTAATGGATCGAGAGCGTCAATATGTGTGTATTCATGCTTAAAATTAGCGGCGATCATTTCATCAAGGCCTTTAAGCTTCAAATTACAGCACCTGCAATTTAAACCATCTGGCTGAACCCGCACCTCTTGGACCACTTCTTCGTTTCTCAAAAAAGGCTCACCATGACCTATCGGGTGCCCATAGATAAGCGCTCGGCTTGAGCATGCAGGACACTTGTCGACCCATACATGCTGCCCCTTAGTGGAAATCATATACTCGAACTGGAACTCAGCTTCACCTCGCGCCTTATCAATTTCCTCTTGTGACTGTGAGAAAAATCTCTCTTTCTCGATCTTAATCAGATCAACCGTTCTGCGCTTCTTTTTGATACTGATCTGCTTTGATATTTCACGAGCTTGATCAGCTTCTCGTTTGCCAAGAATGTCCTCAAGGTTTTCATCCATAAATTCTGCGATTTTCACAAATGCGGATAGGATGCTGGGTTTAATGGTCTCCAGTTGGTCTCCCAAGAAACCATCTTTGTCACTGTGCAACTCGGTGTTCCGAAATGCTGAAACGGCCACCAAAGCCTTATGCTCTTCGTCGTTTAGGTTAGGTACCAAAAGCTTCAAACGAGCTATGGCGGTTTCTAACTTTACAGAACGTTCATTGCCTGCGCCAGGTATGCCACCGCCAAACCTGAGGCTTGCCTCGTCAACGCTTGCATTCAACACAGGCGACTTATGAACCAAAGCTGCGCGCACCAAAAACTCGCTACAAAATGAGAGATAAAGGCGGAACTCAATTGCCTGTCTACTACTGGAGTTCGCCCTCGCCCAATATCGCTTAAATTTGGCAAGATACCCATTTTTATCCCACATCGATGGATCTTTCACAGCATATTTAGAGAAAATTCCCACCTTCACAAAACTACCACAAATTGCGCTTTTTCCAATTATTTCGAGCATCGACGGAACTATCAACTTATAACCTTCACTGAAATCGCAGATCCCAAATTTGCCTTACGATAGCGGTTGTGCCTTAATACCCACCTCCAAGATTTAAAAAATCCAAGAATAAAAACAGCGAGGTGAGCCATGACGGATGCCAGTGACGGCAGGTCCAGCAGCGCCGGATATTCTGATAGCGCATCGGATCTGACGCGCATGACAGACGCCGGGCCAGAAGCCCTTGCCGCCTATTACGACAAGTGGGCGGAAAGCTATGATGCGGATTTGCCCAAGATGGGCTATGACGCGCCCAAGCGGGCCGCGGCCATCATGGTTGCGCACGGGGTGCCGTGTGACGCACCCGTTCTGGATGCCGGGTGTGGCACCGGACTGACAGGGTTGGAGCTTTCAAAGGCCGGATATCGTGATATCACCGGCATTGATTTGTCGCTGGAATCCCTGCAGGCGGCCGAGGCCAAGGGCGTTTATCGCCACCTTAAAAAGCGCGACATGAACAAGACACTGGCCTTTGGCGACAATGGCTTTGCCGCCGTTCAATGTATCGGCACACTGACCTATGTGCGCGAAATCAAGCAACTGTTTTCAGAATTTTGCCGGGTTGTGAAGCGCGGCGGGATTGTGTGCTTTACCCAGCGCACCGACCTCTATGATGATGCCTTCTTCAAGGCCATTCAGGCCACCACCAAGGCAAAAAAGTGGGAGCTGATTTCCCATTCAGACCCGATGCCCTATCTGCCCAACCACGAAGATTTCGCCGACAAGAAACACATTTTCTATGATGTGTACCGGGTGAAATAACCCAGCGATCCGGGCACTATGCCCACCCGCCTAGTGGCAATGAACCGTGCCCGCCTTGCGATCCATGTGGCAGCACTGATCGGGTGGGGAGCTTTTGCGACAGCCACCGCCATGTTCAACCGTCTGATCAAACGCGATTGCCCCCTGCCCCGCGAACGCCGACACCGGTGCGGTCCCCATTGCAAACAGCGCACTGATCCCCAGAACCATCATCATTTTCATCAATCTGTCCCTTTGTTTATTCCCCCGAAGCACCCTTGTCTTCCGTTTGGCTCCCCTGAAATGCCTGCTAAGTGTTAATCGTCATCACGCATGCTCCGGAATACACCTCATCACCAACTGACACCATTATGGTGCCAACGACGCCTTCGACCGGTGCGCTGACTTCAGAAGAGGTCTTGTTGGCCTCAACAGTCAAAAGAGGCTGTTCAACCGCAACCACCTGCCCCGGTTGGACAAAAATCTCAACGACACTGTATGTTCCTAGATTGCCGAAATTGGGCATATTGACATTGTAAGTGCCCCCCTCTGCGGTTGATTTTTGCATCATGTTACCTCCGGAATAATTCCCCCCATGGTACACATCTAATATATCTCCGAACACTACCCCGAAGGACAGCCTCGAAAACAAGTTGACAACATCAACCATTTTTATATAGTTGATACTGTCAACCAATTAAGGATCGCGTCTGCACCCCACAAGCGCCCCACGCTTTGCCGACGCGATACCAAGGCGACATGCCGTGCCTGAAACAAAGGCCCCTTCGCGCACACCATTTGATAAAGAGACTGCCCCATGCTGATCCCTCATATCCCCCGACTTAAGATATCCCCCGAAGTGCATCCCGATGGATTGCCGGGACCACGGCGCATTTATGCCACCCTCGCCCTTTTGATCACGATCATGATGGCGGTACTTGATGGCACGATCATGAATGTCGCCCTGCCCGCCATCGCCCATGATCAGGGCGCAACACCAGCGCATGCGATCTGGGTGATTACGGCCTATCAGTTGGCCATCGTGGTGGCCCTGTTGCCGTTTTCAGCCCTTGGTGAAGCCATCGGATTTCGCAAGGTTTATCTCAGTGGTGTTGCCCTGTTCGGGGTGGCATCCGCCCTGTGTGCGATGGCCCCGACGATCGAGCTTCTGACCGCAGCGCGTGTGTTACAGGGCCTTGGGGCGGCTGCGATCATGAGCATCAATGCCGCCATCATGCGCCATGTTTTCCCGCATGCGAAACTCGGCCAGGCGATTGGCTGGATCGCGATGACGGTGTCGGTTTCGGCCGCCGCCGGGCCCAGCATTGCGTCCGCCATCATGGCGGTTGCCAGTTGGCACTGGCTGTTTTTGATCAATCTGCCGCTGTCGGTTCTGGCGGTCGTGATTGGCTATTTCAGTCTGCCGTTCAATACGCCAAGCAGAGCACGGTTTGATTTCATCAGTGCGTTTTTGAATGTCCTGACCTTTGGCGGGTTGGTCGCGGCCCTTGGCAATATGGGCATTGAAAGCAACCCGATCCTGATCGGCGCACAATTTGCAGTATCGTTTGTTGCCGGTGTCTTTCTGGTGCATCGCCAATTATCGCGCACGCGCCCGATGCTGCCGCTTGATCTGTTGAAAATTCCTGTCTTTGCCTGCTCCATCGGGTCATCGATCACCGGTTTTTGTGCGCAGATGATTGCGTTCGTCACCCTGCCGTTCTATTTCCACGATGTGTTGGGACAAAGTGCCACCATGACCGGTCTTTTGATGACGCCATGGCCGGTGGCGACCGCGATCATTGCCCCGATTGCCGGACGGTTGGCCGACAGGTTTTCGCCCATCCGTCTGACCGGGATTGGCATGGCGGTGTTTGCCATCGGGCTTTATGGCACAACACTTGCCGCCGATGCCGGTGGCTTGGCGCCGATCATTGCCGCCCTGGCCCTGTGTGGGGCCGGATTTGGACTGTTTCAGGCGCCCAATAACCGCCTGATGCTGACCAGTGCGCCGCGTGAACGGTCTGGCGGCGCCAGCGGGCTTTTGTCGACTGCGCGCCTGACCGGCCAGTCGGTTGGTGCGGCCCTTGCCGCCATTCTGATTGGCACCGGTGGTGGCTTTGACCTTGCGACCATCATGCTGGTTGCCAGTGGCTCGGCCATTATTTCCGCCATCATTTGCGAAGGACGCCGCCATGCCCTTCGTTCCGGCTTGATTGCCAGCCCGGCTGGCCTGTGAGGAAGAAACGATTGCCATGACAGAAGAAGATCAGGTCCACGTTCCGGGTGAAACCCTGCATCGGCTGGTGCATGCCTATAAGCGCAGACTGATGCATGCGATGCAGGCTGCAAGCATGCCGATGCCAATTTCGCACAAGCGGGTGATGAAATGGATTGTCAAAATCCCCGGCATCACCGCCCAGCAAATGGCCGAAAAGTCCGGTCAGGACAAAGGCCGGATCACGCGGCTTTTGAAAGAACTTGAAAATGACGGGCTGATTGAACGCCGCCCGCACCCCGAAGATCGACGGAGCCAAACCCTGCATTTGACGGCCGCCGGCAGCGCAAAAATGGAAGATTTCCGCGCTGTTGAAAAAGAAGTCAGGTCCCGAATGACCAGCGGCCTTACGCCACAGCAGATCCATGATTTTGTCGAGATCGCCAATCTGATGTCCGACAATCTGGAAACCCACAAATGCAAGAAACTGGACTTTGCGGCCAGTGGCCCAAAGGACCAAGGAGTGAAGAAATGAGTAAACCTTCCCAACGCGATCTGACCGTGATCAGAAAGGGATACGTCACCCCCAATATGCTGCGCGTTACCCTTGGCGGTGACGGCATGAAGGACTTTCCCGAAGATCAGGAAAGTGCCTATGTCAAACTGATGTTTCCGATTGAGGGTGATGAAAAAGGCCGCGTTTTGCGCCGGACATACACCGTGCGCCATGACCGCATGACCGATCAGGGCCGCGAGATCGATATCGATTTCGTCATGCATGGTGCTGGCAATGATGATGATCATGCTGCGGACAGTCATGACCATGGCGGCCCCGCGTCAAACTGGGCGGTGAATTGCCAGCCCGGCGATGTGATCACCATCGGCGGTCCCGGCCCGAAAAAACTTGTTGATCCGACGGCTGACTGGTTCCTGATTGTGGGTGATATGACGGCTCTGCCCGCCGTATCGGTCAACCTGGAAACCCTGCCGGGTGACGCACGCGGCTATGCCGTAATCGAAGTCCGGTCAGAGGCCGACATGCAGGATTTGAAAAAGCCCGACAACATCACGATTGAATGGGTGATCAATCCGCGTCCGGGTGAACAGAACACGGTCCTGAGCGATGTGGTCAAACGCATCCCCTGGCACGCAGACGGTCGGCTTTCGGTCTGGGCAGCGTGCGAATTTACCTCGATGCGGGAACTGCGCAGCTACTTCCGCGAGGAGCGCGGCCTTGGCAAGGATGATCTTTATATCTCAAGCTATTGGAAGCTTGGCATGAATGAAGACACCCACAAGGTGATCAAGTCCGAGGATGCCAAAACGGCGGCCTGATCGGAACAGCCACCAATCGAACAAACATTTCGGGCCCCTTTTGCGGGGCCCGTTTGCGTTTGGGGGGCACTCAACCCGATCAGGCATATTGCGCATGCAGGCGCGCCATCCGTCTGCGCGCGAAAAAGCCGGCATGCTGCGTTGTTTGCACCTCTTCCGGATGAAGTTTTCCATCCTGATCACAGACAAAGGCCCGGCTGGCACCAATAACCCCCTTTTCCGAGCTGTAGACCGCAATCACGATGATTTCGATGCGGTACTTGCCTTCGCCGACTGCTTTATCAGGATCAGTACCTGTGTCTTTATCGCTGGCGCGGGCCTGATGCGTGATCCGCCGCATCAGGTTTTGCAGCGCGCCCAGTTCGATGCATCTGCCGGATTCAAGCGGGCCCTGCACTGTGAGTTCCTCAAGACGCGCGGCATGGGCCGATTTGCTGCCCTGATCGGTCTGGAAATCCACTTCCGGATCGCTGTCTGTGACCTGCTCACAGACCTGATGCGTTTCATCGCCAATACAAACAAGCACCTTGTCGATATGGATGGCTTCCTGGCTCATATTGCTGATCAGAAAGCGCGCTTTGTCCGAATTGCCAAGCATCTGGTTGATGACGATTTTCGGACGTCTGACACGGCGATAGCTTTGAAACAGCAATTGCGCATAGAAAATCCAGACCATCAATGTTGCGATGCTGACCCCGACCTGAAGCAAGGTCGCGTGTTGTTCAATCCATGAACCCATCGGGTCCCCCTGAAATCAAAATCGACTTGGCGGGCCGAATTCAATGTTGATCCGGCACCATCCACGCAACGTGCTGACAGCGATTTTGTTTCAGGGGGATGCAAAACCCCCCGGCCAAAGACCGGGGTGCCAGAGATGTATTTTTGATAGCTGCCGGGTCAGGCAGCGACACTGCCATGCGGATCGATGACAAATTTCTTCGCCGCCCCGCCATCAAAGTCGGCATAGCCTTTTGGTGCCTGATCAAGATTGATCATCTGCACATTGACCGCCTTGGCGATGTCGATCTTTTCAAACAGGATCGCCTGCATCAGGTTGCGGTGATATTTCATCACCGGGCACTGACCGGTATGGAAGGAATGGGATTTTGCCCAGCCCAGACCAAACCGCATGCTAAGTGCGCCCACCTTGGCGGCATCGTCGACCGCCCCGGGATCCTCGGTCACGTACAAGCCCGGAATACCGATCGAACCACCGGCACGGGTGACCTGCATGGCAGAGTTCAGAACGGTTGCCGGGGCTTCGTGATTGTGGTTGCAGCCACAGCCATGGGCCTCAAAGCCGACGCAATCGACAAAGCAATCCACTTCGCGATCATTCAGGATCGCTTCAAGCTGGTCTTCCATCGGCATGTCTTTTTTAAGATCGATGGTTTCACAGCCAAAGCTGCGCGCCTGTGCAAGGCGATCATCGATCATGTCGCCAACAATCACGCAGGCCGCGCCCAGAAGGTGGGCAGATGCCGCCGCCGCCAGACCAACCGGACCGGCACCGGCGATATAAACCGTGCTGCCCGGACCAACACCCGCCGTGACACAGCCATGGAAGCCGGTCGGGAAGATGTCAGACAGAAGCGTCAGGTCACGGATTTTCTCCATCGCCTGATCGGCATCAGGGAACTTCAGAAGGTTGAAGTCGGCATAGGGCACCATAACATATTCCGCCTGCCCACCGACCCAGCCGCCCATATCGACATAGCCATAAGCAGCGCCCGGACGGGCCGGATTTACATTCAGGCAAATGCCCGTCAGGCCGGATTTGCAATTGCGGCAACGCCCGCAGGCAATGTTGAACGGCACGGAACACACATCACCGACCTTAAGGAATTCGACATCCCGGCCGGTTTCGACGATCACGCCGGTGATTTCATGGCCAAGAACCAACCCCTCGGGCGCGGTTGTGCGGCCACGCACCATGTGCTGGTCACTGCCACAGATATTGGTGGTGATAACCTTCAGGATGACGCCATGGTGGCATTTGCGATTGCCCAGCGCCAATTCCGGAAACGCGATGTTTTCAATTGCGACTTTTCCCGGACCTTTGAATACAACGCCACGATTTGATGGACTGCTCATATTCTGTTTCCTCTTCCCTGATATGGAGTGTCAGGATTGTTGTTGATGTCCGGGTCCATGCGATCTTGCGCCGCACCGCTGCCCGAACCGAACCCACCGCGCGTTTTTGATATTCGCAGTGCAACCAAAACGGTAGGCCCGCGTTCGCGCGACTGTCAAACGAACTGGGGTGCGCCCCCTAAACTTCCTCTTGTGCTCAGAAGATTTGCGACGATTGGTTGAAATCGGCCTTCGAATGTTTCCAAGATCGATCTGCGATCATCGGAAACATCCGGAAAGTGGCGGGATGCCCTACCCCGCGTCGCGGCAGTGCACAACGTTGCGATGTATCAAAGTAATAGTCGGCCAATCTGGATAGATTAAAAACAACAACGCCCGTCGTGGTCATTTGGAGACCGTCCGATGCTTCATCGCCTGATCGCGCTTTATCGTGAAAACCCCCGCGAAGGACGGCTGTTTGCCGCCATTTCACTTGGTTTCCTTGCGATCTATTTCATCCCTGCGGGCACGGGGCGGTTTGACAATGCGGTGCTTGAGGCCGTCTATCTGACCAACTGGTATGCCCGCGAACATGTGATTTTGTGTTTGCTTCCGGCCTTTGTGATTGCCGGGGCGATGGCGGTTTACATCAGTCAGGGATCGGTAATGCGTTATCTGGGCCCGGATGCATCGCGCCCAGTCGCCCTTGGCGTGGCGTCCGTCTCGGGCACGCTGCTGGCCGTCTGTTCCTGCACGGTATTGCCGCTGTTTGGCGGGATTTACAAACGCGGTGCGGGGCTTGGTCCGGCGATTGCGTTTCTGTATTCCGGGCCCGCGATCAATATCATGGCGATTGTTGTCACGGCCAAGGTATTGGGAGCTGAAATCGGCCTTGCACGCGGGGTTGGCGCGATTGTCTTTGCCATTGTCATCGGCCTGATCATGCATCTGATCTATCGTCACGAGGAACATGATCGCGCCCAGAAATCCAAACGCGGCTTTGGCGGCGACGATGATGGCAAACCGCTTTCGATCACCATTGCGTTTTTTGGTCTGATGGTCGGCATTCTGGTCTTTGCCAACTGGGCATCCGTCCCTGGCAGCCCGGTCTGGATGGCGGTTTATGATGTTAAATGGACCACCACCGCACTTCTGGCGGCGGGCTTTGCCGGACTTCTGATCTGGCAGTGGAATTGGCCGGTTAAGCAGGTCGCGGGGCTTGCGGCAATTGTCATCCTTGCGGCCGTGATTTTCCCGCAATATCCGCAACTGGCCTTTGCCATTGGCGTGATCGGCCTGATGATGATTGCTCTGACGCGCGATCAGGACCGTGAATGGGTCGATCAAAGCTGGGATTTCACCAAACAGATTTTGCCACTTCTGGTGATGGGGGTGTTCATCGCAGGCCTGTTGCTGGGCCGACCGGGGCATGAAGGCCTGATCCCCAATGAGTGGGTGCAGGCAGCTGTTGGCGATAATTCCCTGACCTCGACCGCGCTGGCATCGGTTCTGGGCGCGTTCATGTATTTTTCGACCCTGACAGAAATCCCGATTGTCGAAGCCCTGATGGGTGCCGGCATGGGCAAGGGTCCGGCTTTGGCGTTGCTTTTGGCCGGGCCTGCTTTGTCGCTGCCCAACATGTTGGTTATTCGCACCGTGATCGGCACGCAGAAAACGCTGGTTTACTGCGCGCTGGTCGTCGTCATGGCGACGATTTCGGGCTTTGTTTACGGCAATATTCAATCATTCTGATCACAGGAGATCAAAGATGAAACTCAGCATTTATGGCAGCGGTTGCGCAAAGTGCCAGGCATTGGCGAAAAACGCCGAAGCGGCCGCACAGGCGCTTGATCTTGATTACGAGATCGAAAAGGTCACCGACACCAACAAGATCATTGATTCCGGCATCATGCGTACCCCGGCCCTGATGGCCGATGACGATATTCTGGTCGAAGGCAAGGTCGCCACCCCGGACGAAATCCGCCAGATGCTGTCGTAGCAAACGCAAAACGCCCCGGCCAAAACTGGCGACGGGGCGTTTTAAATTCAATTAGTCAGATCAAGTCAGATCAGAGATCAGGGTGCCGGCGGCAGATCTTCTTCAAGGATGACAAGGTTCAGCGAGTAGCTGACTTCGCCTTCATCCTCGTCACGATGCACAACACCGACGAACTCGTCGCCAACACGCATTTCAATCGGATGGCCTTTTTTCTTGGGCGCATCAATGGCGATTTTCGGGTTATCAAACGTGCGACGCAGATAATCTTCGACGCGTGCGATCTCTGTCGGTGTCATAGGACTTGCCCCTTGTTCTTTCCAACGGCTTTTGTCTTCAAGACTACAGGATATCTCATACGCACTTTGGCGTCTGCCCTCTATCCTAAAGTCTTTTGTTAAATCTGGTGCACTGTCCTTTCACAAACCGGACAGTAAAATCAAGCCCATCGGGCCAAAAAAGTCGTAAAACCGGCCATTTTTTGCAGCATACGCGTCAAGGAGCCGGATGTTTGCGCATTCCGGTTGTCACGCGATTGTCTATTGCATTGCCCGCGGGCACCGTTTAAGCCAAATATATGACCGAAATCGAAGTTATGCCCAAGACCGACAGCGGCACCGACACCAGCACCGCATCTGCCAAAATCGAGACCGCCGACCTTCCCCCTGCGAAGGCCATAGCAGACGCTGCTGCGCAATCCCGGCCCATCCTTTACAGTTTCCGTCGCTGCCCCTATGCCATGCGGGCACGTATTGCGTTGCTGGCCGCCGAAATTGATGTCGAACTGCGTGAAGTTGTCCTGCGCGACAAACCGCAAAGCATGATCGATGTATCGCCCAAGGCAACCGTCCCGGTTCTGGTCCTGCCCGATGGCACAGTGGTCGATGAAAGCCTTGAAATCATGGTCTGGGCGCTTGCGGAAAATGATCCGCTTGAATGGCTGACACCCGAAAGCGGCACGCTTGACGACATGCTGGCCCTGATTTCGCAAAATGATGGCCCGTTCAAGCATCACCTTGATCGTTACAAATACCCCAACCGCTATGAAGACGTAGACCCGCTCGAACATCGTCGGGATGCGGAAAAGATCCTTAACCGCCTTGATGGTCGGTTGGCGGTCGGCAAATACCTGTTCGGGTCGCGCCCGGCCTTGGCCGATTTCGCCATTGCCCCCTTCATCCGCCAGTTTGCCAATACCGACAAAGAGGCGTTTGACGCCATGCCGTTCGTTCATGTGCAGCGCTGGCTTGATGATTTCCTGGCCTCCGAGCTTTTTGAACGCGCCATGACCAAATATGACCAATGGCACGAAGGCGACACGCCGGTGATATTCAAGGCGGCTTAAACGCCGCGCAAAGCGTCAAAACACTTCTGCGTTTAATGACATCAAACGGCTTCGCGGGCTGCGCGATTTCCGGTGCGCGGAGCTACGGGATTATACTTCTGTTACCATTCACAGGCTGGTCATCGTGACCGGCTTGTGCTAGCAAGCGAAGCATCACACCATAACGCTTCAGGACCGGAATTTATGGCCGATTATGATGTCAAGCCGCTGATAACGGCGGACGAGATTGCCACCAAGATCGATGCGCTTGCCGCCGAGATCAATGAAAGCTTCAAGGATACCGAAAAGCTGATTGTTGTCGGCCTGCTGCGCGGCTCCTTTGTTTTCATCGCCGATCTGGTACGCAAACTGACCGTACCGGTCGAAGTCGACTTCATGGTCGCATCAAGCTATGGCGATTCCACGGAAAGTTCGCGCAATGTGCGCATCGTCAAGGACCTTGATGGTCAGATCCGTGGCAAGGATGTCGTGCTGGTCGAAGACATCATTGATACCGGCTACACCCTCTCGGAAGTGGTTCGGCTTCTCAAAACCCGCGATCCGAACCGTCTGGAAATCTGCACGCTTTTGAACAAGCCGTCGCGCCGCGAAGTTGAAATCCCGATTGATTTCTGCGGCTTTGATATCCCTGACGAATTTGTGGTCGGGTATGGCATCGATTATGCCCAGAACAACCGCAACCTGCCCTTTATCGGCACGGTCCATTTCCACGGCGAATAAGCCGGGCGAAAACAGCATTAAAAAAGGCGGGCAGCTTGATCAGCTATCCCGCCTTTTTTGTATTCAGATCGTCGTGCGTCTCTTGGGTTTCCATGTGTCCCTTCGGGGGATCGAAAATACCAAGAGCAGCAAGGTCGGTGACCATTTTATCAAACCCGGATTGCATACGCGGTTTGTTGCCCTGGCCAGTTGCATAGCCGGTCATGGCCGAATGCACCAAAAGATCAAACAGCATGTCGTCTTCTGTTTTTTGCCGGCGCGCAGCATCGTCATGCACGGCTGCGGGATCAACCGCATCGCCGGGATCACGCTGTAACATGACGGCAAGGGCAACCAGCCCCAGTGTCACCAGCGTGCCGCCAATCGCCATGGCAGCCGCAATCGCACCAAAGGATGCGGCAATCGCCATATAGATGGCCGCCAGCAAGAAGCCTGCCCCGATCAACATCACAATTGCGATCGCGGCAAAAGCCGCGCCCTTTCGGACCGCGGCCTTTGCCTGATCGACAAGTATGTCGGTCAGCTGATCAATCATTTCTGCAGCAGACGGCCGATAAGCAGGCCGACACCAAAGGTCACGGCTACAGATGCCAGCGGGTTCTCGCGAACCTGATCCACAGCCACACCGCGTGCATGATCAAACTGATCACGCGCCTGACCGGTCACTTCACGAATGCGCTCCGCAGCTGCCTGCGTTCTGGTCTCTGCCGCCTGACCACCCATCGCCTTCAGGGTTTTGGTGATTTCGGCCAGATCGCTGCGCAGGGCATCGACATCCGCCTGCAGTTTTGCATTATCAGCAGTCGTCTCGGTCTTGGTCGCCATGGTTTTCTCCTATTGTCTTGAAAACAGCAACACACAGGAAACGTGCGGACATGGCATAAGGTTCCCCAACCAATTGTGATGATTTCGGGGCATAGCGGATTGACCATAAATAAAAACCCGGCAAGCAATGCCAAAAAGAAACGGTCCGCGTGGGTTGCGGACCGTTTCATGACCTGTCGGACTTCTGGGCGGAAATGGAGAGCGGGACTTCTCCGTCGGGGGTGGGTATCCCCGTTACGCCGGTTAGAGCGCGTTGCATTCAATCTGTACCATTTTGCCGGAGGTAGCCTTCTGTCGCACAAGGAAAGATCCGCAGAGCGTAGCGGGGCTACGGTCAAGGATCTTGACGCTGTGGGGCGGAAAGCTATTCCGGCCCGAAGGGTTTGATTTTGGCGGCGTTTCGCGACGTTACACCGCTTGAACGATGCGCCGCATCGCTCTGCACGCTGTGCCTTGCCAAACGGCTCGCCAAAATCAAACAAAATGATGCAGATTAAACGCAACGCGCTCTAATAAGGCAAACCGACGTAATTTTCCGACAGGGTTTTCAGACCTGCTTTTGACGACAGGATATATTCAAGCTCGGCATTGCGAATGCGACCATCAAATTCATTCTGGTCATCAAAGGTATGCAGCATGGATGTCATCCACCACGAGAACCGCTCTGCCTTCCAGACACGGGCCAATGCCGTATCGGAATAGCTGGCCAGCAGATCTTCGCGGTTGGATTTGTATTTTGCGATCAATGCTTCGGACAGGTAGTGAACGTCACTCGCCGCAAGGTTAAGGCCCTTGGCACCGGTCGGCGGCACGATATGGGCGGCATCGCCGGCAAGGAACAGACGGCCATGTTGCATCGGCTCCGCCACAAAGCTTCGAAGCGGCGCGATGCTTTTTTCAAACACTTCGCCTTCATTGACCAGTTCAGCGTCCTCTTCACCAAGACGGGTGCGAAGCTCGTTCCAGAACCGGTCATCAGACCAGTCTTCGATCTTGTCCGTCATCGGCACCTGGACATAGTGACGCACAACCTTGTCGGATCGCATCGAACACAGCGCAAAGCCGCGGTCATGCTTGGCGTAAATCAGTTCTTCGGCAACCGGCTTTGCATGGGCCAGAACGCCCAGCCAGCCGAACGGATAGACCTTCTCGAACTCCTTGACGCCCGGCAGGGTCTTGCGCCCGACGCCATGGAAACCATCACACGCCGCAATATAGTCGCACGTCAGTTCAAGCGCGTTGCCGTCTTTGACATATCGAACACTTGGCGTATCGCCATTGATGTCATGCAGACTGACATCTTCGGCCTCAAAGATGATTTCGCCACCGTGATCAAGGCGCGCCTGAATCAGGTCCTTGGTGACCTCTGTCTGGCCATACACCATGACGGTCGAACCACCGGTGAGTTCTTCGATATTCACATGGGTGCGCTTGCCATTGACGCTGATATAGATGCCGCCATGGATGATGCCTTCCTTGTTCATACGGGCATCAACGCCCACACGCTTCATCAGATCGACCGTTCCCATTTCAAGAACGCCTGCACGAATGCGACCTTCGACATAGTCGCGGCTTTTGCGTTCCAGAATGATGGAATCAATCCCCTGCACATGCAGCAGATGTGACAGCAGCAGACCAGCCGGGCCCGAACCAACGATAACGACAGGGACATGCATGACGATTTCCTCACAAGATCACGGTTTTTGATTCTGTTTTTGAATTGGAACAAGAACCGTTCCATTGCGGAAAGAATACGCTTGTTACTGCAAGGACAGAATGGACAAACCGGGATAATGATTGGACAAATCGAACATGTATTGGGTTTTGGTTATACCTTGCGCATAATCTGGTTCTAACCATCCGAAGGACGCCCTGTCGCCAACGGCCGATCCTTGTCTGGGAACAAGCGTAATGGTGCCGGAAAATTCATCGCATTTGTCGTCGTGATGAAAAATTCATCCTGTGAACTGTCGATCCTTTGTCAGCACTATGCTAAGTTGTTTCTTTCGGCCCTGCACAATGGCCAAAAACCCCTTAAAACCGCGACAGAACGGGAAGATGCCTCAAAGCCGCGCCATCGCCATTTTCACAGATCTTGACGGCACATTGCTTGATCATGACACCTATAGCTGGACGGATGCCCGCCCCGCACTGGATCGGCTGAAGCAGCTTTCCATCCCCCTGATCGCGGTATCTTCAAAAACACTCGCCGAACTGGAACATATCAATCAGATATCCGGTCTGTTTGACGGACTTATCGGCGAGAACGGCGGCGTTATCGCGCTGAATGGCAATGTCGAACAATATGGCCCGGCCAGCGAAACCGTTGATCGCACCCGCGAAGAAATCAAGTCGTCGGTCACGGTCCCGGTCGAAAGCTTTCGCACCGTAAGCCCGGAAATCATCGCAACAGAAACCGGTTTGCCGCTTGAAGACGCCATTCGCGCCGGGCAGCGTCATTGCTCAGACCCGCTGATCTGGCAGCCTGCCGCCAAGGACATCGCACTTGCCCGCAAGATTGCCGAAAAGCATGATTTGACGCTGGTGAAAGGTGGACGGTTCCACACTTTGTGCGGCCCCTCAAGCAAGGGACAGGCCATGAGGCGCATGGTTGAACGCCTGAGCGTCACCTGGCTTGATGACGCGTCTGAAAACAAACGTCAGCAACGCTTTACGACGATTGCTCTCGGAGATTCCCCGAACGATATTCCCATGCTGGCCGAGGCAGATTATGCCGTTCAAATTCCGTCAAAGCATGGCAAACGCAGTATGCCGTTGCTCGACCATCCCAACTTGCGCGTGGCACCCAAACCGGGACCGGCGGGATGGAACGAAGCGGTTAACGAAATTCTGGATCAGATAATCAATACCAATAAAAACAGCGAGGTACTTCATGGCTGATTTCCATCAGGGTGGCCCGATCACAACCCTTCATCGCATTCTTGACCGAAACCCGGAAGAACTCGCCTATGAAATGAACGCCTTTGCCCGCCAACGGCGTCAGACCCTTATTCTGCCCTGCCTGTATTCCGAATTGGAAACACCGGCGATGACAACAATTGTCGAGGGGCTGAAACAGGCAACCTATATCGACCAGATCGTTGTCGGGCTTGATCGCGCCGATGCGCAGCAATACCTGCATGCGCGTGAGTTCTTCAAGGATCTGCCGCAACATGTCCGTATTCTGTGGAACGACGGGCCGCGTTTGCGCAGCGTTCATGATCGTCTCGATGAAAACAATCTGGCCCGTTATGAACCGGGCAAGGGTCGTAACGTCTGGTACTGCCTTGGCTATACGCTGGCCTCCGGGCGCAGTTCCGTTATCGGTATCCATGACTGTGACATCGCGACCTATACGCCGGACCTTCCGGCAAAGCTGATGTATCCGATTGCCAACCCGGCGTTCAACTTTGCCTTTGCCAAGGGCTATTACGCGCGTGTTGCCAATGGCACGCTTAAGGGCCGCGTTTGCCGTCTGTTTGTCACACCGTTGATCCGTGCGCTTAAGCAGGTTGTCGGCAAGACCGATTTCCTCAACTATCTTGATTGCTTCCGCTATGCGCTGTCAGGCGAAATGGCGATCAGAACCGATGTGGCCTACGGCCTTCGCGTCGCATCCGACTGGGGCCTTGAAGTTTCCATGCTCTCGGAGATGTATCGCAATCACACGGTCCATCGTCTCGCCCAGGTCGATATCGCCGATATCTATGACCACAAGCACCGTGAGTTTGATCCGGCGCAAAAGGATGACGGCCTGTCACGCATGGCAAGTGACATTGCCAAATCCCTGTTCCGCAAACTGGCGACCCAGGGCACGGTCTTTACCCCGGAAACCTTCCGCACGCTCAAGGCAACCTATTACCGGGCTGCCCTTGACCTGATTGAACAATATCGCGCCGATGCGCTGTTTAACGGACTCAAGATCAATCGTGACGAGGAAGAAAACTGTGTCGAAGTCCTGTCCGAAGTGATCATCAGTGCCGGTCAGCACTATCTTGAAAACCCGCTGGAAAGCCCGTTCATTCCAAGTTGGCAGCGTGTTGAAAGTGCCATGGGCGACATCTTCGAACAGCTTTCAGCTGCAGTTGAAGATGACCTTAACGACATGGATATTGGCAAGGCATAGCGCGCGCAATTGATCGCGCCTAATCATCGACCGGAAAAATCGCAAGGAAGATCTGGATAATATCTTCCTTGCCCGGTTTTTGCAGCAGAACCGGCAAAAGCAACCGTATGCCGCTTTGCCACTCCCTTTGAAAAATTCGCAAATGATGGATCTGTGGTCGGCCCGTGGTTCTGACCTCGGTCATTGCTGCATGCAGTCCGCCTGAAAAGCGGCAATCGACTTCGCGGGCAAACGCACCGCGCCAGTTTTCACCGGTCAGTGCGATAATATTCTCGCCTTCAATCAGTATCTGAAAATCGTCCTTTTCCGGGACATATTCATAGATAGAAATATCGTCGATCCAAGGGGCCAGGTTATCAGGCTGGAAATCTGATCGTGTAGGAATACTGTGCTCTGACGCATGCGCGTTCCAGAAATCCAGAAGCGCCTGCGCAGCAGGCGACGCATCATCATCAAGATATGTTAACGGGATTTCCTTTTCACCACCAAGCTTTGCCATACCATTCCCAGTCACACTGACATCACATGCATGCATCCAGACATGCATTGGGCCCGTCGTCCCTTTCTTTATCCACGTGGGGCGCGGCACCATGCGAAACAAGCGCGTCGTTAGTCCGGCTCACTTTGCCCGCGATAGAGAAAATGGGTGACAAAGACCTGCTGGATCACCTTGCCAGCCCGGTCTGTGGTCTGGACCGGCAACATCACGCGCAGCCATTCCTCCCAAACCATGCGTTCATGCCCAACACGATGAAAGGCGGGCTTTCCGGTATCAATTACTTCCAGAAGCGTTGGATACACCGTGGTGCCGAAATCAAGATCAATCTGGCGCGGCGAGCACCCCTGATAACATTCGCCACTGGCAGCAATAATATTGGGTGCATCAATGCGGATTATGAAATCACGTTTTTCGGGAAGGAATTCATAGATGCAGATGTCATCGATCCATTGCGACAGAACATCTGCATTCAAACGCTTGCGGTCAGGAATTTGCCCGTTACGTGCCGCATCCCACCAGATTTCCACATATGCCCGGACGCGGTAATCCGTATCATCGGGCAAATGAAGAACCCGAACTTCCTGCGCATAAGCCATTGCGCGTAATGCCCCTTGATCTCCCTTAATCCGGGCCACGAATACAGGAAAGACATACTGCTCTGCAATAGCGATTCATCATGCCACGCTCAACCACAAATCAAATGATTATAAGCAGCACCACAAGGCACGGATAACCTGCAGAGTTTTGCTATTTGGCGCCGAAAAAATCCCTGAAAAACCGTCCGCTATTTTGAGTGCAAGCCCCTAAACCGGCATCGCATCCCGGTAGCGTTGCAGAAGGCGGCTTTCGGTGCGGTTGCGACCGTCCATGTTGGAAATCCAGACGATCTGGTAAGGTGCCAGTTTCATCATGCCGTTATAGTCTTCTACGACCTGTTGCGTGATCAGGTCCTGCCAACCTTCTGTCATGATCAGGTTGATCTTTGAAAGATCAAGGTCTTGGGGCTTTTCAGTCAGGTTAAAGACGCAGAAAATGCTTTGTTCATTCAGATGCGATTGCCGCCAGACGCCCAGAAGTTCCGAGCCGAGATTAAGCGTATATTGCGTGGCATTCGGGTGGAAGGCCGGCTGTCCCTGACGGATCGACATAAGCGCCCGCAACTGATCAAAGGCTGATCGTGCCACACCTTCGCGTGACAGCGTTTCCTCGGCATCATCAAGCTTCCAGATTTTGCGGTTCAGACGCCTTGGAATACCGGTTTCCTCATATGCCTTCTGATCGTTTTCGGTCGCCAGGATGGTCTGGATATAGATCGCCGGAATGCCTTCGAGCGACATGGCGATCGCCTGACTCATCACAAAGCGTTCAAGCCCCATGGTGGCCTCGCCGGCGAAGTTTTGTGCCAGCATGCTAAACAGCGTGACATTAAGCTCGTAGGGCTTTTGGCCGCCGCCCTTGAGTGCGCGGTAACTGACCTGCCCGCCCATCTTGACCGCATGATCGCGCAGGCCTTCGATATCTTCATCGGGGATCAGGTTTTCGGCCGGGCGCAGGCCAATGCCATCATGGCTGGCGGTAAAGTTAAAGAAAGTACACCCCGCCGGGGCCGGTGGCATTGCCATGATGCATTTGCGGATAAAATCGCTTCGCCCACTGAGCAACGCATGAATGATCACCGGCGGCAGCGAGAAGTTATAAATCAGGTGCGCTTCGTCCTGATTACCAAAGTAAGACAGGTTTTCAAGCAGCGGCAGGTTGGTTTCGGTAATGAACAACACATCGGGATGCACCGCATTACACGCCAGACGCATCGCCTTGATCAGTTTATGGGTCTGATCCAGGTTGATCGAGGTCGTGCCGACTTCCTTCCAGATAAAGCCGATGGCATCCAACCGAACCACGCGCACGCCGTGTTTGAGGTAGTTCAGAACGACCCGGAGCATCTCAAAGAATACTTCCGGATTGCCGTAATCCAGATCGACCTGATCATAACTAAAGGTGCACCAAACCTGCTTCTCGCCCTGCTTGGTCACCACGTGATTGAGCAACGCATGACTACGCGGGCGGACGACATCGGAAAGGTCATCTTCAAGATTTGCGGTCTTGATGTAATCAATGCCGGGCTTTTCGCCGGCCAGAAACTGCTGATACCACGGGTGGGATGCCGAAATATGGTTGGCCACAAGGTCCGCCATCACGGTTGCGTGCTTTGACAGTTCCTCGACATCGCTCCAGTCGCCGAGTTCCGGGCGGAGCATGTCAAAGTCGCTGACCGAAAAGCCGTCATCGGATGTGAAAGGATGGAACGGCAGGATATGAATCCCCGTCAGCCAGTCTTTCAGCCACTTACGGTGAAATTCGCCAAGGCTTTGCAGCCCCTTTTTACCGTCCTGCTGAATGCTGTCGCCATAGGTGATCAGAAACGCATCGCGCTGATCCCATTTGCGCAAATATTCCTCGCAGGGCTCCGGCCCGTCTCCCTCAATCGGCAGACCAAGAACTTCAAAAACCCGACGCACCAAATCCGCTTGATCGTGCCCAGGATACACATCCGCAAGGAGGTTGCGCATCGCGCTTGCAAACGCGATACGTCCCGATGTTCCAACGACACGATCCATAATGGTTCCTTCCGGGTAGGCAATTCAAATAATTAGCTCAATCAAATAATGAAATTGCCTGCGATGCAAGCAGGCATTTTGCGATGCCACAATACAGTGCATCTGATCAAAACGATGACGCCCGACAATATGCCGGGCGCCGATCATTAATGACATAAGCAGTCACTTAAGGCGCAATCGTTACCTCGACAAACGCGTGGGTGCGTTTGGTGTCGATATGCTTGATCGCATCGCGCAGGATACCGGGCAAATCTTCGGCGCGTTTGGCCTTGGCAACCCAGGCGCGGCTGGCCTCGGCGACCTTGGTGAAATCGGGGCTGGGTTTAAGCGCGGTCAGCGGCATTTCATTGGTTTTCGCCGCATAACCATCGGGGTACATGCCTGTCACGGACTGGCGCACCGCCCCCCATTCATTGTTGTTCAGCACCAAAATCAGGATCGGAAGCTCCAACGCCTCGGCAATCTGATGACAGGCCGTCGGGTTGGCAAACATATAGGATCCATCCCCCATGGTCGCGACAACCAGCTTGTCCTTGTCGGCCAACTGATAGCCCATCGATGCCGGGAAGGACCAGCCAAGCCCGCCGGAATGGGGTTCCTGATACCAGCTACTGTGTTCCGAAAGCGAAAGCGGCTCCAACGGGCAGCCCAACTCCGAAAACACCGTCGTCGCCCGACCTGAAATCGCATCGGACAGACAACGTGATACATAGGCCTTGGTCATCGGGTCCACCGCCCCGGCATCGGCCGCCGCCAATGCCTTTTTACGGGTATCGGCATTGATGGTGGCAACCTTGGCCCGACGATCATGGCAAACAGATTTATGGTCGGAACGACGTTGATCCATGGCATCTGCCAGCATCATGATCACATCACCGGTTTCACCGACAAGCGAGACATCGGCAGCAAAGTTACGCCCCGGGAAGCGCGAATAAAGCGGGTTCTGACCGATCTGAATGACCTTGCAGTCACCCGGCAAATCATGGATATCGGGCGACCACGGTGCAAGGCAATCAATCACCACCACCGCATCGGCATCTTTAAGCCACGGTGCCGGATCCATCCCGGCAAACATCGGATGTTCGGTGCCAATCGCAAGCTGGATCGCCCAGTATTGCACCACCGGGATGCCCCATTGATCGACCAGATCGCCAAAACGCCCAAACGCCTCGGCCGTGCCGGTGCCACGCTGGGCAATGATCACCGGGTTTTTGGCATTGGCCAGAATGTCGGCTGCCTGATCCACCACGGCTTGCGGCGGGGCGACCGGGACCGGCTGCATGCGAAGCGGTCCTTCGATCTGATCACTCGGGCACGGTTCGCACAAAACTTCACGCGGCAGGCTGACATAGGTCGGGCCCTTGGGCACCGATGATGCAATCGCATAAGCACGGTCGACAACATCCGGCACCTGTTCGGGGAATTTAAGCTCATACTCCCATTTCGTGCTTTCGCGCACCAGCGCTGCCTGATCGCGCATTTCCTGGCCCCAACCAATCGGCACGGTGCGCGCCCCCAGACGCCCCTTTTCCATCACTGGCGTTCGGCCCGACATCAAGACGACCGGCACATGTTCGGTCGCGGCATTGATCGCCCCGATCGCGCAGTTGGCAAGGCCAACATTGGTGTGCGCCATCACGGCCTGCGTCTTGCCCGTCGCAAGGTAATAGCCGTGCGCCATCCCCATCGCCGCATTTTCGTGCGGCATGATCAACGCGTGCGGCAGGTCGATATCCTTTGCCGCCGCCTCGGCCAGCCCTTCGATGATCGGCGGGAAGTCGGTCCCGGAATTGGCAAAGATATAGTCAATCCCGATGGCCTTCATGCGAGCCAGAACCGCCCCACCGGCGGTCAGGGTCAGTTGGCCGGGGTTTTCCTGCTTATCGCTTTTCATCAGATGCCTCTTGCTTTCTGGGAGCGTGCTGCACTTAATCTGTACCATTTTGTTTGTTTTTGACGTGCCGTTTGGCAAGGCACAGCGTGCAGAGCGATGCGGCACATCGTTCAAACGCTGTAACGCTGCGAAACGCCGTCAAAAACAAACCCTGCGGGCCGGGACAGCCTTCCGCCTCGCAGCGTCAACGCCCTTGAACATAGCGCCGCTATGTTCTGCGAACCTTATCCTTGCCAGACAGAAGGCTGCCTCCGGCAAAATGGTACAGATTAAATGCAGCACACTCCTTTATTTCTTTATTTGAAATATGATTTATAATATAGTTTATTATTGAAATCCGGTGGTCGTCAAGACGGCACAGCGGTGCCCGATCTGTTTGCGTGGAGAAAAGCGACCCGATGACAAGCCAACTCAATGGTTCCGTGCTTAAGGCCTTTAAAATACTTGATCTGTTTGCCGCCGGCACAAGCGAACTGACCGCAAAGGAAACCGCCGATGCGCTGGGCATCAACATGATCACCGCCCACCGGTTTCTGCACACGCTGGTGCATGCCGGGGCATTGCGGGTGACGTCACGCGGGGTTTTCCGGTTGGGCTATATGTTTGCCGATCTGGGGGATCGTGTTTTGCACGATGGCAACCTGCCGACCATCCTGCAGCCGATCCTTGATCAGCTGGCGCGCGAAACAGGCGAAGCCTGCATGGCAACCGAATTTGATCGCGACGCAGCAGTTTGCATCGCCAAGGCCCTCCCCGACCGGGCGCTTTATGTCGATATCCGGATTGGGTCGCGGCTTGATGCCTTTTGCACAGCGCATGGCAAGCTGTGGCTGGCGCATCTCAGCCCCGATGATCAGGACCGCTATTTCAAAAATGCCCGCCTTAAGGGGATGACGGATCACACCATCACCGATCTTGATGCACTAAAGGTCGAACTTGCCCACATCCGCGATCAGGGCTTTTCCACCAATAACGGCGAACGCGAAAAAGACATCTATGCCATCGCCGTGCCGATCCTGACCAAACATGGCAATATGATCTCGGCCTTTTCGGTGTTTGGTGCATCCCCGGCAACGCTGGCGCAAAATCGCGACGGCTTGCTGTCAAAGCTTCAAGCCGCCGCAAAAAGCGCACAGCACGTCCTTTACGGCGATGCGTAATCAATATGGCGGATGGCACCGGGCGACTTGCCCGTGGTGCGCTTGAACGCGCGGCTGAATGCCGCGACCGAGGCATAGCCAAGACGATCGGCCACTTCATCCAATGAAAGGTTTTCCCGCCCGATCCATTGGCTGGCCAGACGCATGCGCAAGTTGGTCAGATATTGTTGCGGTGTTGATTTCGTCAGTTCGACAAACCGCTCGGCAAAGACAGACCGCGATACACCCATTTCCGATGCCATATCCGCAACCGACCAACTCCGCCCAGGCTCCTTATGCAGGGCTGCCAGAACACGCGCCAGCTTGGGATCACGGATCGCCTCGACCCAGCCGCATACATCACATCCCGTCTCGACCCAGCGCCGAAGGATCGCTGCGGCCACTACATCGGCAAGTCGGGTCAGGATTACGCCATATCCCGGCCGCTTGGCGCGAAGTTCTGCGGTCATCACATCAAGGATTGCCGGGATTTGCGGATCATGATCTGGCACCGTTTCGATATGCATGATTTCCGGTTTGAGGTGGGCCAACGGATGCAGCCAGCCAAGATCAAATTCCATCGCACAGCTGAAAATCAGATTGTCCTTTGATCGGCATACATCGGCTTCGCAGGCGCGGATTTCGGATGCCGCATCACACAGCGGCGCCTTTTCAAACGCATCAATGCTGCGCATCGCAACGCCGTCCTGGCTGTAAAGATCGTGAATGCCCGCACAGGGCAACAACACCGCATCCCCGCATCCCAGAACATGGGTCGCACCACTTTTGGTCCGCAGATGGACCGTTCCCTGCCCGATGAAATGAAACCAGGCGCGGCCATCGTCAACATCCTCGCCAAACCGCAAACCGAACGGGGCGGATATTTCGATGCGACGATAATCAAGGCCGCGTAACCGCACACCGGAAAGCAGTTCATTTACCATGTCATGACCGGCGGGATTGAACTGGCCTTCGATATGATCTGACGGGCTGTTTAGGTCTGCATTTGCAATGAGCGACATGACATTCCGGACGATTGATCAATGAATAAAGACAAACTGTCATAGATCGTCCGAACGGTCCAGACTATTTTGGGTGCAATGCAAAACATCAACTCGAAGGACTTCCCATGAGTGAACCGCAATCCCGCCCCCAACCTGCCATGGATCAATCGGCCGCGCCCGCACCTGCTGCATGGGCCGCTGTGATTTCCATGACGCTCGGGGTTTTCGGGCTGGTCACGGCCGAATTTTTGCCGGTCAGCCTGCTCACCCCGATGGCAGATGATCTGCGCATTACCGAAGGCATGGCAGGCCAAGCCATGTCGGCCACCGCCGTTATGGCCCTGATCACCAGCCTTCTGACCGCGACGGTGACCCGTAAGATCGACCGCCGCTATGTTCTGCTCGGCTTTTCGGTTCTTCTGATTGCCGCGAACATCATGATCGCACAGGCCCCGAACTATGCCATCCTTCTGGCTGGCCGGGTCTTGCTGGGCGTTGCCCTTGGTGGTTTCTGGACCATGTCGGCGGCCATCATCATGCGCCTTGTGCCGGAAAAGAACGTCCCGCGCGCCCTTGCCATCCTGTTTAGCGGCGTTTCGGCCGCCACCGTCTTTGCCGCCCCGCTCGGCAGTTATCTTGGCGATGTCATTGGCTGGCGCAATGTGTTTATGCTGGCGTCCCTGCTGGGCGTTCTCGCCCTTGTCGTGCAATTCGCAACGCTTCCCAAAATGCCGCCGCGCGGGCGTGCGACCCTGCGCACCCTGATCGAGGTCATCAACCGCCCGCGCATGAAATTCGGGCTGTTTTCATTGGTCCTGATCATTACCGGCCATTTCGCGTTATTTACCTATGTCCGCCCGTTCCTTGAAAATGTCTCGGGTGTGACGACGGCGGGTGTCTCGGGCATTTTGCTGGGCTTTGGTGTCGCCAACTTTATCGGCACCTATATCGGCGGCGCGCTGATTGCCCGGTCGCTTCGCATGACCATTGCTCTGATGCCGATGATCATGGGGCTGGCCGGGGTCGGCATGGTCGCCATTGATGGTGCGGTTGCCCCGACCACCGTGCTTGTTGCGATCTGGGGCATGGCTTTTGGCGGTGTGCCGGTCGCATGGTCCACCTGGATCACGCGCACCGTGCCTGATGAGGCCGAAAGCGGCGGCGGACTTCTGGTCGCCGGTTTCCAGCTTGCCATTGCCACCGGTGCCGCAGTCGGCGGCCTTGTCTTTGACACCAGCGGCGCGCTTGGCGTCTTTACCATCGCCGGTTTCCTGCTTGTTGCCGCATCGATCATCGTAACCCTGGGCCTGCGAACCGCCCCGCTTGCCCGCGAACAGGCCTGATCCCCGCTTCGCGTCAACAACGCAAACACACCAAAGGGCAGCGGAATAATTCCGCTGCCCTTATCTCGTTCCGTGAAGCCCCACCCCACGAACGCCATCAAAGCCGTCATTCCCGCGCAGGCAGGAATCTATGGACAGCCCCCCTGAAAATAGGACTGCCCCTTTTTTCAGCACCGAGCTTCCACATCCAGTTATTTCGGCCTAAATGTGATATTATCGGGCTTATTACGAGGATAAACTTGGCTAAGTAACGAGTTCTTGGTTACCTTTATCTTCCTTCGCACGTCTGATGGGATTTCGATGTTGAGGCGAGGTCGCATCAGAACTTCTGCTATACCGCGGTAAAGCAGAAGAATGTCGTTGTTTTCTATGCCCAACTGGCCCCTAATCCTGTCTTCGGCATACATCGTATCGTCGCCATACAAACCATCAACTGCTATCGGTTGATCAACGAAATGGTTGATCGCTTGCTGTCTCAATTGCACGCAACTCTTGTTTGCTTGGTCGATAAATGACTCTGGACTACTATTCAACTTCTGAAGAATAAGCTCGGCCAGCTTCTCTTCTTCCCTTGCATAAATAGAACACTCAGCGCTGATAGGCACAACGAGCTTGTGTGAAGGATTCTTGAATAAAGTGCTATTCACAGTCAAAAGACTACCGAATAGATTTACAGCAAAGGCGGCATTCAGAAAGATTTTGCCAGTTACACTGCCGTATTCGAGGCTTTCTATGGCAACCTCGTTAAAGATGGCCCCCCTATCCAATTCATTGTCCGAATTAAGAATAAAATCCAGAATCTGGACGACATAACCCATCGCGTAAACTGTCGACCACGCAAGAACGGCCACTTCTAACGTTTCAGGTCTACGCTTGACAAGTTCGCTGCTGTCTTCAAAGAGTTTTACTGGAACAAGCTGGCTATTCCCCTTCCATTCCTCAAGAAATTTCCGAAGGCTAATTCCGAACTCTTTTTCAGGGAACCAACGGTCCCCGATATTCCATAGTGAATCGTAAGAAGAAGATGCTAAATGCTGCCGAACAGGCTCCTTCACGCGGAATTGAATCCTCAGATCTACTTCTGCTGCCCCCTCGCCTGAATCCATATCCCCTCCCTCAAAAAAAATAAAATCATTAGCGCACCAAGGACTTACAATTATTAATTGCAAACTAACACACAAAAGCCAAGCTTTTCATTGGTCGTCATTCTTCTCGCTTTCTCCCAAAAAGCGGGAAGCCCCCTTTTTCATTACTTCGCAGAAACCTCCTCATAAAATTTTTTCTGGACAGGCAAACCATCCATTTGACGGTCATTTTTCACTAATTGAAAACAACTAAGTCGGAGCCTAATTCCGCCTTAAATGCTTCCAGAAAAAACGGAACCATGAACTCTAAGGTCAGGTAACCTCCGACCGAGTTAACGAAAAAAGGGGACTGCCCCTTTTTGGGCTCCTTTTCTCACTCCGCTCGCGAAAATCAATGCTCAGATATAATTCCAGATGGCTTTATGTCTGATTACAAGGAGTTTATCGACGCATTGAGAAAATTACGTTGAGTGAAGCTGACGGCAAACTACTTGACCGAGATCGAGGAAAAGGGTTTGTTCCGTTTTCTAATCCATCAGTTCTGAGATACACGTAAACCATCCATGTATCTCGCTGTCCGGGTCTGACTGCTGTAGTCGAACAGAATTCATCTTTGATACACACACGCTGTTTAACTGCCTCTTAGCTCGTTTGATTTTCTCGGATATTTTTTCTTGATCGAGGGCATCCCAGGCAATTGCTGAAGACTGCGTGTGAACTGCCTTTGCCACGATTTCGGGAACGTCATCAAAATCCTCAAAAACCTTGGGGAGATCCAACTCCATACCGTTTCCCTGATAAGCCTCTACTACTGCATCAGGGTGCAAGTAGTTCTCCATTTCTCGTTTTCGCGTCGAGGTAGCTTTACAATTATCTCGGCCATTAACTTCGTTTACATGCGCATCGTATTTCGGAGCATGAGGAAGAGGGTTATCTCTGTCACAAACATGGAATTCCGGTCTATTTAAATGACGCAAACGAGATGCCCAAACGGCCAAATTACTCCCTCCGAATGGGAAGAATATGAGCTCCCCGTCTAGTTCCAATTTCTCTAAATCAGGTACATCGACCCCGCCATTTCGTAGAACTCTAGCCATTCCCTTCATAAACAGGATGTCGTTTGGGCCTTCAACACCCACAAAAATTTTAACATTATGATCTGGAAGCACTCCTAGAGACTTTGCAATTTCGCCGCTGAGCTCATCTGTTCCATGCTCAATGCTTCTAGTGTTATTTTCCAGTCGTTTGATATAGCGGATTTGATCCATCGGAAGTAATCGAGCAAGCATAGGAGTGTGGGTCGTAAGAATAACTTGACGCCCATCACCTGAGGATAAGTCACTCAACGCGGACATGAGAAGCCGTTGATTACGCGGGTGCTGACTTGTTTCAGGTTCTTCGATTGCGTAAATGATTGAGCCCTTTGACTTATCTGTCGCACCTTTCTCGGCTTTTGCTCTGAAAAAATTAAGCAAAACCAGCCTACGAACTCCACTCCCTCTCTTATTGAGGGGAATGCCGTTATCACCCGTAATACTGGTTGAAAATAGCTTTTCCCACTTCTTGGTCGTAACTATTGGATCAAGAGTTTCAGCTATGTTCGGATCCATCTCCTTAAGTTTTTCCACTGTTGCCGCGGCAATCTTTTTAACCTCGCTCTCAACGTGCTCTTGAATCTCAAGAAGTCGAGGCTCAACCTCCTTGATTGCTTCGCGTATTGCCATATTCAAAGGGTCTTGAGCTTCGTTATCTTGGTCAGAGCTCGCTCGGTCAGACTTGAAGAGGGCGAATGCTGGCAAGTAAGCTTGAAGCGCCGTCCATAGCTGCTTTCCTCCTTCTTCCTCCAGTGGTACAGACGAGGGTATTTTCTGAAGATTTATACAAGAACCCCAAATAGCTGCCCGCAACTCGGCATTCACCCTTTTGTCTACACCTGCTAAATCAACCCCTAAATCTTCAGCTCTCTTGACTAGTTCTGCCCTTTTTAACTTCAACAAATCATCATATCCTCTCGCAGTCGGGTGTTCTGCCTCCGCAAATATCGCACTCACTTTCGGAGAGCCAATGCTTCCGTTATAGACTTTGTTAATAACCAAGGTTCTATTCGCGGTGACTAAGTGCTCGGCTGCCAAGCTTGTTGAGTGATTGGCATCAACAACGAGTGCATCAGGTAACTGGTCAAACTCACATGCGATCCTCATTTTCTTTGGGTCGCCGTTTTTACTTGCATCGTCTTTGTCTGGTTGAGCTTCTTCGAAGAAGATTGCCAACGCGTCTAGCAATGATGATTTTCCGACGTCATTTTGCCCAACCAACGCAGTTAAGTTATCAAATTTCACGTTGATCGCTTCCGAGTAACAACGAAAGTTTTCAAGAGTTAAGCCAATCAACCTCATTTTTATCCACCCTCAACCAAACTGAACAAAACAACATCATAAGAAAGATGAGGACAGATTTATTCCCCCAAATCGGCAGTCTTCCAAAACGTACTTTAGCAGAATACAAACAACCACCAAACCACAACCTAAAGTTAAAAAAAACCCCGGTCCAATCAAGAACCGGGGCAAGTCGTGTCGTTTGGAGGTAGACAGGGTTTTTGGCTCTTGGGAGTCTCAGAAAGACATCAGATCGCCTTGACGGTCACCGGGCGCTCTGCCTGAACCATCAGGCGGTTGCGGATCGGGCGGCCAAATAGCGGCGATTCAATTTCGAACTCATCACCGTCCTGGGTGGTGACACCATCGGCGAAGGAAAGTGTCGCGGTGCCAAAGAAATGCGCATGCACATCGCCCGGACGGCGGAACAGGTCATATTTGAAATGGTGATATTCAAGGTTGGCGATCGAATGCGACATGTTGTCTTCGCCGCTGACGAACTGCTTTTCCCAGATCACCTTGCCATCGCGATACAGGCGCGAGGTGCCCTCAACATGGCTTGGCAGATCGCCCAGCAGCAATTCCGGGCCCATCGCGCAATGACGCAGCTTTGAATGTGCCAGATACAGGTAGTTCTGACGTTCCATCACGTGGTCGGAAAACTCGTTACCGATGGCAAAGCCGATGCGCACCGGGGTGCCATCATGATCAATGACATAGATCGCGGCAATCTCCGGTTCCTCACTGCCATCAAGGGCAAAGGACGGGCTTGGGATATCCGCCCCCGGATTGGCAACGATGGAGCCATCGCCCTTATAGAACCATTCCGGCTGCACACCGTGTTCGCCAGCCTTGGGCTTGCCGCCCTCAACCCCCATGCGGAACATCTTCATGGAATCGGTTTCATTGGCGTCCTTGTTATCGGCCTTGTGCATGTTCGCACGTGCCGATGCGGAGCCCAGATGCGTAAGCCCGGTGCCGGTCACAAGGAAATGCGCCGGATCAACATGGGTGATCGGCGGCAAAAGGCGGCCATCACGGGCAACTTCGTGATAGTCGACCGTGGTGTCGCCCATACGAATTTTTGCCTTTTCGATCATCGTCATGCCCTTGGCAAGCGCGATGGTCGCAAGTTCACGGGTGGTGGAAACGCCCTTAAGCGGGATCAGGGTATTTTGGTCTTCGACCACGGCCACATGTTGCGCGCCGGCGGTGTCCTTGAATTGAACCAGTCTCATGAATTCTGTCCTGAACGGTCTTGGATATATGTCGGAATATGGCGATGTGGTTATACGATGTGGCGATACGGGCGTCAGACCCAACCGCCATCGACGATAAAGTTTTGCGCGGTCACCATGCGCGCTTCATCTGAAATCAGGAAAAGCGCCATGCGGGCAATATCATCGGGCATCACCTTGTTTTTCAGGCACTGGCGCTCATCGATTTCACGTTCGGCGGCTTCATCGACCCAAAGATCCAGCTGGCGCTGGGTCATGACCCAACCGGGCACGAGCGTATTGACGCGGATATGATCCTTGCCAAGATCGCGCGCCATACCGCGCGTCAGACCATGGGTTGCGGCCTTTGCTGTGGTGTAGCCCGGCATGCCACCCTGCCCCATCATCCAGCTGACCGACCCGAAATTGATGATCGCACCACCGCCGGCCTTTTGCATCATCGGCGCCACCGCCTGAATGGCAAAGAAGGACGGGCGAATATTGATTGCCTGACGCTCATCCCAGTATTCCGGGGTGACGTCCTGCCATTTATGGCGGGTATCGTTCGCTGCATTGTTCATCAACCCGGTGATCGGACCATTGATCTCGGCCGCCTTGGCAACGGCTGCCTGCAAGGCGGCAATATCGGTCAGATCGCATTTGATAAAGACAGGCGCATTTCGCGCATCTTTCGAAAGCTTTTCGACAAGTGCGTTACCGGCATCTTCCATGATGTCGACAAAGGCGACTTTTGCCCCCTGTTCGACAAAGGCGGTCACAATCGCCTCGCCAATACCCGATGCCCCACCGGTGATGAATACCGATTTGTCTTCCAGGCTTGTGTAGTGTGTCGGCATGCGATCAGACATGATCGTTTCATCTCCCGTCGTGCGTTTTGTTTTCAGATGTCAGACGTCGGATTCCCCTGACGCCAAACACGATTCTAGGCCAAAATTGACAGAAAGTGCATCCATCAAGCTATGTGCGGCGCAACAGGCGAAAATTTCCTGACGCCAACATCATGCTACGCCGACAAGCCCCCTTCAGACCAGACGAATGGTCCGGGCACGTTCCCGTGCGCGGCTGCGTGATGCTTCCTCCTGATAATCTTGTTTTTTATTCTTCATACAATAACATTAATGATCAGGATATCCGGGCCTGTCAAGCGTCAAACCATGCAGTCTTTTCTTTCATTATCTGAAAGCTTGTTTATAAGTTCATGACATAAGCAAATACGTAACAGCCATCGTGACGCCCCCCTGAAATAATTATATGCTATGCAGCACAAGGCGTTGGCGGCACCAGATAAGTTGCCCTGAAAATTAATTCATATTATATGAATAATGACAAAGCGGGCCTTTTGCCTATTTGCTTTTCAATCAGGGCCACGCCGGAGGGAATATATGTCGTCTACCATGTCGAGAACTTACGCCAAACGCAGTCTGCACAGCATTGTTGCCCACGATCTTGGCGCACGCATTGTTTCGGGCAAGCTTGCGCCTGGCGATGTCCTGCCGACAGAGGCGGCCTTAAGTGAATCCCTTGATGTTTCACGCACAGCCCTGCGTGAAGCCATCAAAATCCTTTCGGCCAAGGGGTTGATTGAAAGTCGCCCGAAAACCGGCACACGGGTCAAGCCGCGCTCAAGCTGGAACCTGCTAGATCCTGATGTCCTGTCCTGGCATTTCCCGGATCCGGACCCGGCATTTCTCTATAGCCTGCTTGAAACCCGCCTGATCATCGAGCCCAACACCGCCGCCATGGCCGCTGTCCGCGCCACGCCGGAACAGATCAAGCATCTTGAAACCGCCTATTTCGAAATGGAAAAGGCCGAACCCGGCACCGAGGCGGTTTATATTACCGACCTTGTGTTCCATCAGGGTATTCTGGATGCGTCGGGCAACGATTTCATGAAGTCGTTCGGCATGTTGATCGAAACCGCCCTGATCGGTTCTTTCCGCCTGTCATCGGGCGGACCCAAGGCGCATGTCAAGTCGCTGCCCGATCACCACGCGGTCTATGCCGCCATCAGCCAGCGCGACCCCGAAGAGGCGCGCAGCAAAATGCACGGCCTGCTGCGCCGGACCATGCGCGAACTGCGCAAGGAACTCGGCATGTCGGTTGAACATGACTGGGATCAGATCGGCCTGTAATCGATGCCGATGGGGCGGATCAAAACGATCACCGCCCCCATTCCTCATACTATTTGAATTTACCCCCAAAACGCCGGGTAGCGCGTTTGGCGCAGATAGGGCTTATTATTCACCCAAAATGAATAATGCGGCTGATTGACCAATTTTTTTGTCAAAAGTTTTGCCCCCGCGCCGGTGCCTGATTGCACGATCAGAACGCCCCATGTAAGGGAACAGAAAAAACGCCCTGCTTATTCAAACAGGGCGTTTTGAAGGAAGGTATTTTGATCGCCGGACGCTTTATGTCGCCCCGGCGCGCATCCCCGAAAACGACCGGGTAATCAGGCGTTGCAAGACGATAAAGCCAAACAGAAGCGCGCCAATCATGATCTTGGTCCACCAGCTGTTAAGTGACCCGTCAAAGGCGATCAGGGTCTGGATAACCCCCATGATGATCCCGCCAAAGAACGTGCCGAGCACAAAGCCCATCCCGCCGGTCAGAAGCGTGCCACCAATCACCACGGCGGCAATGGCATCAAGCTCCACCCCGACCGCGGCCAACGGATAGGCCGATGCGGTATAGAAGGCAAACACCACGCCCGAAAGCGCGCTGAAAAAGCCCGACAGGGTATAAACCCGGATGATGGTGCTATGGACCGGAACACCCAGCAATTCTGCCGAATGCCGGTCCCCGCCAATCGCATAGACATTGCGTCCGAACCGGGTGAAGTGGGCAATCACCACCCCGCCAATGACAGTCGCCAGCATAAGAAGTGCCGATGCCGTCAACCAGCCGCGTCCGGGCAGCTGGATTTTAAACCCGCTAAAGGCCGAGACAAACGGATGATCAATCGGAACGGAATCCAGATTGATCAGGAAGCACATGCCGCGCAGGAAGAACATCCCGGCCAACGTGATGATAAAGGGCTGAATATCGAACTTGGCGATAATCACCCCCATAAACGCCCCGAATGCCGATCCGACAATCATTGCAACCACGGCCGCCGTCACCGGATGCATGCCAAAGCCGGTGACAAGTTCGGCCATCAGCACACCGATAAAGGCAATCATTGACCCAACCGAAAGATCAATCCCGCCCGAGAGAATGACAAACGTCATGCCAACCGCGGTGATGATCAAAAAGGCATTGTCGGTCAGAAGCGCGCCCAGAACATAGGTATCGGAAAAGGCGCGATGTTCAACAATCCCGTAGCCATACAGCAGTACGAGAACCGCAAGCGTGGCAAGGATCGGATAAAACCGTTCATTAATTTTCATCGGATTTCCCCCGCTTCATGCGTTCCATCGCCTGCCCGACCAGTTCGCGCGATTTTGGCGCCTGCACCAGCAGAACGACCATCACCACCGCCGCCTTGACGATGAGCGTGTATTGCGACGGAAGACCCGACAACAAGATACCGGTGGTCAGCGCCTGAATGATCAGAACGCCAATTACGGTCATCGCAATAAAGAACCGACCGCCCATCAGCGACGCCCCGCCAATGACAACCGCCAGAATGGCATCGAGTTCAAGCCACAGACCGGCATTATTGGCATCAGCACCGCGAATGTCGGCGGCAATGATGATCCCGGCAAAGGCCGAACACAGACCCGATGCGGCGTAGGCCATCAGTTTGATACCGCGTGCATCGATGCCCGCGACCCGGCTGGCGCGCGCGTTGCCACCAACCGATTCAACAAACAGACCCAGGGCGGTCTTGCGCATGATGAAATAGATCGCCGCAATCACGGCGGCGGCAATAATCACCCGCCACGGAATACCCAGCAGATAACCACTGCCGATCCCTTCAAAGAATTCGCCGTGGAAGGTCACGATCTGACCACCGGTGATCATCTGGGCGATCCCGCGACCGGCCACCATCAGGATCAGGGTGGCAATGATCGGCTGAATATCAAGGAAGGCGACAAGAATGCCGTTCCACAAACCGCACAAAATCCCGGCACCAAGGGCGGCCAGGATAATCACAGCCGGATGCAGATCGGTGTCGCGGATCAGAACCGCCATCACCGCCCCCGAAATGGCAATGATCGAGCCCACCGACAGATCAATGCCGCGCGTGCCGATCACAATCGCCATGCCCACCGCAACAAGGGCGGTCGACGCCCCGCGATGGACAACATCAACCAGCGATCCGTACAGATGGCCGTCAACGATGCGGATGTTGAAGAAATCCGGTGAAATGATCCCGATCCCCAGCACGATCAGGATCAGTGCTGCGACCGGACCAAACCAGGGCCGACTTAACAAAGAAGATGCAGACATGGTGCTGCTTTCCCGTATTTTCTTTTTGTCTTTTAAACTGGTCATCGTGCAATCGCCTCGATGATGCTGTTCTGGGTGATTTCCGCACCCACCAGTTCAGAAACCTTTTCACGATCGCGCATCACAGCCACGCGGTCAGCAAAGGCGACGATTTCTTCAAGCTCGGATGACGCGACCAGCAATGCCAGCCCCTCGTCACAGAGCTCCTTGATCAGTTTGATGATGTCGGCATGGGCGCCCACATCAATCCCGCGTGTCGGTTCATCAAGGATCAACAGGATCGGCTTGGACACCAGCCAGCGCGCCAGAATGACTTTTTGCTGATTGCCACCGCTGAGCTGCCCGACGGGCTTTTCACTGTCGGGGGTGGCGATACCCAATGCCTTGATCATGTCATCGGCAAATTTCTGTTGTTCGGCGCGCGGGATCGGGCGCAGCCAACCACGCCGCCCCTGAAGGGCAAGCACGATATTTTCGCGCACACTCAGTTCGGCAACAATGCCGTCCTGTTTGCGGTCTTCGGGGCACAGCCCGAAACCGGCCCGGATCGCATGACGCGGGGAACGCAGCATAACCGGCTCCCCATCCAGAAACACAAGGCCGCTATCGGCTTTTTGGGTGCCAAATACCAGTTCGGCAAGCTCCGTCCTGCCGGATCCCAAAAGACCGGCCAGACCGACAATCTCGCCAGCTTTCAGATCAAGTGACACAGGCTCAAGCACGCGCTTTTTGCCCAAATTCTTGATCTGGATCTGGCGCGCAGGGCCATCATAGCTGCCTTCGTCCTGATGGCGATGCGCGCTGACTTCGGCCAGTTCACGCCCGAGCATGTGATTGATCAAATCAATCTGGGCCAGTTCCTTGGTGACAAACGTGCCCACCAGGCGGCCATTGCGCAGCACGGTAATACGGTCGGTTACCGCGTAAACCTGATCAAGGAAGTGGGTGACAAAAACAATCCCCAGCCCCTTGTCGCGCAACTCGCCCATGATCCGGAACAGTGTTTTGATTTCTTCGCCGTCAAGTGACGCGGTCGGTTCATCAAGAATAAGAACCTTGGCATCAAGGGCGACGGCGCGCGCGATTGCCACCAATTGCTGGATCGCCACCGAATAGGAGCCCAGCGGCCGATTGACATCAATATCAAGCCCCAAAATCTCAAGGGCGGTCTTGGCATCGGCCTCGGTCTTTTTCCATGAAATCAACCCGAATTTGCGGGTCTGGCGTTCCAACATCAGGTTTTCGGCCACCGACAGTGTCGGCACCAGATTGACTTCCTGATAAACCGTGGAAATGCCGAGTTCCTGCGCATCACCGGGATGCTGCGGATGGATTTCCTGTCCTTCGAGTGACACCGTACCGGCATCGCGCGGATGCACCCCGGTGATCACCTTGATCAGGGTCGATTTACCGGCCCCGTTTTCGCCCAGAAGGGCGTGAATTTCGCCGCGTTCAAGGTCAAAATCCACATCCTCCAGCGCCTTGACGCCGGGAAAGAACTTCCCCGCACCGCGCACTGAAAGCACTGTGTCTGACATATCCTGCCCCTCTCCCTAGTCTGTCTTTGAAGTCTTTTGCTGCGGATACAGCCGGACGCACCCCGGCAATCGCCGGAGCACGTCCGATGCAATGAGAAGCGTTCCTCTTGTCCCCATGGGCAGAACCCATGGGGGAAGTCAGAGGTTATTTGCTACGCATTTTGTATTCTTCCGCAGCGGTATCAGGCAGATAGAGCGGGCCATTTGCCTTGATCCATTTCGGAACTTCTTCACCAGCCTTTGCCGCCTTGATCGCGTCAAAGGACGGGCCGCCCAGATGCGGGTTCAGTTCGATGGTGGCGTTGGTGTCGCCATCGGCCATCGCCTTGAAGATATCTGGCACCGCATCGATGGATACGATCAGCATATCTTCACCCGGGTTCAGACCGGCTTCCTTGATGGCCTGAACGGCACCCAGTGCCATGTCATCATTGTGGGCATAAACCGCACAGATGTTGGCACCACCATTTTCCGCTTTCAGGAAGCTTTCCATGACTTCCTTGCCGCCGGAACGGGTGAAGTCACCGGACTGCGAACGGATGATGTTGATGGCCGGGAAGTTTGAAACAACCGACTCAAAACCTTCCTTACGGTCGTTGGCGGCAGACGAACCAACAGTTCCCTGCAGTTCGACAACGTCGCAAACGCCATTGGTTTCAGCAGCCAGCCACGCAGCGGCCAGAGCACCTTCGACCACGAAGTCCGACGCCACTTTGGTCAGATACAGGTCTTCACTTGCATCAACACCACGGTCAACGAGGACGACCGGAATGCCGGCGTCTTTTGCTTCTTTGAGAACCTGGTCCCAGCCGGTTTCAACGACCGGAGCCAGAAGAATGCCATCCACGCCCTGCGCGATGAAAGAACGGACTGCCTTGATCTGGTTTTCCTGTTTCTGCTGTGCATCGGAGAATTTCAGATCGATCCCACGACGTTCAGCTTCGGCCTTGATCGACGCCGTTTCCGACGTACGCCAGCCACTTTCCGAACCGATCTGCGAGAAACCGATCATCATTTCTGCGTGCGCAGCAAACGACAGACCAAGTGCAACACCCATTGCGGCAGTAGAAACTGCCATCTTCTTAAAACTTACCACGATTTCCTCCCTAAGAGTGGCTTATTGCTTAAAAGCCATATAGTATTACAATATGATTTCTAAGCCCTCAACCATATAGTGCATCATCCTTTAGAGTGATCGCGCCAAGCGACATTAAAACTTGGCTAAACCAATAAAAATCAATATCTTGGCAAGAATCGAATGTCACAAACCATCGCGATACCAGACATGGCAAAACCCCACACTAACACACTTCAAAAGGGCGAAAATGCCCCCCGCGCTGCATTAGAGAGCTCTCAGATTCGCGTATTGGTTTCTGCGCTTGGCGCGCGCCTTTGCGGAGTATATTTGCGTGATCTGAAGGACGGATCGGAAACCAATATCGCGGTCAACCTTATCGATGATGCCGCCTATCTTGATCAGGATAGCTATATCGGGGCGGTGTGCGGGCGTTATGCCAATCGCATCGAAAAGTCGCGCTACAGGGGTGAAAACGGGGATGTCGTTCAGCTTGCCACCAACGAAGGCGAACACCACCTGCATGGCGGACCGGATGGCTTTGACAGACGGCTTTGGACCATTTCTGATCAAACAGAGCGCAGTGTTACGTTTGAACTGACCTCGCCCGCGGGGGATCAGGGATATCCGGGCAATTTGAGAGCATCTGCGACCTATTCACTGGTTGCGGACAATCGCCTGCGTCTTGAAATCACCGCCACCTGCGATCAGCCCTGCCCGGTCAACATGACAAGTCACGCCTATTGGAACCTGACGGGCACGTTTGATAAAACCGCCGCCGGTCACGTCTTACAAATCAACGCCAATCAATGGCTTCCGGTTGATGACAAACTGATCCCGACGGGCGAAATCCGCGACGTTATGGGGACCGGCTATGACTTCCGAAGCGCGGCGCGGATTTCCGATATGTTGCCGCACGCATCCCAAGGCTTTGATCACAATTTCTGCCTGACCGGCCCCCGCGGCGAGCTCCGCCAGATCGCCACCCTTTCAGATCCGACAAGCAAACGGTCGATCAAACTGTTTTCGACCGAGGCCGGTTTGCAATTCTATCTCGCACAGCATTTCAATGATGCGATGAAAACCGAAAACGGCGTGCCGCTGCACACATTGGGCGGCATTGCGCTCGAACCGCAAACCTACCCCAACAGCCCCAACAATCCGGACTTCCCAAGCCCGTGGCTCAAACCTGGCGAGACGTATCGGCACGTGATTGAGTGGGAGATTGGATAAGGACACGCGCAGTTGATCACATTACTTGACCACCACCACACCCATAGGTTTTAATTTTCGAAAGTTCTAAAGTTAACCGTGGGCAGGCATGCGATTAAATCTCTTCATATTAATATCCTTGTTAATCTGCCCGTCGTTGGCCTTTGCCGAGGGAAAAGTTGCAGATTATATGCGCTTCAAAATCGACGAAGGCCCCATTGAGGTAAAAGCTGGCAACATTGCATGGAGGGCACTTCCTCTGAAAGAGCCCGCTCATTTGGAGGTCTTTGTCGATGTCGCCAATGCCACTTTTGACGATTTAAGTGTTTTTGTATGCAACGAGCGTGACTTGTCACTCCTTCGTGCCAATGCGCGATCAAGTTGCTGGGGCGTCAACAGACAAAAAAGCAGTTTTTCATTCTCGGGTAAGGCTGCGGGGAACGGCCCCTACTACCTTGTTTTCAGCAATACATTCAGCATGATCGTTAAGAAGAAGGCTTCTTATGCAGTTTTTGCGACGGTTCCAACACCTTGGAATCTCGCACATAATTTCGAAGAAGGGATGTCTGCGTTAAGCTCCGAGATCAGCAAGAATTTTGATCTCGACGAATTTGATATTGTGCTTGAACCGTGCGGGACGGAGAACGCTTTTTCAATCAAGTCATCCGGAAATATCACCGTATGCTCCGAGCTCTTTTTCGAGCTTGTCAGAACTGAAAATACCGGAACTTTGGCTGCTGTAGTTTTTCATGAGCTTGGGCATTCGTTGCTGAACAAACTCGGCCTTCCCAATTGGGACAATGAAGAGGCTGTTGATGAATTTGCGCTTTATTCTCTGTATCAGGCAAACAAACAAGAGTTTGCCATCCAATGGATTGAATGGAACGAAGCACGCTTCAGACAATCCGAGCTAACTCAGCGGCTTCACAGCGATGTCCGGCATCCTTTGTCGATACAGAGAGCGAGAAACATCCGCCGACTGCTGAAATCACCGAATGAGATGATCAATCGCTGGAACAACCTTCTTTATCCGCACATGACAGACAGCGCATTGATTGCGATAACTCGTGATGAAAATCCAAATAGCGATGGCCAGTTGGCCGAAGCAATACTCGCCAGAAGGGAATAGCTAATCCCAATCGATTCAGAGGGCAGCCACGGAACCATCCGCACGCGGATCGGTGGCCCCTTCCATCACGCCATTGGGCTTCAACCGAATGCCGCCGGCATGGCCCATCATGTCCTCATAGGGGCCAACAACCTCGACCATATGACCGGCTGATTTCAGCTGTTCGATCAGGGTCAGGTCAAAGCGGTTTTCAAGTTTCAGGGTTGTTGTGTCTTCGCCCCATGTTTTACCCAGCAACCAGCGTGGCGCGCTAACGGCTTCCTGCAGGTCCTGTCCATAGATCACGTTGCGGGTAAAGACTGCCGATTGGGTTTGCGGCTGTCCCTCGCCGCCCATGGTGCCATAGGTCAGCACCGATCCGTCATCAAGCTTTGCCAAGGCAGGATTGAGCGTATGGAACGGCAGGCGGCCCGGGCCGAGTTGATTGGGGCCATCATGAAGAGTAAAGCTCGCCCCGCGGTTTTGCCACAGCACGCCGGTTTCGGGCACCACAACGCCAGATCCGAATTCCCAGAAGATGCTTTGGATATAGCTGACCGCAACACCATTGGCATCAACCGCCCCCATCCAGATCGTATCGCCCGGCTTGGCGACATGCGGCCAAGGAAGTGCTGTTTTCATATCGATTTTGGCGGCTTCATGATCGAGCATTTCATCAGATAGCAGCGACATCGGATCGATGGTCATCCGGGCCGGGTCGCCAACATGGGCGTCACGTTTCAGGAAAGCGCGTTTGGTCGCCTCAATCAATCCATGGACATGGTCAAAGCCGTCCAAAGTCGCGCCGGACAATCCCAGCCGATCAAACAGGCCAAGGATCATCAGCGATGCCACACCCTGGGTCGGCGGGACCATATTGAAAACGGTCCCGGTTGAAAGTTTGACCGAAAGCGGCGTCATGATTTTGGCGTGATAGGCTTCAAAATCGGTCAGGCGAAGCGGGCTTCCTACTGCCTCAAGCCCGCGCGCATTGGTTCGCGCGATATCGCCGCGATAAAAATCATCAAAGCCAACCCGGCCAAGATGCTCTAGCGTTGCGGCAAGGGCCGGCTGTTTCAGCACATCGCCAATCGCCGGAATGCCGTTGGCGGCGTAGGTATCAACATAGCCCGGAGAGTCTTTAAGTTCCGCCATTTTGGTCGTGGTCAGGCCAACCTGTGACTTGGTAACCGGTACGCCGGTTTTGCCATGATGGACCGCATCACGCATCAGGCGACTGTGCGGGATTTTGCCGCCGATTGATGCCGCGACCTCGGCCGCCTTGATCCATCCGCCAATCGCACCGGCGACCGTCAGGGCCGCAAGCGGACCACGGGCCGGGATCGCGGCCTTGCCCTGTTCGCGGTAAAAGTCCGGCGTCGCAAGGCCTGCGGCCCCGCCACACGCCCGGATGGCAACCGGGTCCTTGCCGGGCTCGGCAATCAGCCAGAAACCATCACCACCAATCGCGTTCATATGCGGATAGACAACCGCAATGGTCGCAGCGGCGGCAATCATCGCCTCGACCGCATTTCCGCCTTCGCGCAGAATGTCACGCCCGGCCTCAGCGGCCAGATGATGGGGTGCGGTGACCATGCCACCGAGTGCGGTTCTTGAACGTAACATGATCAGCTGATCTCCCTGCCTTATGCTTGCGGGCATGTCGCGTTGTTTGCGACATGCCCGGTTTGTTCATAGCGCTGTTTTGCGTATCCGTTCAGCGCCTTTTCACATTGTAGAATACCTGTTTTCCAAACCGGCCTACCAGCCGATCAGATTTGGCAACCAGCTTGTCAGTTCCGGGAAGATGAACAACAGGATCAGGGCAAGCGCCTGAATACCGATAAACGGTATCACCCCGCGATAGATATCGACCGTCGAAACCGATGGCGGTGCCACCCCCTTAAGGAAGAACAGTGCCCAGCCAAACGGTGGCGTCAGGAAGCTGGTCTGAAGGTTCATCGCCACAAGAATGGCAAGCCATGCCATGTCGATCCCGCTATTGAGGAAGACCGGCAAGAACATCGGAAGCGCGATATAGGAAATCTCGATCCATTCAAGGAAGAAGCCAAGCACAAAGATCACGGCCATCATGAACAGAAGGTTGCCCATATCCCCGCCCGGCACCCATTCAAACATCGCATGAACAAGCCCCTCGCCGCCCAAGCCACGGAAGGCCAGACCAAAGGGCTGCGCACAGATCAGAATGAAGAACACCATCGCACTGGTGATCAGCGTGTCATGCAAGACATCGCGCATCACACCAAAGTTCAGACGCCCGGAAAACAGTGCGAGCAACAACGCACCAAGCGCGCCCATTGATGCGGCCTCTGTCGGGGCGGCAATCCCGCCAACGATGGAGCCCAGCACGGCAAAGACCAGCGCCAAAGGCGGCACGACCACCTTGGCAATCTTGATCAGGAGTTGCTGCGTGCTCATGGCGTCGCGTTCATCCTTGGGGATGGCGGGTACCATGTCGGGTTTGAAAATCCCCAAAAGCACAAGATAAAGACCAAGCATCCCGGCCAGGATCAAGCCCGGCACCATGGCGGCGGCAAACAATGTGCCGACAGATTCGCCCAGAATATCAGCCAACAGGATCAACACCAGACTGGGCGGTATGATCTGCCCAAGGGTGCCCGATGCGCAAATCACACCGCTGGCAACGCCCTTGTCATAGCCCCGATTGATCAGGGGTTGCAGTGACAGCAATCCAACAGTCACCACCGTCGCCCCGACCACACCCGAAGACGCGCCCATAAGCACACCAACGATGACGATGGCCAATCCCATGCCGCCCTTGAGCCGCCCCATGGCGTGACCGATCACATCAATCAGTTCTTCGGCCAGCTTGGATTTTTCAAGCATCACCCCCATGAAGATGAAAAGCGGCAAGGCAAGCAGCGTATAGTTGGTCACAACCCCGTAAACGCGTGCCGGCAACAGGTTAAACAAACCGGTGCCAAACCCCATAATCCCAAAGGCAAATCCCGAAATCGCAAGCGAGATCGCCACTGGCACACCAAGCACGAGGAAGCCAAAGAAGCCCCCGACCATACCGATGGCCAGCCATTCATTTCCGGTCATGTCTGATTAGTCTCCTGCACCGGTTTGCGTGACCGCATCAGGTGCATCAAAGGCAGGATTGCTGCGATTACCCGCAACGATTTGACGATAATTCATAAGGCCCTGGGCAATCGCCTGAAGCAGCAAAAGACCAAACCCGATCGGAATAAAGGCCTTGAGCAAGAAGCGATATGGCAGGCCACCCGGATCGGGGGAGCCTTCGCCCATCATGATGGATTGCTCGACATAGGGGATCGAAAACCAGATCAGCGCAGCCCCCAGAACCGCCATCAAAACGGCCGAGAAAAGGTCGATGATCGCCTGGGCCCGTGGGCCCAGACGTTCATAAAGGAAATCGACCCGCACATGGCCGCCATGGCGCATGCCATAGGCCATCCCCATCAGGGCAATTGGCGACACCAGATGCCATTCAAGTTCCTGCATCGCCACACTTCCGGAATTAAACAGATAGCGCAGCAACACATTGCCACCGACCACCAGAACAAGGGCAAGACCGCTGATCGCTGCACCCCATCCGGCAATATCGACAACCAGACCAAGAACGCGGTCCGGTAACGGCTCAGTACGGGTCGACTTCATATCAGCTCATCCCGCCTTTCGATGAAATGATCCCGTGATAGGGCTTTTCACTGATCGCGGCCCATTCACGGTGCGTGTCGCGGAACGCCATGAAGCTGTCATGGACCTTTTTGGTGATCGGGTCTTTGGCGGCTTCGGCTTCAAGGGTATCCTTGGTGATGTCCTTAAGCTTGGTCACAACATCATCTGGCAGGGTTTGCGCGGTAACGCCAAAGTTCTCGACCAGATCACGCAGGGCTGCGGCGTTGTTGGCTTCACACCAGGAATGGCTATCAAGGTTACAGGCCTGTGCGGCGTTCTTGACGATCGCCTGCAGATCGGCCGGAAGGCTTTCCCAGGCTTTCTGGTTGATCAGAAGTTCGGTGACGTTGGACGGTTCATGCCAGCCGGTGGTGTAGTAGTATTTGGCGGCTTTCTGCAGGCCCAGACGACGGTCCTGATACGGGCCAACGAATTCGGCCGCATCAATCACGCCACGTTCCAGTGCCGGGAAGATTTCCCCGCCCGGAAGCAGTTTCACTTCAACACCGATCTGCTGATAAACTTTACCCGCCAGACCCGGGATACGCATTTTAAGGCCGTTGAAATCATCAAGGCTTTCGATCGGTTCACGGAACCAGCCGGTCATCTGAACGCCGGTATTGCCCATCGGGAAGGCCACCAGACCATATGGCTGATAAACTTCATGCCAAAGCTCAAGCCCGCCGCCATGATACAGCCAGGCATTCACCCCCTGGAAGTTCAGACCGAAGGGCACGGTCGTGAAATACTGGGCGGCAAAGATTTTGCCCGCCCAGAAATAGGCATTGGCCGCATTCATTTCGACCGTACCGGCTTGCACCGCGTCAAAACCTTCAAGAGCCGGGATCAGTTCGCCAGCGGCGAAATGCTGAATGTTCAGACGACCATTCGACATTTCCGTCACGCGCTTGCAGAAATCTTCCGGGCTGCCCGGACCGGTCACATAAAAGGGTGAACCCGGACCATAGGCATTGGTCATTTTCCAGTTAAAGGTTTCCTGCGCACGAACGATGCTTGGTGCGGCGATAACGCCTGCACCGGTTGCTGCCGCACCGATTGCCGATTTGGTCAGAAAATCGCGCCGTTTAATGTTTGTCATTGATGTCTCCCTGATAGAGATGGCTATTTCTCTGAAACGTGATCTCAACGGAATGCATTCCGCACTGTGTATACATCTTGCAACACACATGCCATTGCATATTTTTCAATGACTTAACAAAATTCCTATTATTCTTTGACACTCTAAATGCCAATTAAATAGTCAAAATATTGCAATGCACATTTTTACTGCACAATAAATATGCAGGAACTGGCGCGAAAAAATGTCCGGATTTTACAACCCTTGAGAAACATGGCCTTGCCTTGAAAATTGGTGTATACATTTGATCAATAGGAGCCCAACCAAACCTCGCAAGAAGGGTATCGACTTCAGATGATCGAGCTTCGCCAAGCGCTCAGCACCCCGTCCGAACAGACCGAACAGGTCGGCATCGCCCAACAGCTTTGTCAGGCGCTGGAAGATGACATCGTCAAAGGAAAACTCCCCCCCGGGCAGCGTTTGGAAGAACCGCTTCTGGCCAAGCGGTTCGGCGTTTCACGCACGCCGGTACGCGAAGCCTTGCAGCTTTTGACCGCAACCGAACTTGCCGAAAAGATTCCCAATCGCGGCGTTTATGTCTCGCTCGCAACCCCGGAACGGCTGACGGCGATGTTTGAAAGCATGGCCGAACTGGAAGGCACCTGCGGGCGGCTTGCAGCCAAGCGCATGACAAGTGGGGAGCGCCACAATCTTGAACGCCTGCACCATGAATTGGCCGAAACAGTGCGCCTTGGCGATAGCGACGGCTACGAAACGCTGAACAGGTCGTTCCACAATACGCTGTATCGTGGCACCCATAATGATGTGCTGGTGGATGTTACGCTTTCGGTGCGTCGGCGCGTCGCCCCGTTCCGCCGCGTGCAGTTCCAAAGCCTGTCGCGGCTTGCCTCCTCACATGAAGAACATCAGGGCATCGTCGATGCCATCCTGCGCGGTGACGTCAAGGCCGCCGAAGACTTGCTTTACGGGCATATCATGGCAGTGCATGAGATCAGCCAGGAATACCTCGCAAGCCTGCGCGATGCGAGCGCCCAGAACGACCGGGTTGCGGCAAAATAAGAATTCAAGCGGGGATTACTGTGCTGCCATAAGCGCAGTCACAAGGACCTCCATCAGGCGCGTCGGTGCGACAAAAACCGATCCACCGACAGCTTGCCACCACCGGCAAAAACCAGCGCCACCAGAAGCGAAATCCAAAGCAGGCGGTGATCAATCAGCTCGGTCGGCAATCCGTTGGCAAGCGCGCCCAGAGCTGCACCATGAAACACAACATCCACCACCGTCTGAACCACGACAAAGCCAATCATGCCAAGGGCTGCAAGGCGGGTGAACAGGCCGGCAACAATCAGGACCGGCAAGACAAACTCGCCAAGGGTTCCGGCCCAGACAATCAGGTGCCACGGGAAGAACGGAATGGCGGAGGTATCATAAAGATACTGCTCGGCAATTGGCGGCAGGATCTGCGCGAATGCGCCAGCACTGAGGCCAAAGCCGTCAATCTTGGTCATCGCGCTGTTGACGTAGTAAGGCAGCAGCAAAAGAACAAAAAGCCCCCGGCTGGCAATGCCAATAACATCGCGCCCGCCAAGGGCATCCATTTTCGTCTCCAGACGGGCATAGCCGCCAATTACACTATTCATCATCATGCCCGTTTCCTCTCGGGATCGTAAGGTGGGCATCAAATGCCCCGATTGTTAAAAACGTGGCAAAGCTCGCCATCACATCAAAATTCGCATCGACCTCAAGGGCGTGGGCGCACGCATCGCCAAGGCTCAAACCATCCCGCGTTAGCGCCGCAAAAAACGCCGCCTGCCCATGGGTCATCACGCGCATTTCGACCTGCATATAAGGGCGTGTGACCAGAACGGTTTCAGCGCGTTGCACGACGCTGGTTTTGCCGATCTCGGCACCGTCGACCGGGTTTTGCGCATTCCAGATGGCAAAGACCGGATACTCCGACGCCACGACCTGACAGGCCGGATGCGCACGCAGTGTCATGGCCTCCAGCTGATTCTCAAGCCCGCCGAGCTCTTCGGCCAGAAGTGGCTTGGCGTCTTCGGACGTGCTGACCTCAAGCCGGGCGCGTTCAAGCCGTGCGATATCCGGCAGGTACGGCAAACGATCACACACCGGATGGTTTGCCAGAAAGTCAGCAAAGCCAGCCCCGTAAAGGGCAAGCGATCCGGCACGTGTGGTTTCGGATTGAACGAACCCCTGCGCCAGTTGATCAAAAAAACCATCCCCGACCAGTTTGCGCACGGTCGGGTAAGCAGCCCCCAACGCGTCATACAGGCCACGATGAACGTTGTTGCGGTAAATCGCAAAGCGGTGTGCGTAACCGTCCGCGACACTATCTGGCACCGCATCCGGTTCCGGGGCCAGCAAGGCATCGCTAAAGCCGTCATAAAATGCCTTGAGCTCCGTCATGACGCGGCCTCAAACTGCGCGTCCACAGCATATTCAAGATGACGGTCGGCAAGAGCTGCTTCACGCGCCAGCACATCCCAGCTTGGGACGTCATTATCCCATTCAATCAGGGTCGGCTTGCGCCCGATCCGCGCGATCAGACGATCAAACAGATCCCAAACCGGATCGGCCACAGGCCGGGAATGGGTATCGATCAAAACATTGTCGTCGGGATTGGCGTCTTCCTCATGCCCGGCCAGATGAATTTCACCGACCAGATCACCGGGCACCGCATCAATAAACGTATTGGCATCAAAGCCCAGATTATGGGCCGATATGTAAACGTTGTTTACATCAATCAGCAAACCACAGCCGCTACGCGCGGCGGCCTCAGTAATGAATTCCAGTTCGGGGATCGAGTTTTGCGGCAAGGGGACATAGGATGTCGGGTTTTCGATAAGGATCCGTCGACCAATAAAGTCCTGCACACTATTGATGGCATCCACCAACTGCGAAAGCGACGTTTTCGTCATCGGGGTCGGCAGCAGATCAGCCATATAAAGACCTTCATGGGCGGACCATGCAATATGCTCTGACACCATGGCGGGATTAAACCGGTCAACCAGACGTTTGAGGTCAGCCAGATGGTTGTTGTTTAACGGCTCCCCGCCGCCAAGCGACAATCCGACCCCATGCATCGAGACCGGATAATGCGCAGACAGCTCTTCCAGCATGGCAAGGCGCGGGCCACCGGCAACCATGTAGTTTTCCGGATGGATTTCAAACCAGCCCACAGTCGGTACTGCGTCAAAGACATCTTGCGCGTGCTCGGCCTTGAAGCCAACACCTGCACGTTCAGGGAGCTGTGTCAGCGGTGTCATATCGGGGCAACCTTATCTTTTCGCCGTTTACGCGGGTGGACGGTCAGCACATCGGGACAGGGGGAGACATATGCAGATCTGTGCTGACCGTCTGTCGGGACGCGATTAGGCTTGGGGCTAGGCCTGGAGTTCGGCTTGGGGGATTGCAGGACTTAGCCCTGCGGAATATCGCGATCCAGCGCTTCCAGGCTGCCCATGACTTCACGGCCATCCGCGGTGGTGAAGCTCATATCTTCACAGGTGCCTGCCGGAACCAGCTTCCAGGCATTGCCCTGATAATCGACAGTCGACGTCCCGGCACAGGTCGTACCCGGACCAGCGGCACAGTCATTCTGACCGGCCAGCGACACACCAAAACATTTTTCCTTGGCGCCATCGGCAGCAGCCTGATTGATCGCAGCCATTGAAACAGCAGCACTCAATGCTGCACCCAGAACCATTGCTTTTTTCATCGTCGTTTCCCTTCGGTTAAATGCGGACACTCAAGTCCAGGTGATGATTTAACCGTAAGGGCGATGGGCAAATTCGTCACTGCACCATTCGCACACGCCAAGTCAAAGAGGCGTGAGACATTCCACACATATCCTCACAGTGCTGTGAGGTGGCAGCACACCTAATTATGAAAGCCTGAAACGACAAAACCCCCCGACCGGTTAAGGTCGAGGGTTTTCAAAGTCGTGTGACTATAGGGAATATGTTGCTGTATTTGGAAGGCCCGGCGGTGACCTACTCTCCCGTGCCTTAAGACAAAGTACCATCGGCGCAGGCTGGTTTCACTTCTGAG